>JAKAIE010000002.1 GCA_021814475.1 Nitrospirota bacterium
TTGCAGTTGATTGAAGAACTGTTTGATAATAATAAGTAAATCGGCAGAACCTCCCGGGTGAAGGGTGACGGCCCTGCGGAGATTAAGAAGAATTAACTTTGCTGATGTAAAGAAATCTGTGGAAATGCCGATAATAAAAGAAAATATACCGTGCGTGAGGAGGGCCAGATGAAGGTTACCGGCAACAGACCGCCTGAAAAACAGGATATAGCTTCCAAGATCAAGAATGTCGGCAAGCAGGGACAGGCCGGAGGACGCGCGTCTGTCGAAAAGGTGGGCGGCGCGGACAGGGTTGATCTTTCCGGGAAGGCGAAGGAGATGGCGGACATGAAAAACACGATCGACCAGCTTCCCGATATCAGGACGGACAAGGTGCAGTCAGTGAGCAAGGCGGTCAACGACGGCACTTATAAGATCGACTCCGCCAAGATCGCCAACAAGATGATTGACGAACTCGTATGACCCCTGTTGAGGCGATAAGGAACGTGCTTAACGAGCAGATCAGCAGCTGCAAGGTGCTGCTGGGCATCCTGCAGCGGGAGCGTGCGTGCCTTGTCGAACTCAACGCGGTCGGGGTCGAGGAGATATCGAAGGAGAAGGATACGGTGATTCTTAGAATGAGGCTGCTTGAGGAAGAGAGGATCAGACTTGTGAAGAAGTGTTTTCAGCGGGAGCTGACTCTTAAAGAGATCAGCACTGTGACCGGAGATGCCACCCTTCTTGACATCAGATCCACCCTCTTGTCCCTTGCCCAGAGTGTCGAAGAATTAAACCAGTTTAACAAGGTGCTGATAGACCGTTCGCTCAGTTATGTACGATCGGGGGCAGGGTTTTTCGGATATCACGGCTTTGGACAGGATTCCTCTGTTAAGGGCCATCTGATTTCCGCGGAGATATAAATGTCACTCAATGGTCTTCTACAGATAGGTAAGTCCGCTCTTATGGCAAGTCAGGTTGCCATAAATACGACAAGCCATAACATAGCAAACGTCAATACCCCGGGATATAACAGACAGGAAGTTATACTCTCGGTCGCAATACCTTCTCCTTCGGGAAATGGTTATGTAGGCAACGGGGTAACGGTTGAGTCCATAAAGTCATCGTACGATCAGTTTCTCCAGGCGCAGCTCGTAAGCCAGCAGCAGACGTATGGACGTTCTGACGTTCTAAATCAGTCGATGAATCAGATCCAGCAGATTTTTAACGATGCTCAGGGGACCGGGATAAGCAGTTATCTGACGGATTACTTTAATGCATGGAACCAGGTTTCGGCGAATCCGGAGGGCCAGACTGAACGTTCATTGCTTCTTCAAAAGGCCGATTCGCTGGTGCGGGCGATGCAACAGGCCGAAAGTGCGGTATCGGATGTTATTTCGAATAATAATTCTTCAATAGACGGGACAGTAACCCAGATTAATTCTTTGGCGTCAAATGTCGCCCAGCTCAACGACGCCATAGTCAGGGCGGAAGGAGGGGCTAATTCCGGTTCTGCGAATGACTTGCGGATGCAGCGGGATAATGTAATAAATACACTTGCGAATCTCACTGAATTGTCATACTACACCAATCCTGACGGTTCGGTGAACATCACTGTCGGCACCCGCAATCTGGTGGAGGGAACAAAGACTAACCTGCTTTCCTCCAGCATGAACAATAGCGGCATGCGCAGTCTTTCGCTGGACAATGTTGATGTGACGTCCCTGGTGACCAAAGGACAGCTTGGCGGCATGCTTGCCGCGAATACCAGCATACAGTCGGGACCTCTATTCAGCCTGAGAAGGCTTGCCGCGGCACTTACGAATGAGGTTAATCTTCAGCACCAGTCAGGGTTCGGGCTTGACGGATCTAACGGCAATAATTTCTTTAACCCGCTCCAGTTAAATCTGACTGCCAATTCTGCCGGCGCCACCATCGCAGGCGCGATCACGAGTCCGGCAAGTCTAACACTTGACGAATACACGATTCAGTTTGATCCTACGGCAACGAACTACTCGGTTCTGGATAAGCAAACTGGCGCTACCGTCGCAACGGGGGCTTATTCTTCGGGAAGTCCCATCGCCTTTAACGGGATTCAGGTGACTATCACGGGAGCGGTAACTGCCAAGGATACTTTCACTGTGAGCCCATTGACCGATGCGGTCAAGAATCTGAGTGTTGCCATCACTTCTACCGATAAGATTGCGGCGTCTTCAACCCTGGCCGGAATACCAGGTGACAACGTCAATGCCTCAGCCATGGCAAATCTTGTGAATAATCCCCTCATGGATCTTGGTAATTCATCACTTTCCGGGTATTACGGCGGGATTGTATCTTCAGCGGGAAGCGTGAGCGCTGCTGCATCGCATACCCTCAAGTTCGACGGTTCAATCCTCGACCAAATCAGGAACAACAGGGAATCGGTGTCAGGTGTTTCCCTGGATGAAGAGGCGACCAATCTGATCCAGTTCCAGCGTGCATACGAAGCTGGGGCGAAAATAATAACTGTCGCGAATGAACTGATGCAGACACTGATGCGAATGTAAGGTTCCGGAGGAGATTATTATGCGTATTACCGGTCAGCTGCAATACGGCCTCATCAAAAGAGGACTTCAAAATACTATTGAAGATCTGACAAATCTGAACACAGAACTCGCAACCGGCAAGAAAATCAATAAGCCCTCTGATGATCCCCTCGGCGTGGCCAGGGCGATGGATTACCGGGTGAGCCTGAGTCAGAACGACCAGTATCAGAACATTATCGATCTTACCAACGCAAGACTTAACATTACTGCGACTACTGTAAGCTCAGTCAGCGACATAATCTCTCAGATGATAAGCCTTGTAAACAAGGGGCAAAGCAGTACAGACCCGACTGAAAAGACTGCTGATTCTTTGCAGGCAGGTCAGTTGAGGGATACGTTGCTTTACATGGCGAATCAGAAATACGGCGATTCATATCTGTTTTCCGGGTTTAAGTCGAATCAGACTTCCTTTACCTATAATGCCGCAACGTTCCAGTATGACTATAACGGAGATAACAATACGGTGAATGTACCGGTAGACCAGGGCGCAACGGTTGCAGCAAATGCCCCGGGTAACACTGTCTTTAGTCCCCCACTGCCTGCGAACCTGCCGACGGCTCTTGCCGACGGGACGCCTATTTCATATGCACAGGTGACAAACCCGGCAAATGGCGTAAATACCCTGACAGTCACTATCGGCACTGCGGGCAATCCCGGATACGATACTTTTTCTGTTTCCAATTACATGGATATGGCCAACGTCGCGGCGTATGCCTGGAAAGACCAAAATGTCAATGGAACAGCGCTTGATCCCAGCTCCTCTATAAGTGCGACAATGAGTAGCAACCGGCTGCAGGCTCTTGCCCCTATTTTTGAGGATGTCAGGTCAACTATCCAGCCGGTAACCACCGATATCGCGCTGCGTCTGACAACTCTGGATAACACAAAAACGCGGCTGACGAGTTTGAGTACAATTCTCCAGAATAGCATATCGGGCATAGAGGGGGCTGATATGAATCAGGTAGCCGTTGACATTCAGAGCACGCAGCTTGCCCTTACCGCGATGAGGACGACTGCAGGTAAAATCCTCTCTGAATCCCTTTTTAATTTTTTGACGTTGCAATAGCGGGATCGGGTGTCTGAAGCCACCCTGAATTACGTGGTACTATGCAAACGCCTCTAATAGTCACCAATGACAATCTCTATTCATTTTACCGTTCATTCGGCAAGGCCCTGTCATGGTCTGTCGGTGATATTGTCAGGGCAGAGGTGATCAATGTGATGTCTTCCGGTTCCGTTGCGCTGCGTGTTACACAGGAGAACGGGGAGTCGGCGATTATTACCGCAAAAAGCCAGGTCCCGCTCTCAACCGGATCCCAGGTCCTTCTCAAGGTGAGCGGCGGCGAGGGGGAGATCAGGCTGCAATTAGTGTCGACGGCGACCGAAGGGTCGCTGATCAATCATCAGCCGCCCGAGACCATGCCTGCCCGGCTTTTGAAGATACTCACCGACTTTTCCGGGCTTCGCCTCAGTAGCGGGGATATTCAGCTCATCAAGGATGCCTTTGAAAAAATTCCTGACAGAATGAGGATTGCCTTTCCGGAATTCAAGGCCCTTGAGGATCTTATGCCGGAGGTTGAAGAACTGAACGCAGGCCTTCTTAAACAATCAGTGGAAGGCTCCGGCGTACTCCTGGAAACGAAGCTGAAACTGATCGGGCGGAACATGCCCGGCACTGAGGACGGGAGTGGACCGGGTTTCATTATTGAGGGCAGTGAAGAACATGCCGACGTTCTCAGGCAGGTGATCAGCGACGATGAAGTCCTGCGGGAATTCAAACTCTCAGGAAAGGGTGAGTCCGAGATCGGCGCCACTCTGGACAAGGTGGTCAGGAAAGCGCTTGAGGGAGCAGGGAAGCAGCTGCTGGCTGAGCACGGAAAAGCTGCTGAAACAGGTGACGGCACGTTCAGGCCCGAGACGGACCAGAAGGCTGTTCTGATCAAGCTCGGCGCTCTTCTGAAAGACAGCGACATCGCCTCTTCGCTTAAGGCCGCCGGAGTGAAGGTGCCGGAGGTCTCCGGTGCGGTCGAGAGGCTTTTGAAAAACATCGAGTTCTTTCAGTTGAGCTCTAAGGTCAATGATGTGCTGTATACCTTTCTGCCGCTGACGTGGCAGGAGATGAGGGACGGAGAGATCACCTTCAGGAAAGAAAACAGGTCCGGAGAAAGGGCATTCTCCTGTGATATCAATCTCGATCTGGCGCCCATGGGCAGGCTGTCGGTTTCCGTGACACTCTACGGCGGATCGTACCATATCACGTTCTATGCGGAAGAAGAGACGACAAAGTTGCTGATAGAGTCCGGTAAAAACCACCTGCAGCAGCAATTTGCGGATAATGGTCTGTCCCTGAGGGTTGTCAATATAAGCGGGAAACGGAACCCGGGTGCGGGCGTTGGTGAAGGTAAGGGACTCCACATCAGGGTATGAGTATGAACGGGGGACAGAAAAAAGCGGCAGCGCTGAGGTATACCCACGGCCAGGACAAGGCGCCGAAACTCGTTGCCAAGGGCAGCGGAGCGGTGGCCGACAGGATCATCGAGATCGCCAGGGCGCATGGCATACACATCGAGGAGGACCGGTCACTTCTTGAGGTCCTCTCGTCCCTCGACCTCTACCAGGAGATCCCTCCGGAGCTGTATAAGGCAGTGGCGGAGATACTGGTTTTTGTATATAAGTTGAATAAAAAGGTTGCGGGATAACCGGTGAAAAGACTAATTACACAATTGTAGAAAAGCCGCTGAACTCGTCGGCCTTCGGATCCATCGTCTTGCCGTATGTGTCTTCCCCCAGGAACTTGAAAGAAACATGCGAAGGATCAATCGTCCCGTTGCCAGCGGCGTTCTGCGAGATGGTAAAAGTCACCGAAGCGGTCCTGGTGTCGGAATTATACACGACGCTTTTGGGCTGCAACGGAAGGGTAACTTCTGTAGCAGGCACACTCATGCCGAAATTATAGATATTGCTTATGTATGTTCCGGACTGCCTCCCTATCTGCCAGTTCGCGAGATTCTCCACTGAATTCTTGTCCATATCCTTCGAAAAAACGAAGTTCATCGTAAAGTCCTTTGTTGCCATGGGAGACGAGAGGGACGTATCGAGGGCAGAAATCGCGGTCTTTGGTCCGTCAGAGGTATTGAATCCATTCGTGCTGTAGGCCATTGTAAGTCTGGGGTTAGCTGCCTGGGCCATATAATTCTGAAGCGTGGTGATCTGCTGGGTTGCCTTTAGTCCCTGCAGTGTGACTAATTGTTTTTGGGCCATGGCCGCGTTGCCCATGTCAGCATAGGTTTCCCCCAGTTCCTGGAAAGCATTTGCAAACTTCGCATTCATGGTTACGGCCTTGTTGAGTTGAACAATTGCATTTCCAAAGTCACCGGATTTTCTGGAGGCCTGCCCCAATCCATAAAATCCGGTAGGGCTTGCCGGAGCAAGCTGTGTTACTTTAGTGAACTGGGTCGTTGCCTCTTTCACTCGACCCGATGTAAGATACGCCTGTCCGAGTGAATACCGGTTATCAGCAGAAGTCGGATTTAATCTGACGGCCTTCTCATACTCGGCCTGAGCGTCTTTAAGTTGTCCATTTTTGAAGTAGATGTCTCCCAGACTCAGGTGAAGACTGTCAGTGGTCGGGAGAACCTTGATAGCTGTCTTATAGGTCTTGATCGCAGCGTCTGTTTTTCCCAACTGCTGGTATGCCTTGGCCAGGTAATCATACGCAGCAGCCGAATTGGAAGATGAAGGCGACAGACCGACAGACCTTTGGAATTCCTTTGCAGCGCCGGCATAGTCTTTTTTCGTGTACCGGTCTATGCCCCTTGACAGCGCACTGTTGGCCAGACTGTCAAGCTGGTCCTGGGAGTTTGTTGTGGAGGAAAAAAGATAATCTAATGTAGACACATCTGATATTCCCCATGTCGAATTCACGGAAAACTCCTCCTTGTGCCCTGCCGGATGCTTCTTTATACATCCTGGTTTATATATCGGGCGATTTGCCTGATAACTTAAGCAATATGGAATCCGAGAGACGTGATCCCCTTGAGGGGCGGGTTATTTCTATCAGCGCCCCCTGAGTCCGGCTGCGATGTTCATGTTGATATCGATAATGATATTGAGCTTTTCAGGTAAAGGGTCCGAGAGCACCTCTATTATCCTTTTGTCTATGAATATGCTCAGGCTGAGGATATCCTGTTTCAGCTGTTTTGGCAGGGGATTATCTTCCTTCGCAAGTTCAGACTGAAAGATAGTCCATACCATCTGGTTCAATCTGAGTGCCTCAGCGAGCATTGAATTGCGGTCTTCAGCTTCCCAGTTGTTCTGGCAATCCTTGAGCCTCAGGGCTGCCTTTGTGAGGGCTGCAGCCTCTATCTCCCTGCCGGACATGGTCGTTTTCTGAACGGTTCTGTATGTATCAAGTTGATTTGCCGTGGCGTACATGATTTATTGCCTCCTGTTCATAGTCTATCAATTTTCTGGTCAGTTTAAGAGCCTTGTAATGGTTGTTGTTCAGGATGTTATCGCCGATCTCGTAGAGAAGCTGTCTCGTGCTCGGTGCCGCCTCTACCACTTCCTTGACAAGGTCCCAGAACACTTTATGATGTTCCGGTATATTCTTTTCATCGACATACATCAGTTGAATCGTAAAATAAATCTTTTTGCAGGCTGAGTCAGCGTCCTTAAGACTCATGATGTCTTTTTCGCGAAGGATAGGGACAGTGTTTTCGACAACAAAGTCGCTTTTGGTCTTTCCGTTCGAAATTACCGCCCCGCCGATGATCAACTTCTCACCCGGTTTTAGTGCAATTTTCAGTGCCATAGCGGGCTTAGACCTTCACGTTGACGATTACGCCCGGTTTGGCCGGCTCTGTCTGTTTTGCTCCATTCCTGTATCCAATGAGTCTGTCAAGTGAGGCTGAAATTTCATGATCGGATGCATTCTCAGGCAGCTTATTCTGACTGAATGCCTTCTTCACATTATCGTCCACCGACGACTTCCCAATCTGGTCCTCAAGGCCTCGGATCCTTTTTATCAGATCGAGCCTCTGCGGGCTTCCGGCCGGGAAGAAAGGGGGAAAACTCGTCAGGAGCGTTTGCAGTTGATCCTTCAGATAATCTATCCCAGTTGTTATGGCCTGAGTCGAAACCTTTGGAGTTCCTGCTTCGCCTGAGACCTGGGCAGGTGGAGCATTGAGTTTGGCCTCAACCCCATAATCGCCTTTTTCAGAGGAGCGAATCGCATTCTGCGAGAGTTGTCCTGCCTGTATACTGTTAATGTTCATGTGTCATCCCTCATTATTGTAGAGGGGAAGAGGACTTCTTCCTCCCCCCCTCTACCCCAAGGTTGTTGTTTAGCCGAACAGTCTCAGGACTGACTGTGCTGCCTGTGAAGAGAGTGACAATGCCGTTGTGCCCAGAGAGTTTCTGGTCTGGAGCATCAGCATGTTGGCGCCTTCCTGGTTAGTGTCAGCAAGCGTAAGGTTGTCTGCGCCAGTCTGAAGAACGTTGACGAGGTTCGTCGAGAAGTCCTGGCGGGCATTGATGATTGCCAGGTTGTTAGACAGGTCCTTTGACTTGCTTCTAAGTGTGCTGAGAGCAGTATCGACTGCGGTCATCTGCACGCTTCCATCTGTTGTGGAGGCTGTCCATTCGGTGGTTACCTTCGCCAGCGCCAGATCAGTATAGTGTGTGTTGGTACTGTTAATGTTCAGAGTACTGCCACCTCCAAAATTAACCGTCAGAGTCCCGGCCTTAAGGAGATTCACTCCCTGGAATGAAGCATCGTCAGCCATGGTGTTAAGCTGATCCATGATACTATTGTACTGACTCACGAGAGATCCTCTCTCGCTGTTGGCGGCAACTGTTGTTGCAGAGACGGTTCCGCCGGATGCCGCAGTTCCCGTGACGCTGAGATTTGTAAGGGCTGCTGTCCCGGCAAATGACACCATGCTTCCGCTTACTGTTGTAGCCTTGGTCCCGTTTGTAGCGGTAGTGGTGTTGTATGCAGTTGCAATATTGGCTGCGACCTGCGCGTCGCTTATGCCTGCGCCGACCGCAAATGTGGCATGGGTGGCATCTGTATTGGCGGTAGCTGCAGCTGCCGTTAATGTTACGCCGTC
Organism: Nitrospirota bacterium; assembly: GCA_021814475.1. Taxonomy (GTDB): domain Bacteria; phylum Nitrospirota; class Thermodesulfovibrionia; order Thermodesulfovibrionales; family UBA6898; genus PALSA-1316. Next base: position 8,675 of record JAKAIE010000002.1, read on the forward strand.
AAGAATTATCGTCTGCCCCGATGTAATTCCCGCCGCGCTGATGTTTACCCCGGATACGGCTGAATTTGCAGGCAGGCCCGCTACGGAGGATGCAATAGCCTTTGCCGCACCGAGCAAGGTCGTCATTCCGGTGATACCCTGGTTCGCGGCCTGGATGGTCTGGACCGCATTTGACATACCGTCCTTGTAGCCGGCGAGGTCTGATGCACGGTTGTTGAGGGACTGGGCTGCAAAGAAGTTGACCGGGTTGTCAAGGGCGCTGTTGACTGCCTTGCCGGTTGAGAGTCTCTGCTGGGTCCTGTTAAGAAGATTGACTGTTCCCTGGAGGCTTACGAGGTTGGCACGCATGCCAGCTGTTAAACTAATATCGTTGATAGCCATTTTACTGCTCCTTATTCTAAGGATTTTGTTTCCCGGCAATTCTTGCCGGGGTGGGTGGTCCGCAAGGCAGACCTTTGTGAGTCATTTTTTTGTCTTTCCGGTCTCTGCTCTTTCCTCTCCTCCTTTTCGACCTGATTCGGACCTGCTTCTTAAGATTCTTATCGGCATTCCTTTAGGAAACTTTAGGGGAAGGAAAACTTTTTTTTGCCGTATCCGCCTTTTATTAATATAGTAGAAGGGGCAGGACAACGGTATCTCGCGGGCGGTCATGACGGGACCATTGTCCCGGGGGGAGCCGGTCGGCGGTCCGGGCAAAGGGAAAGCTTTTTCCCTCTTATTAATGATATAGTAAAACAAGGTTCAGAAGGAGCCGGCTGGCTGCGAAGAATTCGAAAATGAGGGGGCGCTTCAATAAAATATTCCGGGGTTTCTAAAGTTTCTCTTTCGATCTTCCGATACATGAATTAGAGGTGCGCAGCCTCAACGCCATGCATTGGAGGTAGTAAAGACATGACCGTGTTACCTTTCCAGTTAACAGAAGTGGTTAGGCTCTATAACAGGGTATCCAAGCTTAACCCGTCTACACTGCTTGAAAAGGAGCATGGAGAACCTCAGGACATTGTAAGCATTTCTGCCGAGGGGAAGAAGAAGCAGATCCTGGAGCAGACCAAGAACGAGGTTCTTGAGCGAATAAAAGAAGCGATGTAGGATGGAGAAGAAAGACTTCCGGATACTTGTAGCCGATGACGACGAGATAGCGCGTGACGTGATAACCTCTCTCCTCAAGAGAGAGGGATACGCCGTTTTATCCGCGCTTGACGGGCTGGATGCTATAAGGATCCTGAGAGTTGAAGATATCGGGCTGGTTATTACGGATCTTCGCATGCCGGGGGCCGACGGGATCGAGGTCCTCAAGTACGCCGTCAGGAGCAATCCTGATATCGCAGTCGTGATCCTTACCGCATATGGCACCCTTGACACCACACTTGAAGCGATCAAGGAAGGGGCCTATGATTATCTTACGAAGCCTTTCAAAGGGCAGGAGATGATCCTGGTCGCAGACAGGGCGTACAAGCGGATGGTGCTCCTGCAGGACAACAAGGAACTGACGAGACATCTCCGCGAAACTTATCGTGATATGGAGATACTCAAGAATGTGGTAGCCAGCGGCCATCCTGAGGTGACGGCTGGGTGGCTGGAGCGTATCGAGCGGCTGAAGGCCATGAGCGTGCTCACCGAGAACGAATCGCTGATATTAAAGGAGAGGCTGATCAAAGGTGACGGAAAAGGGCTCGGTTCTTATAGTTGACGACGATCCGGTCGTCCGGAACGTCCTCCTCGATATCCTGGGAAGTGTCGGCGGGTATAGGACCGATGTGGCCGTTGACGGTCTCGACGGCATAGAAAAGCTCAAGCAGCGTCAATACGATATTGTCTTTACCGACCTTACCATGCCCCGGATGAATGGCATGGACCTGCTGAGAGAGACGAAAAAGCTGAATCCCGCCCAGTCGGTCGTTGTCATCACGGGGTTTTCCACCCTCGATAATGCGATCAACGCGATGAAAGAGGGCGCCCGCGACTTCATCACAAAACCGTTCAAGATAAATACGGTCGTATCCATCGCCGACAGGATCGTCGGGGAAAAGAAGCTCCTTGGCCGTCTCTCGGAGCCCGGAGAGGGCGGGACGGCGATGGAGAGACTGAACAAGGAACTCTTCAGGAGCCTTTACGAAATAGGTATTTTCCACATGGTCAGCACCGAGCTTGACGGCATCTTCAATAATCGTGAGGTCTACGAAAGTCTTGTCGATATGGCATCGAGACTCCTCAACGTACGGGAGGCGTCCTTCGGAATTGTCGACAACGGCAGTCTCAAGGTGGAAAATGCTCTCGGCACGACGGTACAAAGGATCTCGATCAACGGCACGGTCTTAGAGAAGGTGATCAGCGCGAAGAGTTATTATATCGCCCCGCCGGGCGAATTGAACCCCCATACGGGGGCCCCGCTCTCCTGCCCGTTCTTCTCGATACCGTTTATCATGAACGACGAGGTCTTCGGCATCCTGAACCTGGCAAACAAGGCCGACGGTACCGCGTTCACCGATTACGAGATATCGCTTGCGGCTGCCTTTGCCAAAAAGGCGGCCCTCAGGATCGAAAACAATGCACTGTATGAGGTGTTTTACAATAACCTCGTCAATACCCTGAAGTCGCTGGTCACCAGTATAGAGGCGCGGGACAGTTATACAAAGCAGCACTCGGAGCGGGTCACGTCCTACTCCCTCCAGATAGCCGAGCAGATGGAGGTCTGCCCTGAGGAACGCGATATTATCAGCTTCGGCGGGTATCTCCATGACATCGGGAAGATCGGGGTCAGGGACACGGTACTTCTGAAACCCGGAAGGCTGACGGAGGAGGAGATGCTTGAGATCAAGCTGCATCCGGTGATCGGAGACAATATCATAAAACCGATAAAGTTCTTTCCGCGTGAAAGGGAACTGATCCGGAATCATCACGAGCACTTCGACGGAACCGGGTACCCCGACGGCCTTGCCGGCAACAGGATTCCTCTGATCGTGAGGATCATTAAGATTGCCGACACCTACGACGCCATGACGTCATCCCGGCCATACCGGAAGGCTCTGAGCCACGAAATCGCGATCGAGGAGCTGAAGAAGTATTCCTGGACACAGTTCGACGGAGATGCGGTCCATGCGTTTCTCAGGACTCCTGCTGGCAGGGGAGAGACCCTTGGGTTTTAATCCCGGAGATACCGTCTATTACCGTATGATATCCGAGACCCGGCGATCTGCAGCCGGGATCGTCTCGTTTACCGACAGCGAGGTGGTGCTCCGTCTGTCCGCCGATGCCAAGTCCGACCTGAAGAAAGGGGAATATATCGTCATTTCGACAACGGATGGCGATGTGTATACGGAAGTGGAATCTGCCGACGGCGCGGATCTGAGGCTCAGACGTATCTGGGGCGAAAAACGCGAGTATTTCAGGATCGATGATGTGATCCCTCTGCAGTGCTGCAAAGTACCCGGCGGGCTGCCGAGAAGGCGGGCGCGGATTGTTGCCGGATACGGCACGGGCATGGCTGAGGGGCAGGGCATTCCGGATGAAGTCGAAGATCCCGCCCTCTGGAAGACGCTGGCGGAGATCAATGCGAAGCTTTCGCTCATACTCCAGCATCTGCAGCTCGAACAGGGAGGCTATACCGCGGCCGAGGATCAGAGCGTGAACCTCAGCGCCTCGGGAATGCGTTTTACCATGAAGGAACCCGCCATGCCCGGCGATACCGTCGAACTCAAGTTCCTCCTTCCTTCCACGCCGCCCGTGGGTATCCACGCTTATGGAGACATCGTCAGGGTCAGGGAGGCGGGGGACAATGAGTTCGAGGTGAGCGTTCGTTTTGCGGGAATGGACGAAGAGGTGCGCGACGAGATCATACAGTATGCCCTGAAACGTCAAAGGGATCTGCTCAACACCCTGAAACAGCAGAGCGGAAATAATGGTTGATGAACCCTGCAAGCATAATAGGGCTTGTGATCGGTGTCGCAGCGGTGATAGGCGGCAATCTTCTCGAAGGAGGAAGGCTCTCTTCGGTGTTCCAGCCCACGGCGGCCTTCATCGTCTTCGGCGGCACCTTCGGCGCCACGCTCCTTAGTTTTCCCCTCCGTGACATTTTAAAGGCGGTGGCATCTCTCAGGGATGTTTTTCTCGACCCAAGGCCGGATCCCGTACCATATATCGAAGAATTTGTGCGCTATTGCGGGATAGCCAGAAGAAGTGGCCTGATCGCGCTGGAGATGGAGATCTCGCGCATCGGGGACCCTTTTTTGAAAAAGGCCATGACCCTGGCTGCCGACCATATGAACATCAAACTCCTCCGCGAAACGATGGAACAGGAGAACATGACCTACGAGACCGAAAAGAGGAGGATTGCACGTGTCTTTGAGACGGCCGGGGGCTTCGCGCCCACGGTCGGAATACTCGGTGCGGTCCTCGGGCTGATTCATGTGATGGAAAACCTCACGGACCCTTCGAAACTGGGGGCCGGAATCGCGGTCGCCTTTGTCGCAACGATTTACGGTGTCGGTTCTGCGAATCTTGTCCTGCTGCCGATCTCAAAGAAGCTCATAAACCGCCTCTCCTTCGAGTTGTCGGTCCGGGAGATGCTGATAGAAGGGGTTGTCGGCATCCAGACGGGACTGAACCCCTATTACCTCCGGGAGAAGCTGAAGGTCTTTCTCGAGGAGAAGGGGGTATCCGGATGAAGAGAAGGCGGCCTGTCGAGGAGGAAAACCCGGACCGGTGGGTTGTCTCATATGCCGATTTTATCACCCTCCTGTTCGCTTTTTTTACGGCCCTCTATGCCATAAGCCGGGTTGACACCGGAAAACTCCAGATGTTTACCGGATCCATGAGGTCGGCGTTCAGGTCTGCGCCGGTGAGTTCGCCGCAGGTGATCGAGGGGATCGTTCCCCTCCCCGAGGATTCACTTGTCCTTGAGCGTGAGGCCAGCAGGGCACTTGCCCCCCTGAAGGCGCGGGATGACGTATCAGTCGGCAGGTCCGAAAGGGGCGTTGTGATTTCTATCGGCGACAGGCTTCTGTTCGATGTGGGGCGGGCTGCGGTCAGGGAGTCGTCGGGACCGGTGCTCTCCTCTATCGCGTCATTACTCCTGCGGCTCCCGAACGAGGTGGTGATTGAAGGGCATACCGATAATATCCCGATCGGGGGGCCGAAGTCGAAATATGCGTCGAACTGGGAGTTGTCCACGGCAAGGGCGACGGCCGTCCTGCAATATTTCCTGGAAAATTACCCCCTGCCGCCTGAGAGATTCTCTGCCGCCGGATATGCTGAATTCAGGCCGGTGGCGTCGAACGCAACCCCTGAGGGACGGGCGAAGAACCGGCGGGTGGACATAATTATCCTGGGCAGCGGTCCGGCAAAGGCGGACCGGAAACTTCCGGCGATAAAAAAGGAGGGACGACATGGCTGACGAATGTCAGGACGATTGGGTCCCTGAAATGGTCAGGAGTCAAAGGCAGTGGCAGGCGACTATAGACGCGATTACGGATTACATATTCGTGACGGACCGCGCCCGGCGCGTTATACGGGCCAATAAATCATTCTCAGCCCGTTTCCAGCGACATCCGAAGGACGTTGTCGGACTGAGAGTGGACGAGCTCTTCGGTCTCGAAATCCCTCATACAAACTGCCTCCTCGACAGGGCATTCGAATCCCGGCAGTCTGTCGTCGATGAGACGGTGGTTGGTGCGGACACTTATATGATCAGCATCTTTCCGGTCGAACTGGGGAATGACGGCGCGTACGTCTGCGTGATGAAGGACATTACCGAGATGAAGGCCATGCGCGACCAGCTCTACAATACCTATAAACTGGCATCGATCGGGCAGCTCGTCTCTGGTGTGGCTCACGAGATCAACAACCCGCTCACCGGCATCCTCGGCTTTTCCGAGCTCCTGACTCTGCGGGTGAAGGACGAAATGGTGCTGAAGGAGGTCGAGAAGATACATAGGGCCGCGGAGCGCTGCAAGGTGATCGTGGAGAGCCTTCTCTGTTTTTCCCGCCAGCAGAAACCTCACCGGAGCCTTGAGTATATCAATGATATTATCGATAAGACCATAGACCTGCGTACGTATTGGCACAAGTCCAAGGACCTCGACCTGGTGAAGGAGTACGGCGAGATCCCCATGATCTTTATCGACGCACAGCAGATACAGCACGCGATCCTGAATATCCTCATGAACGCAGAGCAGGCGGTCCTGGCAGCCGGCAGAAAGGGACGGATCACGATTTCGACCGTTTACGACCGGGAGGCAAAAAAGATCATTATCACGATTGCCGACAACGGCGCCGGGATACCGGATCATATCCGGGGGAGGATTTTCGATCCCTTCTTCACGACAAAGCCGGTGGGCGAAGGCTCCGGGCTTGGCCTCTCTATGACCTACGGGATTATCACCGAGCATGGGGGGACGATCAGTGTCGGCAGCTCGACCGAAGAGGGAACGGCCTTTATTGTCGAACTCCCTGTCGTAAAACCCTCCGAGAGCGACATTTGACCGTGAAGACAGCCGTATTTGATTTTTACGGATCATTGTGCTAGAAATTAGAGGATCATGTATACCATAATCGGCATAATAGTGGTGTTCGGCGGCATCATCAGTGGATACCTTATGGAGCACGGAAATCTCCATGTCCTCTGGCAGCCGGCCGAACTCGTCATAATCGGAGGGGCAGCAATCGGTTCCTTTCTGATCGCCTCGCCGCCCAAGGTCGTCGGGCTTGTCCTTAAGAGTCTGAGGCTCGTCTTCGGCGGCGGTGGTCCTGGCAAGACCGACTATCTGGAACTGCTCGCGCTTCTGAATACGATATTTTCGAAGATAAGGAAGGAGGGGCTTATCTCGATCGAATCCGATATAGAAGACCCCAAGAAAAGCCCGCTGTTCACCAAGTATAAAAGCGTGGTTTCGAATCATCATGCGCTCAATTTCATCTGCGACAATCTCAAGGTGATGATCACGACGAACATGCCGCCGTACGAACTTGACAACCTGATGGAGATAGACATCGACTCGAACCACGCCGAGGAGCTTAGCGCCTCCTCAAGCCTGAACAAGGTGGGAGATTCCCTGCCCGGACTCGGTATCGTCGCGGCTGTTCTTGGTGTGGTTATCACTATGGGCAAAATAGATTCACCTCCTGCGGTACTCGGCCATAGCATAGGTTCGGCCCTTGTCGGCACCTTTATCGGGATACTGATGTGCTACGGGTTCGTCGGTCCCATGGCTACGAAGATCGAGGCCACAGCCGAAGATGCCTCCATATATCCAAAGGTCATCAAGACCGCGTTGGTGGCCTTTGTCGGAGGCGCCGCCCCGCAGATTGCTGTCGAATCCGGCAGACGTGCGATTCCGGGCTCGGTCCGGCCGAGCTTTGCCGAGTTGGAGACCTCGCTGAGGAAAAAATAGGGACCCGCCGTGGCGCCGAAGTCTTCCAAAATTATTATCAAGAAGGTGAAAAAGGGCGGTCACGGCGGCCATCATGGCGGCAGCTGGAAAGTTGCGTACGCCGATTTTGTGACCGCGATGATGGCCTTTTTCCTGCTCCTGTGGCTGCTGACGATGACATCCCAGGAAAAGCGGGCGCGTATTGCCACCTATTTCAAGACCTTCAGCCTCTTTGAAAAGGGAGGTACGTCGATGCTGATGGATAAACCGGGGGGGACTGTCGGAGATTCAGGCGGGCAGTTCGGCAAACTGGAATCCGAAGAAGGCAAGGGCGCATCGGATGTCCCCAGCTTCAGCCCCGAAAAGATCCAGCAGGGGATAAAGAGCGAGGTGGCCTCGAAACTCTCTGATGTACAGGACCAGATTCTTGTGGACGTCTTCGCAGGGGGGGTCCGCATACAGTTGGTGGACAAGGAAGGTAAGTCATTGTTTCCGCTCGGGGGCTCGGAGTTGAGTCCAAAGGCGAAGAAGATACTTGCCGTGATCGCGGAAAACATCAAATCTCTCAACAATAAGATAGCGATCGAGGGGCATACCGATGCCCTGCATTATTCGACCTCCGGATACACAAACTGGGAACTTTCGACAGAGAGGGCCTCCGCTGCCCGGAAGGAACTCGAAAAAGACGGGCTCAACCCCGACAGGCTCGTAATGGTTGCCGGATATGCCTCGACCCAGCCTCTGATCAAGGACAATCCGAATGATCCCCGCAACAGGAGAATCAGCATCATCCTGCTGCAGCCCGGCAAGTCTCTTTCTCCCGTTGACGGCATGACAGGGAAGCCCCAGTCTGATACGCCTCCTCCCCAGGAGACTTCGCCTGCCCGGTAAGCCTGTCGTGCAAGGCATGTTTTCTGCCCCATTCCCCGCAGGTTCTTGACAAATGGGAGGTGCATGAGAAATCATATTATGCAAAAATAAAAGTTTCAGGAAGAATTCAGATAAAAATGGATAGTAGTACGCGATGTTCTGTTGTTTGTGATCCTGCGTATTATTCGAAGGGTCGGTATTTTTTTCATTCCCTGACAGCACAAGATACCCCTGCGGCCCCGGGGATTTCCGAAGAGTCCTCCCGATGACCCTAACTTTCACGCCCGCCGACGCGGCCTCAGGCTCGATCCTGCTGCTTTTTCTGCTTGCCCTGGCGGCAGGCCTCATGAGCAGGGCACAGCGTCTGCTGATCATCTTCTCCTCCGTGGTGGCGACCGCCGCCTCACTGCTGGCAGTGGTCGCCGGGGCGATGACGGTGGGTAGTGGCACAACAGAACGGATGGTGCTTCTTCTGGGGCTTCCTGACCTTCCGTTTCATCTGAGGCTGGATCCGCTCGCCGGGTTTTTTCTTGCGGTGATCGGGCTTCTCGCCGCCTTTGTCTCCGTGTATTCCGCGGGGTATCTGAAAGGGTTTATCGGTCACCGTCCGGTGACCCGTCTCGTGGTATTTTACGCCCTGTTCCTTGCGGGCATGTTCATGGTCGTCCTTGCCGATGACGCCCTCTTTTTTCTTATTTCATGGGAGGTGATGGCTGCTGCCTCGTACTTCCTCGTGATGTTCGAGGATGAGCGGCCGGAGAACCGCAAGGCGGCTTACATTTATCTTGTAATCGCCCATGTGGGCGCCATCGCGATCCTTCTGTCCTTCGGGGTCATGGCCGGCATCTCGACCGGATTTGAGACCTTCAACGGCTATACGTTCGATGCGATGCGGCAGGCCAATTTTCCGCTTCCGTGGGCGACCGCAGCGTTTCTTCTGGCATTCTTCGGCTTTGCCGCGAAGGCCGGGATGGTCCCTCTTCATGTATGGCTGCCGGAGGCCCACCCTGTTGCCCCTTCCAATGTCTCCGCGCTGATGAGCGGGGTGATGTTAAAAACTGCCCTGTACGGCATCATCCGGGTTACCTTCGACCTGCTCAGGGTCTTCCCGTGGTGGTGGGGCGCGATGGTCCTCGCCCTGGGGATCGTCTCCGCGGTGATGGGTATACTGTACGCCCTCATGGAGAAGGACCTCAAGAGACTTTTGGCTTACTCCTCGGTCGAAAATGTCGGGATCATCCTCGTCGGCATTGGTCTGTCGATGGTATTTACCTCATTCAACCTGCCTCTGCTCTCCGCGCTTGCCCTGACTGCGAGCCTGTACCATATTCTGAACCATGCGATGTTCAAGGGCCTGCTCTTCATGGGAGCGGGTTCCGTGCTCCATGCCACGCATGAGCGGAATATGGAGAACATGGGAGGGCTGATACATGTGATGCCCTGGACCGCTGCGCTCTTCCTTGTGGGGTGCGTCTCGATATCGGCCCTTCCGCCGTTTAACGGATTTGTCTCGGAGTGGCTTATGTTCCAGGCCTTTCTGCTGTCCCCGTCTCTTCCCAATCAGCTGATGAAGCTTTTTATGCCTCTGGGCGCTGCGCTCTTGGCGCTCACGGCCGCCCTGGCGGCAGCGACATTCGTGAAGGCGTTCGGCGTGACGTTTCTCGGACACTGGAGGGGGCCTCAACGGCAGACGATTCATGAGGCCGGCTGGTCCATGAAGGCCGGGATGATCTTTGCTGCTGCCTCGTGTCTTCTCCTGGGTATCTTCCCGACGGCCTTTATCGACTGGCTGCACGTTGTCCCCGAGGGTCTTGTCGGCGGAAACATCTCCATGTCGGCGGGGGTGACAGGCTGGATGTGGCTGACACCGGTTGCGCCTGAGCGGGCATCGTATTCTGGCATAGGGGTATTCCTGGGGGTTATCCTTGTGACCGCCATTGTCTATGTCGTGCTCCACGTGCGACCGGGCAGGATACAGCGCGGTCCGATCTGGGACTGCGGGTTCGAGAAGCTCACGCCGAGGATGCAGTATAACGCCACATCGTTCTCGATGCCGTTCCGCAGGGTCTTCGGTTTCATGGCAAGCGTGCGGGAACGGGTGACCCTTGCTCCCCAGCAGGCGCATCCGGCCTTCCCCCTGAGATTGCAGTATCATCTCCGCATCAGGGACCTGTTCTGGAACCTGATGTACAAGCCGGTGGCCGACGCGAGCTTCTGGCTCGCCCGGAAGGTGGGCAGGCTGCAGCAGGGACGGATACAGTCGTATCTCATCTATTCTTTTGTGACTATCCTCGTGCTTCTCCTGCTGGCGGGGATATGAGCATGAGTCCTCTGGTCATAGAGGCGCTGCAGGTCGCGCTGCTGATCGGCGGAGCCCCGCTGTTCATCGGCTGGGTGAGGATGCTGAAGTGCTGGACGCAGAACAGGTCCTCGGCGAGCATTTTCCAGCCGTACCGCGACCTCGCAAAGCTTCTGTCGAAGGATGTAGTCCTCGCCGGGAATGCCTCCTGGATATTCCGTTTCACCCCGTACCTCGTCTTCGGCACGGTCATCCTTGCCGGAGCGGTCGTCCCGATGCTCTACCTGAAGCTGCCTCTTGCGCCGAGCGCGGACGTCATCGTGCTGGTCGGCCTCTTTTCCATTGCGCGGTTCTTTACCGCCCTGGCCGGGATGGACATCGGCACGGCCTTCGGCGGAATGGGATCGAGCAGGGAGATGCTGGTGGCGTCTCTTGCGGAGCCGGCGATGCTCATGGCGATCTTTACGGTCTCCCTTGCGAACAGGTCGACCTCGCTTTCTCATATAGCCGGGGTGATCTACAGCGGGCAGTCGCTCTTTAAGCCGTCCCTGTCATTCGCCTTTATCGCGTATATCCTGATCACGCTCGCGGAGACCGGCAGAATCCCTGTCGATAACCCGTCCACGCATCTTGAACTGACGATGCTCCACGAGGCGATGATCCTCGAATATTCGGGCCGTCATCTCGCCCTGATCGAGTGGGCCGGCATGATGAAACTCTTTATCTTCATGGCCCTGGGAAGTGCCCTGTTCTTTCCGATGGGCATCGCATCGGTGGACGACCCGCTGATGATCGTGATTGCCGGTGCGGTTCTCCTGCTGAAACTCGCGGCCTCCGCGGTCGTGCTCGTACTGATCGAAACCGGGCTCGCAAAGATGCGGCTCTTCAGACTGACGGAGTTCCTGGGGTCTGCCTTCCTGATGGCGACGCTGGGGATGCTCTCGTTCTTTATACTGGAATAAGACTATGGATCTGCAGACCGCCGCCCAGATCAACAGTTTCCTCGCCGCCTTCGTGCTGCTGACCGCCTTCGGGATGCTCGCGCAGAAGAGGATCAGCAGCCTTATCCATCTTTTCGCCTGGCAGGGCTTTCTGCTTTCGGTCAATACAGCCATCGTCGGCTATCTGGCCAACAAGCACCATCTGTACATTTCCTCCGTTCTGACGCTCTCCCTCAAGGTCGTGCTGCTCCCATACATCCTGCATGTGCTGGTAGTGCGCCTGAAGATACGCAGGGAGGTGGAGACCCTGGTGAATATACCGATGACGATGCTCATTGGTCTTGCGCTGGTCATTTTCTCCTATCACCTGACCGCCCCGGTAAGGGAGCTTTCGACCCTGATCACCCGGTCGACGCTCGCGATTGCCCTGGCCACGGTTATGATAGGGCTGCTGATGATGATCACGAGGAAGCATGCCGTTACCCAGATCATAGGCTTTCTGGCCCTTGAAAACGGTCTTTTCTTCGCCGCAACGAGCGCCACGTACGGCATGCCGCTGGTGGTGGAGCTCGGGGTTGCGCTCGACGTCCTGATCGCGGCGTTTATCTTCGGCATATTCTTTTTCCATATCCATACGACCTTCGACAGCCTGAACGTCGAGCAGATGGCGCGGCTGAAGGAAGAGGACTAGGGAGTATGATCCTTCTGATACTCCTTGGTGTTCCCCTTGTCGCAGCTGCGGCGCTCGGCTTTATCGGCGACCGCAGGCTCGCGCCCGAGATAAATATCATCGGCTCGGCGGCCACCTGCGCGGCGGGATTTGACCTTGCCTTCCAGGTCTATGAGCATGGACCGATGATGGCCGGAGGAAAGTTCTTTTTTGTGGATGCCTTCAATGTGTATCTGGCCGTGCTGACCTCGTTCGTCTCGATGACCACCGCAGTCTTCAGCAGGAGGTATATGCGGAGGGAACGGGAGCACGGCCGCGTCGGCCATGTCGGGATGAGGTTCTACCATGCGATGTTCCAGCTCTTCATCTTCGCGATGCTCCTCTGCCTTCTGACGAACAATATCGGCGTGCTCTGGATCGCAATGGAACTGGCGACGCTCTCGACCGTGCTTCTCGTCTCCCTGTACCGGACACCGACGGCGATCGAGGCGGCCTGGAAATATTTCATCCTCTGCGGCGTCGGCATCTCGCTGGCGCTCTTCGGTACAGTGTTGCTGTACTTTGCGGCCGAAAAGGTGCTCGGCGAGGGGGGGGACGCGCTGCTCTGGACGAACCTCAGCCAGGTGACCGGACAGCTGGAGCCGACGGTGCTTTCCCTTGCCTTTGTCTTTCTCATGGTCGGATACGGCACGAAGGTCGGGCTCGTGCCTCTTCACAACTGGCTTCCGGATGCGCACAGCGAGGGACCTACGCCGATATCCGCGGTGCTTTCGGGCCTGCTGCTGAATATCGCCCTGTACGCGCTGGTACGGTGCAAGGTCCTCGTCGACGGCTCCACCCATACGCACCATGCCGGCAATATCATGATGGGGTTCGGTCTGCTGTCGATCCTCGTGGCTGCGTTTTCCCTTCTGCGCCAGAAGGACATCAAGCGTATGTTCTCCTATTCCTCGATCGAGCATATGGGTATTGCGACGTTTGCCTTCGGTCTCGGAGGGCCGATCGCCACATTCGGCGCCCTTCTGCATATGCTCGTCCACAGCCTTGCCAAGTCTGCCATCTTCTTTACCGTCGGGCATGCCTCCCAGATGCACCGGACACAGGAGATGGACAAGATACAGGGGCTCATCAGGGGGAATCCCCTAGTCGGGTGGGGGCTGATGTTCGGGGTGATGGCTATCGTAGGCATGCCGCCCTTCGGCATCTTCACGAGCGAGTTCCTTATACTGACCGCAACGATCAAGGATGCCCCCCTCATGACCCCGTTTCTCCTCCTGGGGCTGGGAGTGGCGTTTGCCGCGCTCTTCCGGAAGGTCCAGCCGATGGTCGCGGGTGAGGTTCCGTCGAACCAGAGGTCGATGAAGGTCTCCCATCTGCCGGTGCTTTTCCATATGCTCCTTGTGCTTGTCGTGGGGCTTTACCTGCCGGACTTCCTGAGCAGATGGTTCCATACCGCGGTGGAGGTCCTGAAATGAGCATGCTGATCAATGCGCTCGCCCCGGTATTCGGAGACGATATGAGGGTAGAGGCGGCCCAGCATCCCTCTGCCGTTGCGTGCTGCACCGTGCCGAGGGAGAGGTTCGCCGAGGCCGCGCGCGTCCTGAAGAAGACCTATGCCCTCCTTGCGGCGGAATGGGCCACTGACGAGACTGAATTGGGGAGGGGTTTTTGTGTCTATGCCTGCTACCGGTGGGGGAGGGAATATCTTATCGTACGGTCGCCGCTGCCTTCATCCGATCCCCGCTTCCCCAGCCTTACAAAAAAATTCCTGCCCGCATACCGGTTCGAGAGGCAGATACAGAGCCTCATGGGCGTGGAGCCGACGGGGCATCCGGATATGCGGCCGTGGATCAAATTCGAAGACTGGCCGCAGGATGCCTTCCCTCTGAGAAAGACCTTCGACTCGTCTAAGCCCATGAAGAGGCTGGAGGGCGAATATCAGTGGGCGAGGGCGGCTGGCGAAGGGGTCTATGAGATCCCGGTCGGACCCGTCCACGCCGGGATCATCGAGCCCGGGCATTTCAGGTTCCAGGCGGTCGGGGAGATGGTCGTGAATCTCGAAGAAAGACTCGGGTACGTGCACAAAGGTATAGAAAAGAAATTCGAAGCACTGACATGGCGCGAGGGGGTCAGGCTGGCGGGACGTGTCTCCGGCGATACAACGGTCGCACACGCCCTCGGATATTCCATTGCGGTGGAGTCGATGGAAGACTCCGTTATACCGGAGAGGGCGCACTGGCTTCGGGCGCTGTATCTCGAGCGGGAGCGCATCGCGAACCATCTCGGAGACATCGGGGCCATCTGCAACGACGCCGCCTTTGCCTTTATGCTTTACCAGCTCTCCAGGCTGAGGGAGTTGGTCCTCCGGACGAACAGCGCGCTCTTTGGCCACCGTTTTATCATGGACCGGGTGCTTCCCGGAGGGGTTGCCGTTGATCTCGACGCGAGGGGAAAGAGGTTGATCCTTTCGGAACTTGAGGCAATATCCAAGGACTTCGAGAAGGTGGTGAAGATCTATGAAGAGAGCGCCTCTCTGGATGACAGGGTCAGGGATACCGGCATCCTCACTCCTGAAAAGGCGCGCGAGCTATGCGTGGTCGGCATCGTCGCCCGCGCTAGTGGCCTGAATCTGGACTGCAGGATCTTCAATCCGTTTCCGCCATATGACCAGTATGACCGGCTCGAACTGGACGTGCCGGTCAAGATCACCGGAGACGTGCATGCCAGGACATGGGTGCGCGTCGAGGAAGTCCGGGAATCGATCCGCATCGTGCGCTTTATCATCGAAAACCTGCCCGAAGGCCCCATAGCCGCCGATATCGGGGACCCCGGACCCGACACGATGGGTTTTTCGGCGGTCGAGGGCTGGCGCGGCGAGATCATCTACTGGACCCAGGCAGGGCCCCGTGGCGAGATCAACCGGTGCATGGTCAGGGACCCCTCCAGCGTAAACTGGCTCGGGCTGGAGCAGGCGATTCCGGGGAATATTGTCCCGGATTTTCCCCTCTGCAACAAGAGCTTCAATCAGTCGTATTCGGGGCATGACCTGTGATCAGAATACTTAGACAGATATTCAGGACCGGCATCGTCACCGAGCCCCTTCCTCCGGCAGTGGAAGAGGGTCTGATAAGGACCGGGGCGAGGCTGGAAGAGGCGATCAGGCGGAGGTTCAGCAGGAGCCTGACCATACGTCAGGTGGATGCCGGCTCATGCAACGGCTGCGAACTGGAGATCCACGCGATCAATAACTCTTTTTATAACTGCGAGCGGTTCGGTATCCATTTCACCGCCTCGCCGAGATTCGCCGATATGCTGCTGGTAACAGGACCGGTCTCCCATAATATGGAGATTGCCCTGAAGAGGACGTTCAACGCCACGCCGACCCCGAAACTCGTTGTTGCCGTGGGTGACTGCGGCTGTAACGGCGGGATCTTCGGAGAGAGTTATGCCTCTCTTGGCGGAATCGGCAAGGTCGTTCCTGTGGATGTCTATGTGCCGGGATGTCCGCCGACACCGGTGGCGCTCCTCAACGGCATACTGGCAGCGGTCGACGGGAGAACCGGGAAATAGGGGAAGCAGGGTATCATTGCCGGTTGCTCCCCCGGAGTAGCGGTGCTGATAAGGGGACGTTTCAGATCGACCCGGTTGCGGCAGAAACTAATAAGGCCTGAAAAGCGGTTTGTGGGTTTTGGGCCTGTCGGACTTTTCATCCTCCTTCTTCGCCGGTTTTGTTCTGCACATGCTGCAGCGGGTCTTGCTGCAGTACTGGCAGAAGCTGCAGTCCGGACACGGGTTTTTCTTCAGGAACTTCAACTCAGCCATGATATACTATAATCCTCGGGAGAGCGGTGAAGCAATCATGATGCGTATCCCGCTGCGGCCGGTCCATGAGTGTCCGGCGGGTCATCGATAAAGAGAGAGGGTTTATATGCATATCGGTATAATTGGCACCGGGTATGTCGGTCTTGTCACCGGAGCCTGTTTTGCGGAGTTCGGCGTATTCGTCACCTGCATCGACAAGGACGATGCTAAGATCCGGGCGTTGAGGAAGGGGACGGTCCCCTTTTACGAGCCGGGGCTTGAATCCCTGGTCAAAAAGAACCTCAAAAACGGGAGACTGAAATTCTCGACGAAGATAGGCGATGCAGTCGAGTCGTCCCTTGCCATCTTCATCGCCGTGGGCACGCCGCCCCGCGGTGATGGCTCTGCAGATATGAGTTACGTCGAAGAGGTGGCTGAAGAGATAGCTCAGCTGATCAAGGGGTATAAAGTCATTGTGACGAAGAGCACCGTGCCGGTCGGTACCGGCGCCCGTCTGCGCCAGATCATCTCGAAACGCCTGAAGGAAGAGGCGGACTTCGATATCGTCTCGAATCCCGAGTTCCTCAGAGAGGGTTCGGCGATCGAGGACTTTATGCGTCCGAACCGCGTGGTACTGGGCTCCGCGAGCCAGCAGGCGATCGCGATCCTGAAGGACCTTTACCGGCCCCTTTATCTGCTTGAAACCCCGTTTGTCGTCACGACGGTCGAGACGGCGGAGCTGATAAAATATGCCTCGAACTCCTTCCTTGCGGTCAAGATCTCTTTTATCAACGAACTGTCACGGCTCTGCGAGAAGGTGGGTGCCGATGTCAAGATGGTCGCAAAGGGGATGGGGCTCGACCAGAGGATCGGGTCGAAGTTCCTGCATACGGGGCCGGGTTTCGGCGGGTCATGTTTTCCCAAAGATACCCGGGCACTGCTGACGATCGCAGGGGAAAAGGGCGTGGAACTCGGGGTTGTGCAGGCCGCCGTCAGTGCGAATGAGCTGCAGAAGGATTTCGTTGTCGAAAAGATCCGCGCGGCCATGGGCACGCTGAAGGGAAAGACGATCGCGGTGCTTGGCCTGTCGTTCAAGCCGAATACGAATGATATGCGGGACGCTCCGTCCGTGCATATTATCGGGAAGCTGCTCGAGGAGAAATGCACCGTCAGGGCGTTTGATCCTGCCGCGGTCAATGATGCCAAAGAGGTGCTCGGCAGAAAGATCAGGTATGCCCGGAACAGTTACGACTGCGCGAAAGACGCCGATGCCGTGGTGATCGTGACCGAATGGAACGAGTTCAGGAACCTTGACCTGGTGAAACTCAAAAAACTGCTCAAGACTCCTTTCTTCTTCGACCTGAGAAATATTTATGAGCCCGAGAAGATGAAAAAACTCGGCTTCAGCTATCACTGCGTCGGAAGAGGGTGACACACCGCTCCCGATTGGGGGCATTTGATTTTAAGGGCTTCTTTCTGTTATTTTTATTGACGTTTCACGTCTGGCGTTTTAGATCTCAGGGCGATTAGCTCAGCGGGAGAGCACTCCCTTCACACGGGAGGGGTCACTGGTTCAATCCCAGTATCGCCCACCATAACCTATTGATATTAAAGAATATTAGAAATGGCTTAAACTAGCCATGACCTGCCGTAACTCCCCGAGAATAAACAATAAAACACGACCGTCACCAGACCGTCACCACAAATGTTTAATTCCCTTCGGCATAAGGCGCGGGAAGTGGTTATCTCCTGAATAAACAAAAAAGCGCTGGGGTTGACTGATAGGCTACTCTCTGAGATAATCGTGGTTATGGGGACGCTGCCTGATAGCAAATCACACAGTAAACCGCCGCTTAACGCGGGGACTGTTGAATGATAGAAGATCCGGGCGATAGCCTTATACCTGAGTCAGAAATGCCCCCCGGATGGGATTCTATTATCCCGGATGAGGAAATGGTTGGGGCTATCCCTTTGAACGGTCCTGATGCATCTAAACCAGTCACAGACCCACAAACGCCTGTATTCCCTCCCGGCTCTATCCATGATGCAGGACACCCGCCGATGGACACCCCGCAGATCATGGAAATGATAGCTGAGCGCCTATCAGGTCCAGTCAAGGCCATGTACGAGGCAGACATTACCCGTGGCGTATCTCATTATGACGCGATGCTTCGTATACTCGATACCACCGCAGGAGCTAGACAAGCTCAAAGAATATATCGGACTTTTATGGGAGTGAAAGAAGAATCTGTAAAACCGCCTATTAATGCCAGTAAAAAGAAACCCAAACCCGCCTATAACGCTTATGAAGACATAAGCCACTATAAAGCTGCAATCCCATCTTTTGTACTCTATTTGTGCCCGTCATGTGGGGCGAAGAACACACAGCCTAGAAAATGCGCCAGATGTGGCAGGGAATGTCTTGGGTAATTTTCTTGGTCCTCATGGGGGTGACATGAAGCTGCCTTTTACCGGGTCATTGATACCGAATATGGAACAAAGCAATGCAGGGTGATATATCGTTTCCTTTTGCGGCATAAGATAATAGGCACCAAATGAGGGAGTATACGCACACCTTCCCTTTACTATCGCTTAGATGGTAGTATGTACAGGGCATCTTTGATGCCGGGGAATATAACTAACGGGGAGTGGGGACATGAAAAGACTTCTTTTTGCTGTTCTGTTGAGCATGATGTTATCTGGTGTTGTCAGTGCTGAATGGGTGCGGGGATCTTATAAGGATACAGACGGAGACGGCATTAAAGACACCTATGTTAACGGATATAACCGGACCAAGGCTGACAACAATCCTTACAATAATTACAGTACGCGGGGGAATGTGAATCCATATACGGGACAGTCTGGCACGGTGAACCCATACAAGCAGAATTCCAACACCAGATATAACAATACCTATCAGAATCCTTACAGTAATTACTACGGCAGATAACGATAAATAAGCCGATTCTGTCTAAGAAGCCCTGCCGGGTGCAGGGCTTTATTATGTCTGGTAGCTCATTACGGCTTCTGTAATTCTTGGCAGGTATCTTAGGCGCGGGACTATCTGCTTTTCTTCTGGTACTTCTTCAGCAGATCTTCGATAGCCTCAGTTACGAGAGAACTTAAAGATCGCCCTGTATCAACAGCAAGGTGCTTGACCGCCTTCAGTGTGTTTTCTTCTATTCGGATGCCTGTCTGTTTCTTCGTAGTTTCTGCCATGCCTCATTATATGCCTATAGAGGTACCATGTCAACAAATTATATTGACAACATCATGCATGGGTGGTAGTATGTGTATAACATGGTACCAACATACCACGTGACGAAAACGAAAAGGGGAATGAAAATGAAAAAGGCAGTAGGTTATATCCGCGTATCTACCACAGAGCAGGCCACAGAAGGAATCTCCCTTGATAACCAGAAATCCAAGATAGCCGCTTATTGCGCCCTGAATGACCTTGAGCTTATCGAGATCATAGAGGATGCAGGGAAGAGCGGCAAGAACCTTTCCCGCGACGGCGTACAGGCGCTTATGAGCATGGTTAAGGGCAAGCGCATTGACGCGGTAGTCGTTTATAAGCTCGACAGGCTTTCTAGGAAGGTCATAGACACGCTTACGCTGATAGAGACGATAGAAAGGGCCGGGGTCACTTTCCACAGTCTGAATGAAAAAATAGACACGTCTACGGCAATGGGCCGGTTCTTCCTCAATATTACGGCTTCCCTTGCACAGATGGAAAGGGACCTGATCAGCGAGAGGACAAAGGACGCGCTTCAGATGAAGATAGCAAACCATGAGAGGGCCGGGCAAATCCCTTTCGGGTGGAGGCTGGCAGATGATGGAAATACCCTCATACCGCATGAGGCACAGCAGGAGGTGATAGCACAGGTTAAGATGCTTCATAGTCAGGGTATGTCTTACCGGGCAATCTGTGAGGCTCTGACGAAGGCAGGACATAGGCCACAAGGTAAGGCATGGCAGCCGAAAACAATCGGACGAATTATAAAGAAGGCCGCATAGCGTGTGGCGCGATGGTCGGTGTGTCACACAGAAAGGATATGAATATGAACACGCCTTTAAGTGAGCGAGAAGCAAGACGGCAAATAAAAGGCATACTGTCAAGTACAAACCCGATTCCATGGTATAGGAACCGTTGGACGTTAGTATGGACGGTAATAATACCTATTGTATTAAGCGTTATCGTGTTGCTATATCAGAACAAACAGCTATGGGAGGCTAATAACGCATTGACTGATAAAATCAACAAATTGGAGGCCGCGATACACGTATCGTCCTGATATGGAGGTTTACTGAAGGCCCTGGGGAGACTCGGGGCCTTTTCTCATTGACTTCTTCCGGTGCGGGTTCGCTATTGCAAATGATCTTCCTCTTTCATCACCTTTTCGATATGTTTTACTGCATCTTCAAAGCCGCTGCCCGACTTATCAACTATCATTCCATCTTTTACTCCTTTTTCGTATTGAGCGAAGGCAAGCATTTGCTTTGTTTGCCCGTCGAACAAATATCTATGTAAATAATCCGGGGCTATTTTGGCATTTGCCGTTTGGACTACAACTTCAACATAGCATCGGTTTGTCCTTGGCTCGTACTTAGATATTTGAGATGAAGCAAGTGCAACCCCTACGGGGTTTTCTTTAACAATCATATTCCCTAGCCTTGCGCATTCTGACCGAAGATTAAATATTTCAGTAGCGGATTGTGGCAGAGGGCGAACTGTTGGAGGTGATGCAGGAACGGAAGGCGTAAACTGAGGAACCGCAGGTATCGTCTTTTGTTCATTACAGGAACTCAAAACAACTATGGCAAGCAGCATGACATAATAAGACGTTTTCATTCGCTGACCCTCCCCGAATTAATTCATGCCAAATTATACCAGAGTTAGACCCGTATATCAGGCAACCACCCCGAAGGGGAACCATTTAGCTGATAGCTCTAATTGTTTTCCCTGTATAGTTTTTGAAGCGTTTCTTGAAGGCTTGCGGCTGCTTTTTATAACCTTCAGTCTTTAGCGAATAGTCGATTTTAACACCTGTGGCAAGTACCCGCCTTACTTTCTTTTCAACAATCTCGGCTCTTACTTTGTCAGCATAGTCAAATATATCTTTTAGTGGGATCATGTCAAAGTTGTTTTCATCGGCTATTGGCGCGGCGGCAGTTGTTGCAGGTCGAGATAGGAAGGGCACTATATCGTCTGGCAATACCTCAGTTCTTTTGTAGCTCTGTGCATGCCTTACGGCAAATCTGATTATGCTTTCAAGCTCTCTGTAATTTCCCTCGTAGTTGTGGCGCAATAGCACAGAGATGCTCCCGGGGGGCAGGTGCCTACTGAATGCCGTTCCTAGATTCATTTTATCTAGTGTCGTGTCGTAAGCCCCGCAAAGGGAGCCAATTGCATCGGGGCGTTTTAGTCTTTCGTTTAGCGGAGGAAGTTCGATCTTGTACACGGGGTAGTTGAGACGATACAGCAGGTCGGGGAGTATGTCATTAATGCTTTTTGGCTGCGTGGCAGCAAGCACCCTGAATGATACCGCAATATCTTTGTTGCTTCCGAGTCGCCGTAAACTCTTCTCTTCAATGACCCGCAATATCTTAGCCTGTAGATAGGGGTCCATCTTGCCGAGTTCGTCAAGGAATAGTGTACCGCTGTCGGCTTCTTCTATCAGCCCCTTTTTTGATGCGGTTGCACCAGAGAAAGCACCTTTTTCGAAGCCGAAGAGTTCAGACTCAAGAAGATCCTTAGGGATGGCTGCACAGTTTATCGAGATCAGTTTATCAGAAGGCTTTTCGCTTAACCAGTGGATCATGTTGGCAAACCTTTCCTTCCCCGTTCCAGTATCCCCAGCAATGAGTAGCGATTCGTCCGAGTCAACCAGGGCGCTAAAAAGCCTTCTATCATATTCTTGAGCCAACTCCCTGAAGTTATAGAAACCAAAAGCGAAGAGGGTAACGTACTCGATTTCGTCCAGCGATCGAAACACCCTCTTAAAATACTTGAGGAAATGATCTTTCTTTAAGCTCTTTGGGATTGCCTCATCTGAGAGGTAATGCACGATATAGAGACCGGGGGCGGCTTTATGTTCTGCATCAGGTAGCCTTAATCTTTTTGCTTCTGCCCTCAGATTATTTAACAGGTCTTCGGATGTTCTGCTTTTTCCAAGGGCATTACTTACGAGTGCCGTTACGGTGTGCAGGGCAGTCTTTTTCATTATCCTTGTCTGTTCCTTTCTCATCATAATACTAAGCACGGATATAGTATAAAAAATAAATACCAATAATGTATATGTTGCACCGCTTAATTGTCATTATTGTTAAATATCCATGGGTTAGGTCTTGGCATGAAAGTAGCAATTATAGTGCTGAAGTCAAATGTTACATAAAGGAGAAGAAGAGATGCAGAAAAAGGAACAGATACTTTTTGATGACACAATCCTCGTAGGAGTCCTTAAAGCCTTTGGTATAACCTTCACCCCCCATAGCGATCATGGGCGCGTACGTTTTGCTGCGAGCGGCGATATAGATGATGCACTCAGGCGGATCTATGACAACGCACCGGTGGGGGCAAGGGACGTTCTAGAACAAATCAAACTGACCCGTAGCGCGGTATTTTCACTCAAAGGTGGCCGCTCATGAGTAGATCGAAACGTTTCCCCGTCAAGCCCTACCGCCTCACCTCGAAGAAACGTAAAGACCTTGCCCGGTTGCTGCGCTTCTATGTTGACGAACTAGCAGCCGGACCCTTTACACAGCACAGGTCAAGCCTGATGGATTGTTGCGCTGCGCTCCTGGCGGAATTGGAGGGTTGATCGGAATGAATCAGCTGCAGGCCGCTCTGATGTATTCACAGAAGATGAAATATTCCGTTATCCCTGTGGGCCGGGACAAGAAGCCGCTTATCAAATGGGAGGCGTACCAGAAACAAAGAGCCAATGAGCAGGAGATCAGGGCATGGGCTAAACAATGGCCGGATATGAATATCGGAATTGTTACCGGCGTTGTCTCAGGGCTTGCAGTAATTGACGTAGACGACGCAGAACAGGCAGACCCTATACTTGATACCCTTTTGCCGGACTCAGTGCCAATACCGAGTGCACAGACACCCTCAGGCGGTAAGCATTACTATTTCACGATCACTGATGACAAGCTTTCAAATAATGCCCGGCTGATCCCCGGTGCCGATTTAAGGGCAAACGGCGGTTATGTCGTCGCCCCTCCCTCAGTTGGTGCCAATGGCAAGCCATACGCATGGATGCAGGGCCTTAGCATTGATGAGGTTATGCCTTCGCCCCTGCCCGCCGCCTATCTGCAGGCGCTCAAGCCTGCATGTATTAATAAAAATGTATTAATAAGAGAGGGGTGTAAGGATGCTTACATAAACGACTCTCTATCCTTCAAGCAGGGAACACGCGACAATGATATATTCCACGTTGCTAACTGCCTTGTCAAAGGCGGGATGAGTGATGCTGAAATCCTGCAAGTTCTTGAAAAGATAGCACTTTCTTGCGAGCCACCTTTCCCGACTGATGAGCTTGAAGCAAAAATTCTCAGCGCAATTAAGCGGCAGGAGCACCGGGAAATCAACTTGACGAAGGAGGTTGAACAGTGGGTTTTCCTTACAGATGGTGACTTTTCTCTTACAGATGTTTACACCCACTTACAGAACATTACCGGCCTTACAAAACCTTACAAGAACGCAGTACAGCAGATTTTTCATAGACTGAAGAGCCGTGGAGTAGTCAGGAAGATCGGCAGCAAGAATGGTGTTTACCGTCGGATAGATACTGATGATTGCCCCGATATGGATATCGAGAACGTATCCACTGAAGCTCATCCTTTGCAGTTGCCTCTCAGGTTGCGTGAACTGGTTAAGGTTATGCCCAAGAACATCATCGTTGTTGCCGGGGCGAAGTCTGCAGGCAAAACGGCCTTTCTCATGAATACCGCATATCTCAATCGGAATTATAAAGAAGGGGTTTATTACTACAACTCCGAGATGGGGCCGGAGGAGCTGCGTATCAGAATAGATGAATTTGAAACGCCTTTATCGGAGTGGAAGAAGATCAGATTCAAGGAGCGAACAAGCAACTTTGCTGATGTTATCAAGCTAAATCCTGACAGCATTCACATAATAGACTTCCTCGAAATGCATGATGATTTTTTCCGGGTAGCTCAGTATATCCGCGAAGTATACGACGCTTTAGGCAAGGGCATAGCTGTTATTGCGATTCAGAAGAATGCTGGTCAAGATTATGGCTTAGGTGGTGCTCGATCAATAGAGAAGGCTCGGCTTTATCTCTCCCTCGATTACGGAAAAATCAAAATCACCGATGCAAAGATATTTGCTAGAAAGAGCGTTAACCCTAGAGGGCTTGAATTGGAATACAAATTAGCGGGTGGCTGCAAATATGTAGAAGTCGGGGACTGGCTGACACCTGGGGAGGGGAGAAGATGACAACCATGAAAGCCGAGTATGCAGCCTTCGGCGGGTGGCTTTCAGAGCGAGACATGATAGACCGTCATACGACCGCCTACAAGCGCGTCAGAGAGGCTATCGACACAATGGATAGGGCTATGGTCAGGGGTGACGTTAAAGGCTTCCTTGAGGCCGTCAGAAACGCAAAATACTCATACATCGAAGCAGAAGAGGAAAGGACCACAAATGAGAATTGAAGACCGTCTTAATAAACTGGAAAAGAAGATACCGCTTGCATCAACAAAGAGGCTGCATTCCGTAGAAGAATTGAAGGCGATAGCAGAGACGATGCTGACGAAGACTGACGACGAACTGAAAAACAGAATGTTCACGCCTGATCAACTGCGGAAGATAGCTACGCAGTATCTACGGAGCCGGAACAATGGACAGTAATCGTCAGAATCTTACACTTCCACCGAATCAGGCGCGGGCTATCCCGCTTATTCTTTCTGCCAGGAATATAGCAGAGGGATGCAAGAAGGCCAGGATATCACGGGATACCTTTTACGACTGGTCGCGGCAGCCTGAATTTAAGGCAGAGTTTTACAGGCAGCGTCAGGAGATCATAGACGCGGCAACTCATGAACTGAGGATGACCGTCGGGGATGCCGTCAACACTCTCCGGGAGCTTCTGACCAGTAATGAAGATAGCGTGAGACTGAGAACAGCGCAGACCCTACTTGAAAACATCCTCAAGTTTACCGAACTGCAGGACGTACAGGAAAGGCTAGCAGCGATCGAGCAACGAATGGAGGCCGGCAGATGAGGAATAACTTCAGCAGGCGGATCGAGAAACTTGAACAAGCCCTGCCCGAAACGTCTCTTGATGAGACTAATGTTGCTATGCTCAGCGATGGGCGATCATATTATCAGGGGATAATCTATGACAATTGGGAGGATATCCCGCGCCCTCTTTCGTCTAGTAACTTCGGGAATGACAGCGTATATGAAATGCCGTACCTTCTCACGCCCGAAGCAGAAAAACGCCTTCTGGAAAGGCTTCAGTCATGAGCAACTGGAAGAGGCTTGAAAAGAAGGCAGCGGCTACCCTGGGCGGTACACGCAACAGCCGGGGCATGGATTTCAGTCTTTCCATTGGAGACGTTGAACATCCGCGTCTTTCTATCGAGTGCAAGTATCGGAACAAGATTAGCGGATTTCTGAAGGACGGGATAAAGCAGGCCGAAAGGTATTACCCTGAGAAGATCCCGGTCCTTGTCCTGAAGGAAAAGCATATGCGGGGGGAACTCGCAATACTCAAGCTGTCCGACTTTCAGAAGCTCTTCGGGGCTATCGGAGAATAGGCGGTCTGTGTCCGGCACCTTGACAGATATCGAGGCGATTGCTTATCTTCTCAATCAAGGGAATGAGGAGAAGATGAAGGGAACGATCCGGCCTATCAGCAGTCAAAGCAAATGCCCTACCTGCAAAAGGCTATTTGAGGAAGTCTCTAAAATCGGGTATATCTGCAAGGAACACATGACGATACCGAGGAAGTTCTATATTGACCTATGGCATGAAGGGACCCGTATCAGAATCTTCACCAACAAATATGACAACCCCCTTGATAGTTATTCGGCTGCAAAGTCATTACTGAAACAGATCAACACTGACATTGATAACCGCACGTTTGACCCTACCCATTTTGTCAGAAAAGACAGGGAGAACTATTACCTTGAAGCGAGGTGGAACGAGTTTGTAAAGAAGCACACGAACCGGAAATACTCTCAGCAGTTAGATTTTGCAAAGGGATATATCTTCAGGCATTTCAGCATATCCCATGATATCAGGGACATCAAGCAAAGTGATATTACCCTGTTTGCAGAGGCCCTGCCCGGTATGGCAAAGAAAGGGCTTGGCGGAAAGAGTATCAAGAATATTGTCGGGGTCCTGCTATCCCTGATCAACTACAATCACAGCCTGGGGGTAACATCTTCAAAGCTGACCCTGCCGAAGATCGAAGTTACGAAGAAGGTTAAGAATATCCCGGAGGTATCAGAAAGCCTGAAGATAATCAGTCATATCCCGGAAGAATGCCGGCTGATATTCCTGTTCCTGATAACGCACCTTTGCAGGCCTGCAGATGCAAGGGCATTGCAGGCCAGACACTTCGACTTCGAGAACAACACTGTCACTATTGAACTGGGCTTTTCCGGCAATGTCCTGTCATCGACAAAGACAAAGAAGCCGTACACAATCCCCTTGCATGCAGCACTGAGGGAGAGAATCCGGGACCTCTGTATTACCTGTATGCCTAATGACTTTGTTTTCACCTATGAGGGAAAGAGATGGGCAGAAGCCAAGATAAGGGAGATATGGAACGCTGCAGCAGTCAAGGCCGGATCAGTGGTCACCTTCTATAACGGGGTCAAGCATGCGTCAGTGTCTCATGCGGCGAATGAATCAGGGGATATATACAGCACGTCAAAGCTGACAGGACATACCAATATAAGGACCACCCAAATTTACGCTGATAAGACCCGCCTGGAGAAGCTGAGAAAGATACAAGAGACAATCGTTATACCTGAAGGGCTACTATAGATGGACAAAGGAGGAAAATCTATTGAGCCTGCCAGGGGTACGAGGCCTTGACAAATAATTGCAGGCTTGCTAAAGTATTTTCACAACCCCTCGGAGTGTAAGCCTCCGAGTTTTATAGCCCCTCACTTGTTGCTTAGAGTGAGCTTTATAGTCCCGGGGAACCAAGTGGTTCCCCGCTTTTGTTTCAATTTCTAATATTGGGGATTATATCATGAAAATTAAGATCTTCATTGATTTTTGGAATCTTCAACTCTCCTGGAATGAATATCATGAAAGAATTGGCTCTTCATCGAGGGTTCAAATCCCTTGGCGTACGATGCCTCAAGTATTGTGCAATCATTTAGGACAGGGTTCTGAGTATTTTGGCACGCATGTATATGCATCAATTAATCCGAAGAATCACAAAGACCGTAAATTGAGATCATTTCTGCAAACGATGGATATGTTTCCGGGATATAAAGTAATTGTGAAAGAGCGAAAGCCAGCAAAGGCAATAAAGTGCACTGATGAAGGTTGCCGTAAAGCCATAACCCATTGTCCTCACTGTGGCAAAGAGCTTATTAGAACAGTTGAAAAAGGCGTTGATACCTCTATAGCGATTGAGCTTTTCCATTATGCGCTGGATAATGTTTATGACAAAGCTATTTTGATTTCAAACGATGCTGACTTTGTTCCTGCCATAGAGTATATACAAAGACGTGGTAACCATATTATTCATGCTGGTTTCAAGAATCAAGCATTTGAAATTAAGAAAGCCTGCTGGGATCATATTGATTTAGAGAACATAATGCCAGAATTATTAGCGCCCTCACCGTAAAATATATCTTCTGAACAAGTTGTAGTATCGGTAACAGTGCTTACTCTAGAAGTAGTTTGAGAAAAATTCTCCTGTCGCCGTCACCAGACCGTCACCACAACTATTTCCGATGGCTTAAATACGCCATTTGAAGGGCCTTTTTACTGGTTCAATCCCAGTATCGCCCACCATAACCTCTTGATTTGAAAGATTGTAAATGGCTTAAACTAGCCATCCGCCTTCTAACCCTCTGTATGGTGTCGTGTACAGTATCGAACAGACCTGGATTTTCGAACTGGCGATAATGCATCTGCACTCAGCTATACGCCGATAAGTCCCGTCGTGAGAAGCTGAGGGAGAAACAGAGGCCGATTATCATCCCTGAGGGCCTTCTGTGATCTGGCATGTGTGTTGTATAATAGGTTTGATGACGGAGGCAATGCCAGAATGACAAATTCATATACGGCAGTATACAGCAGAATATCTTCGGGCTATATGGGGCAGTTGGTCGAGTGGCCTGAAGTGGTTACAGAGGGCAAGACCATGGAAGAGTGCAGGGCGATGCTTGTCGATGCGCTCAAGGAGATGATTGAGGCATACCGGCAGCAGGGCAAGACGTCCCTTCATAATAGAGCAAGCGTACGCAGAATCGGAAGGGGTGCCCAATGACATTTAAGGCTATAATTCATACTGCGGAAGAAGGCGGGTGGTGGGCTGAAGTGCCGGCTATACCCGGTTGCATGACACAGGCCGACACCTGGGATGAACTGCTCGTGAACCTCAAAGAAGCGATCACGGGATGTCTTTCCGTGGATATCGATAAAGCGGTCCTGCAACCTGATGATGAGATACTTGAAGTTGCTGTATGAAGAGCATTCCAGGTAAGCGACTCTGCAAGCTGGCAGAATTGCGAGGCTGATCTGTAGGCAGGATCATCCCATTTTTCCCGCAGATATACGGCCTGTCGTTCCTACTGTACCGAGAACAACGGCTCCTGTATCTGCTCTCCCCGGCAGAGCGGACATCTGCCCGGTTTTTTCAGCCTGTCTCTCTTTTTGAAGACGAATCCGCATTTCAGGCACTCCGCAGGGGTGACGTGCAAGACGCGGCCTGCTCCGGAGAGGGATTTCATGATATGACCGAGGTGCTCATAGACCTCTTTTTCGGAGACGGATACTTCGGCGGATATCTCCAGTGCGGAGAGCGTGCGACCATCGAGGGCGTGAATGATGTCGTGCCGCACAGTATCGAGGTGTTCCGCGGGAACGGGTTCCCGTCCCGGTCTCTTCCTCACGCTGTCTCCTCGCTCTCTTCGTACATCGCCATGCGTATGCATTCGTGAACAGCATCTTCCACAGTATGTTCTTTTTTCTGGAGAACGGTCAGTTCGCGGGCGATCCGCTCCAGAAAAATCCGTTCCGACTCCGAAATATGCACAAGAAGTTCCATGGCCCCTCCTTTCCTGGTGAGAATGGGATATTATATCAGGGTTGTGACTGAGGCGCCAGGCTACGTATGCCTGTCCGGGCGACGGAGACCGGGCTGTCCCAGGCTTGACAATTAGGGGGAGGCCTGTTACACCTGTTACATAATGTTCGCAGGGGCGGGGGCATGGTCTCCTATGAATCTGCTTGACAGCATGGCGTTGCAAGATGAAAAATACAATTATTTCCGATACCGGTGCGAGGAGAAAAGGTGGGTTACTGGAAAATCACTGCTGTACTTGTTGTCGGACTCTCTGTTGCTGCCTGCGCATCTCTGCCTAAGGGCACGCGTGACCAGGAGGCGACGGCACATTACCGGCTGGGCGTGTCCGCCCTGAGCGAAAAGAAGGTGCAGCAGGCGTATGTGGAATTTCACAAGGCCCTTGAACTCAACCCGAACGATAAAGAGATCCTGAACGCGCTGGGGATCGTGCATCTGATGTATCTGGAGGAATACCCCAAGGCGAAGGAGTATTTCGAGCGGGCGATCCGGGTGGCCCCGGATTATTCGGAGGCCTATAACAACCTCGGCTACTCCTACGAGAAGACCGGCGACTATAAGACCGCCATCACCTATTATCTGAAGGCGATTTCCAACCCGTTGTATCCCACAGCGGATAAGGCATATTTCAACATAGGGAACGCCTATTATCGTCTTGGGAAGTATGAGGACGCCCTTGCGTCTTTCAGGGAGGTGCTCAAGAGGGATCAGAATCTCGGCCTTGCCTATATGAGGATGGCGCTCTGCTATAACGCCCTCGCCCGGTACGGTGATGCCTCGACCGCCATGTCTCAGGCCCTGAAACTCGATCCGATCTATAAGGGGAGCCGGGAAAAGGCGACCGAGGACCTGAATCTAAGGAAGATCAGGGCATCGGGGCTGGAAGAGAAGGATATCCGGGACTACCTGGAGATACTGAAATACTGACAGGATTGCGTGGCCCGAATCCCGGCTCAGAAGGACAGGAATTCTGCAGAGGCCAACAGGCGGTCCTTTCGCAGTCCCCGTAAGCGAGCAGGACCTCCTGAGCGTAGCATGTTATAATCAACAAGTATTGAAACTATACCTATGCCGGACAATCACACACCCAGAGAAAAGAAGATCGAGATCCCGGTGACCGGGATGTCCTGTGCTGCCTGCGCTGCCCATATCGAAGAGGCCCTTGCGGGCCTGCCCGGCGTCAGGAGCGCTACGGTCAATTTTGCTGCCGAAAAGGCGGTTGTCGTCTACGATGAAGATTCAGTATCCATGGCTGACCTCATATCGGTCATCAGGGACCAGGGGTACGGAGTCTCGGCATCACGGATCGTCCTGCCGATCAGGGGCATGTCCTGCGCCGCCTGCGTGGCAAACGTCGAGCAGACTCTCGGCTCTCTCGAAGGGGTCCTCTCCTCGTCGGTGAATTTCGCAACGGAGAAGGCGGCGGTAGAGTATTTCCCGTCGCAGGTCGGTATCAGGGATTTCAGGAAGGCTGTTCGGGAGGCCGGGTACGATGTGGTCGAGGCGGAGAAGGGCGAGGACATTGTAGAGAAAGAGCAGAAGGAACGTCAGGAGGCCTACAGGAAGCTGAGGGCTAAGGTTATTACGGGTGCGGCCCTGGCAGTTCCTCTGATGGTCCTGATGCAGTGGGAACACCTGGGACTGTCGCGCCTGGTAGCCCTGCCGAGGCAGATCAATTTTATCCTGCAGCTTCTCCTTGCGACTCCGGTCCAGTTCTGGATAGGCCGGCAGTTTTATGCCGGTGCGATCTCGGCGGCCCGTCACCGGACGACAAACATGAACACCCTCATCGCCGTCGGCACCTCATCTGCATACCTGTATAGTATCGTGGCCACCTTTTTCCCGGGACTCTTCGAGATCAAGGGCTATTCCGCTGACGTCTATTTTGATACGTCCGCGACGATCATCGTCCTCATCCTACTGGGCCGGCTTTTTGAGGCCAGGGCAAAAGGGCAGACCTCCGAGGCTATCAAGAAGCTGATCGGGCTGCAACCGAAGACCGCCAGGGTGTTGCGCGGCGACCAGGAGACGGATATCCCTGTGGAGGATGTGGAAATCGGCGATATTGTCGTCGTCAGACCCGGAGAAAAGATCCCTGTGGACGGGGTGATCCGGGAGGGACATTCTGCTGTGGACGAGTCGATGGTGACCGGAGAGTCGATCCCGGCTGAAAAGCAGGCTGGAGATCGCGTGATCGGCGCCACGATCAACAAGACCGGTTCGTTCAGGTTCGAGGCCCTGAAGGTCGGCAGGGATACAATGCTCTCCCATATCATCGACATGGTCCAGGCGGCGCAGGGCTCGAAGCCACCCATCGCAAGGATGGCGGATCTGATAGCATCCTATTTTGTGCCGGCGGTTATCTGCATAGCCGCAGCAACGTTCGCTGTCTGGTATTTCTTCGGGCCGGCGCCATCCTTGACGTATGCGGTTCTGAATTTCATTGCGGTTCTGATCATCGCCTGCCCATGCTCCCTGGGGCTTGCTACTCCCACCTCGATCATGGTCGGCACGGGGAAGGGGGCGGAATACGGGGTCCTTATCAGGAGCGGAGATGCGCTGGAGATAGCCCATAAGGTGACCACGGTTGTTTTCGACAAGACCGGCACCCTGACGAAGGGGAGGCCCGGGGTGACCGGCATCATCCAGGATGCCATTTCTCCCGATGAGCTGCTCCTGTATGCGGCCTCCGCAGAGAAGGGTTCCGAACACCCGCTCGGAGAGGCGATTGTACGGAAGGCCCTGGAACAGAACCTTCCCCTGAAAGACGCGCGGACTTTTCGCGCCATTCCCGGACACGGCATCGCCGCGGACATCGAAGGACGGGAGGTCCTGCTTGGCAATGAAAAGCTCATGCGGGATGAGGGGATTGACCTGGCCCGCCTGTTCGACGATGCGCAGCGCATCGCGGGAGAGGGAAAGACTCCCATGTTCGTCAGTATCGACAGGAGGGCCGCGGGCATAATCGCTGTAGCCGATACCCTGAAGGAAGAGTCAGTCGCCGCGGTGAAGTCGCTCCGGGCCCTCGGGCTCGAAGTCGTCATGCTTACCGGGGACAACCGGCGGACAGCAGAGGCGATCGCGGAGGAGGCCGGCATCAGCCGCGTCCTGGCCGAGGTCCTGCCTCAGGAGAAGGCGGAAAACGTGAAGAAACTCCAGTCCGAAGGGAAGATTGTGGCGATGGTCGGTGATGGCATCAATGACGCCCCGGCCCTGGCCCAGGCGGATGTCGGTATCGCGATAGGTACCGGGACGGATGTGGCGATGGAGGCAGCGGACATTACCCTGATCAGCGGAGACATACGCGGCGTGGCGACGGCTATGGCCCTGTCCAGGGCGACGATGCGGAACATCAGGCAGAACCTCTTCTGGGCCTTTGCCTACAATGTGGTCCTTATCCCGGTCGCAGCAGGGGTGCTCTTCCCGTTTTTCGGGATACTTCTGAATCCCATGCTGGCAGCCGGGGCCATGGGTTTTTCATCGGTTACGGTCGTGACGAATGCACTCCGGCTGAAACGCTTCAGTCCCGCCCCGGTATAATCCGCGCCATTCTGCCTTATTTCCCCATCGCTTCACAGATTCTTCAAAATTGCCTGATTTAATGGTACCATGGAGTTTCGGGGAGACAGTAAGAGTCTCAAGAAAGGAACCGTTATGAAAAGATTCGGTGGCGTACTGGTATTAATGGTGGTGTTGCTGGCGCCGGCCTTGGCCGTTGCGTCGCAACTGGGGGACCTTCGGGTGAGCCTTATCAGCGGTGATGTACAGTTCCGGAACGAGGATACGGGCGGTTGGGTGCCACTTTCGGTCAATACTCCGCTGAGGGAGGGTGACCGGGTCTGGGTGCCTGAGGGTGCGCGTGCAGAGCTGACCCTGAGGGATGGGACGCGCGTCAGGCTCGACGAGTTTTCCGCGCTTGATGTCGTTACTGTGGAAAGGGATTCTTCACAATTCTACCTCAGCGAGGGAAGTGTCTACGTGTATTACAGGGGGCCGGGGGACAGCGTGCTTCAGCTGGATACGCCGGTCGCCTCGATCCGTGTCTATGATCCCACCAATTTCATGCTCGACTCCTCTGAACGGGGGGGGACCGAGATCTCGGTGATCAGGGGAGAGGTGTATGCCGAATCGCCGGGAGGGAGCACGAGGGTTCCCGGCGGCAGCGCGCTTCTCCTGAGAGAAGGCGAAGCCTACGCCGATCTGACGCCTCTTGGAGGGGTGGATGCCTGGGAGAGGTGGAACCGGGACCGTGATGAAGAGGTCTACGGAAAAAATTACAGCACCCGGTATCTCCCGGATGAACTGGCCGCCTATTCCTACGATTTCGATGAAAATGGCAGATGGATACGCGACAGGGACTACGGTTATGTCTGGGTCCCGACGACGGGCGTTTCGGCAGGCTGGGCCCCGTATCAGGACGGAAGATGGACTTTGATCAACGGAGATTATGTCTGGGTCGGGTACGAACCATGGGGGTGGGCGCCTTACCATTACGGGAGGTGGATATGGAACTCGTCTTCAGGATGGTGCTGGGTGCCTCCGCAGGGGGGTTCCGTATACTGGGCCCCCGGGTATGTAGGCTGGGTGAAAACTCCCGAGTATGTCTCCTGGGTCCCGCTTGCGCCGGGTGAAGTTTATTACGGGTATGGAAATTACGGCCCGAACAGCTTTAACCTGAGCATCAATGTCTTTTCCGGAGCCAGGATCCCGCGGTACCGCAATGCCGCATATCGGCATGGGGTCAGGATCGTCCGCCACGACTCGTTTTACAAGGGCAAATATGCGGAAATGAAGCCGGGATATAACCCTTTTGAAGACCATAAACGCGGCATAACCTTCGGAAGGCCTGCGGTGAAGCACGACAGGTCGGCAGCAGTTCCGGTGTTCAGGGAGAGCAGGTTCAGGACACCGCCGCCGAAGACGGTGAATGAGCTGAAGGTCAGAGAAATCAGGAAGGAGCGGCCGTTCGTAAAGGAGAAGACCCGCTCGGTCTTCAGCCGCGGCGCCGCCCCGGATAATCTGCCGGTCAACATACTCAAGGAAAGACCCTCCCGCGAAAGGCAGAGACAGGGTGGCGCCGGAGGGGGAAGTGAGATCAGGGATCACCGCGAGCCCCCGGTAACGAAGATGGAGGAGCAGCGGCGGCAGAACCCCATGTACCAGCAGCAGAAGATGAACGAAGCGCACCCGGGAGACAGAAACCAGCCGAAGGCTGTTGACAGGCCTCAGAACAGACCGGCGGATCTGCGGGAGGTGCCCCAGACAAAGAAGACTCCTGAGGAGGAAAGGGGCGTGCAGCACCGCCAGTCGCCTGCCCTGGACCAGCAGAAACCCTTTGGAGAGAGGCCCGCTGACAAGTCCCGGCAGACGAGGCCTGTGGAAATTCAGCAGAGGCCTTCAGAAAGGCAACAGCAGAGGCCGTTAGAAATACAACCAAAGCCGATAGAAAAACAACAACAGCGACCAATAGAAAAACAGCAGCCAAGGCCTGGAGAAAAGCAGCAACCTAAGCCAATAGAAAAACAGCAGCAGAAACCCGTGGAAAAGCAGCAGCAGAAGACGGATGACGTCAAGACGGCACCGGATGAAAAAAAGCCGGCCCCGGACAGGATGGAGGAGCAGCGGAGGCAGAACCCCATGTATCAGCAGCAGAAATAGGCGACTCTGGCGCGGGAAGAGAGGCCGGTGAGACTATCTCCCCGGCCTCTCTTTTTTGCCCTTTTTTTGCGGGGATGTGGCCTCTGCCCTGACGGTCTCGATCACCCGGGAAAGGGGAAGCCCCTTCTCCCTGGCTATCCGGCGGCAGTCCTCATACTCGGGGATGACCTTTGACGTGCTGCCGTAACGGGCGAACTTGACACCGGTCTTGCCGAAGGAGGTCCGGACCTCTCCTGTTTCCCGCTCCATGACGATCCGCGATGCCTCAAAAAATCTGATGCCGATGCTGCTCGTCTCCCGAAGAATGATGTCCGCAAGAGTTTGCAGCTCATTTCTCCGGCAGAGCACACTGAGCCGCACTGCGGGCCTCATCTTTTTCATCATGATCTGGGTGAGATAGACATCTAGCGCGCCGGCGTCAAAAAGGAGTTCGCTGACATATTCGTAGATCTGGGGGTTCATGTCGTCGATGTTTGTTTCGATGACAAACACCCCTTCCTCACCCGGTGAAGCGGCCGCATTTCCTATGATCAGCCGTACGATGTTCGGCATCGTCTCGGGATCTTTGTCTCCGGCACCGTTTCCTGCAGTCTCCGGGATCATCGCGGGCAGGCCGCCGAATGAGCGCGAAAGCGAGGTGATGAGCACGGCCCCTGTCGGTGTCGTCTTCTCGAATGGTTCTCCCTGCGCATAGACAGGGGTCCCTTTCAGGAGTTCCATCGCCGCGGGCGCCGGGGCGGGGAGTATTCCGTGACAAGTCCTGAGGGTGCCGCCGCCCACGTTGACCGGAGACGCATACACTTCGGAGACGCCGAGCATTTCGAGCCCGATCAGCGTGCCGAAGATATCCACGATGCAGTCTACAGCCCCGAGTTCATGCAGGTGTATCTTCGTATACGGTCTTCCGTGGACCCTTGCCTCGGCTTCGAACAATGTGCGGAATATTGCCGTGCCCCTTTTTTTTATGGAGGGGGAGAGGGACGAGCCGGCGATGATCTTCTCTATGTCCTTCCAGGTCCTTGCGGCCCGGTCTGTCCTGTCGAGCCCGACATCGACCTTTGTGGCGGATATCCCGCAGCGCACGACCTTTCGTGAGGAGAGAGCGTAGCCTGAGACAGGGATCTTTTTCAGTTCCCGCCTCAGTGCCTCGGGAGGAACTCCGGCGTCAACGAGCGCGCCGAGGCACATATCTCCGCTTATGCCTGAAAAACAGTCGAAATAGGCGATCTTCATACAGGTTATTGTATATGAGCCGGAGAAAAAATGGTGCATTGAACAAAGGCAGCCTGCCGACTGCTGAGTTGTGAAATATCTGCAGTTCCACGTAAAATATTCAAAACAACAATATGGGGGTGCTTATGCTGCGAGTTGCCGCTGGAAAAATATCAGTCGCAATGGTGACATTTTCCTTGTTGTTTGCCCTCTTATTCCTGTTCCCGTTGATTCTTCAGCCTGAAGCCGAGGGCTGCGCTCCTCCCCCCCCGGGCATGGTCTCATGGTGGAGCGGGGACAATAATGCTCTGGATATGGTCGGAACGAACAACGGGACGCCGATGAACGGCGCGACCTATGCTGCCGGGGTAGTCGGGCAGGCCTTCAGCTTTGATGGAGTTAACGACTATGTCTCGCTGGCAGATGTTGATTTCAGAAGCAACACAGCCGGCTCAATGGCGTTCTGGGTCAAGACGTCGGACGCCGCAGCACCTACCACATTTGGCATCAAGGGGGCATTCTTTGGCAGAGGGAACAAGACCACACAGCACCTGCATTTCGGCGTCGCGAACGGAAAACAGACCGCCGAGTGGTATGACGGCGGCGATTACAGCATACAGGGGGCTTCCAATATCGCCGATGGCGCGTGGCATCACCTCGTGTTTGTCAGCGATGGCGCAGGGACCATCAGTCTTTATGCCGACGGCCTTTTGGAAAATGCAGGCGCGTTCCTTCATACCGCACCATCTTTTTCAACGAGGTTCGGCGGTCAGTACGAGGGCCACGACGCGTTATACGCTTATTACTACAATGGCCTTATCGACGAAGTTCAGGTTTACAACCGCGCGCTGACAGCGCCGGAGATAGCAGCTATTGCTGCTGCGGGAAGCGGAGGCATCTGCAGGACGGCTTTGCGGCGCACCGGTCAGACAGCTGTCTTCGCAGGTGGGGACGACGGAGATCTCCGTCGCGGGCTTCCCTGGCCGACTAACCGGTTCCTTGATCCGGGCGACGGCACCCTGCACGACAATCTCACAGGCCTGATCTGGCTGAAGGACGGCGGATGCCTGGCATCTCGGCCATGGTCTGAGGCCGTGGCCGCAGCCAACGGTTTGAGCAACGGTACCTGCGGCCTGACCGATGGCTCGGTTGCCGGAGACTGGCGGCTGCCAAATGTGAACGAGCTGGACAGCCTCGTAAACGTCTCCGCATCTGATGTGGCCGCGTGGCTCAATGGTGCAGGGTTCGCTAATATAGCATGGTACTGGTATTGGACTTCCTCGACCTACATGCCGACAGGAGTACACAAATGGGGCGTAGTTATGCAGCGTGGCTCGGTCTCTGGTGACAGCCCCGGTAACAACCACTGGATTCTCCCGGTCCGCGGGACCTCAAAGAGCCCTGGAATGGTCTGGAAGACAGGGCAGACGACAAGCTCTGTAACAGGTGACGACGGCGACCTGCAGAAGGGTGTTCCCTGGCCGGAAACGCGGTTTATCGTGAATGGTGACGATACAGCAACAGACGGCCTGACCGGCCTGATCTGGTCCCGTGACGGGAATGCCCCGGGTCCGGTGGAATGTACACCTGGGACTCTGAAGACGTGGACTGATGCCATCGCCTACATCGGCTGCCTGAACACAAATGGTTATCTCGGTTATACCGATTGGCGCCTGCCGAACCGGACTGAATTGCAGAGCCTCTATAACTATGGCGTTGCCAATCCGGCTACATGGCTGAACACTCAGGGCTTCCGGAATGTTCAGAACCACGTTACTGATCAGTTGTTTTCTTGGTACTGGACATCTTCGACGTACGCACCCCTTGACCAGGCATGGTGGGTGGATCTTGGGGGCAGTCTGATGGGAGACCTATATATTGCGGCCAAGACCTCGGAGCTGTCAGTCTGGCCTGTGCGGGGTGGCATAGACAGCTATCCTGATTCTTTTTCTTTCGATCCGCAGACAGGCGCTGCGTTGAGTTCGAACGTGACCTCCAACACCATTATCGTGAGCGGCATCAATCTGCCGACAGCCATATCAGTGACGGGCGGTCAGTACTCGATAGGCTGCACAGGGACGTTCGTCGGCACGGATGGCATTGCAAGCAACGGAGATACGGTCTGTGTTCGGCAGACGACATCATCGATCTACTCTACTACCACAAAAGCGACCCTGATAATAGGGGGA
The DNA here is from genome assembly GCA_021814475.1 of Nitrospirota bacterium. Taxonomy (GTDB): domain Bacteria; phylum Nitrospirota; class Thermodesulfovibrionia; order Thermodesulfovibrionales; family UBA6898; genus PALSA-1316. Next base: position 46,995 of record JAKAIE010000002.1, read on the forward strand.
GTAAGCGCTGACTTCAATGTGACCACGATGGCAATTCCGACTTATACTATTACATATTCCGCTCCTGGCGGGCACGGGACGGTCGTCTGCGACTCGCCGGTGAGCGAGGGCAGCGACTCTGTCTGCACAATGACGCCGGACACAGGTTATTATCTCTCAATGCTGTCAGTTGCCGGGATCGGGCCGGTTTCCAGCGGTATCGTGTGCGGAGCTGCTTACTGTTCTTACACCATAACAAATGTAACTGCTGCATATACTCTGCAGGCGACCTTCTCTGAGTCGCCGGTAAAGAGGACCTCGACGTCCGGTGATGATTATTTCCTTGAACCGGATGCTGCGTATCGGTACCTGCCGCTGGCTGACAGCGAGATAAGGATCCTAGCAGGAGAATATGTCACCGTTACCTGCGATCAGGAGATAAGCGTGGCCTTCAGGGGAGGTTATACATCTGGATTTTCTGAATCGGGGAGAACATTGTCAACTATAGCTTTCCCAATGACCATCTCAGCCGGAACGGTGACTGTGGATAATGTTGAGGTGAAGTGAGGTCGTGACTTCCGCGTGCATCATAGGTATAGGGGGATACTCGGGCGCAGGAAAGACAACCCTGATCGAAAAGGCGCTGCCCCTTCTCAGAGGGAGGGGGCTGTCGGTGGGCGTGCTGAAGCATACCTCTCATCACGCCCTTTCTGCGGATACGCCGGGTAAGGACACCGACCGGTTCTATAAGGCCGGGGCCGATTTCGTGGCCGGACAGGACACCGCCCAGTGGTTCGGCAGGCGTCCTCTTGACAGCGGCAGTCTGCAGGAGGGTCTTTCGCTGTTTCCGCTCGCCCTTGATCTCATTCTTGTCGAGGGACACAAGGGCAGCGATGTTCCCCGCATATGGCTTGATGCGGAGGGTTCGGGTTCTGAAGGTCTGCCTGACGCAGGTGCGGTGAGGGCGCGCATCGAGCGTGAAGATCCTCTTTATCTGGATAAATTTCTTGAGTATGTCACCCGCGAGCTTGATGCCCATCTCGTATCGAGACCGGTCTTTGCCGGCCTCCTTATCGGCGGGAAGAGCAGCCGTATGGGAAGGCCCAAGACGATGCTCGAAATCGGGGGAAGGACCCTCGCCGAGCAGATGGTCGGGACCCTCTCGCTAGTGGCGTCGCGAACAGTACTCCTCGGTAATTCACAGTTGGCCGATTCGCTTGTTGTCGCCGACAGGATTCCGGACATTCAGGAGACCGAGGGCCCTCTTGCAGGTATGCTCAGCGCCTTCAGGTGGGCACCCCGAAGCGCCTGGATCATATCGTCCGTTGATATGCCACTTATGCACGAGAAGGCCTGGAGGTGGCTTCTGGCTCAGCGCAGGCCCGGGACCTGGGCGGTGATGCCTCAAATTCAGGGGTCCGGGATTGTCGAGGCGGCAGGGGCCTGCTACGAACCGATGCTCTTCGACTACGCAGAATCGATAGCCCTGAAGCGGCTGCCGAGACTGCAGGAGTTGGCAAGGCATCCGAAGGTGCTCAGACCGGTGATCCCGCCGGAACTCGCCCCTGCATGGAAGAACGTCAACACGCCCGATGAATGGGCCGAGGTGAAGTCGCTGCTTAATGACTGAAGGTCCCATTTTTGTATGCGGCTTCCAGTTTCCCGTACAATGCCACATCCCTGATCGCCGGTAATCTGAAGTCACCCCCGAGGCGCCATTTGTTCCGGAATGGCACTAGTTCCTTTGGCACAATCTCCCCTCCAGGGCCTTTGAACCCGGTCACTCTCAGGCCCCTCTCGTCGGCGACGATCGTATATTTCCCGTCCCCGAGATCTTTGTATGATCCGCCCTCGAAGGGGACCTCGATCCGCTGCACGCGGGAGGCATGGCAATCGATGCAACCCCTGGACTTCCCCGTGGCATGGGCGATCCTGTCGAGGTTGAGCCAGACCATGATGTCGTGGTCGTTCGCGTCCGTATCCTTTACAAGTCCGGTGATTGCATATGAATCGTTCGAAAAATATCGTCTGTCGATCCCGGCATAAGGTCTGTCCCTGAAGACGAGTTGCCCGGACAGCTTCACCTCGTCCGCCCTGACATTCCCGGAGGTGTGGGGAACGACATGGACCGGGATCCAGACGCCTTTAGGGTTCTTCACCAGAAGCGGTGGGATCGCATCGACCAGATAGTCCTGGATCCTTTTGAGCGGGTTGCTGTCGCTGCCGGACCCGACGGCAGTCCAGAAGTTGAAGGCGTAGCCTCCGATCAGGGATGTATGACAGGCCGCGCAGTCAACGTTCTTATGTGGCCCGGATGCATGGGCCGCGACGGTCGCTGCGTGGCATTTTCCGCATGAGACGTTCCTTCTGAGGTCGGCATGCGCGCCTCCGTCGTTATTCGGCTCATGACAGTCGACGCAGACGATGCCCTTCAGGTAATGCACGTCCGGCCTTTCCTTCAGCAGCAACCTGCCTTTCTTTGCCGCCTGGGTGAACTCCCCCCTGATGAATCCGTCTCCTCGGCGGCGTTCGAGAGGGCCCGCATGGCAGATGAACCCCCTGCCTCCGCCATAACACGCCAGCGCCGTCGGTTTTTTCACAAAGGTATGCGCGGTGGTGCGGGCTTCCCCTCCTTCCTTTCTGCTGATGTCGAGATGACAATCCAGGCAGCCGACATGACACCTGTTGCAGGTCCTCTGGTTGTTGAACGCGGTCTTCTCGCTGATCGGCGCGGTCGAATGGGCGTTGTAATAGATCAGGTTCACGTCCGTGAACCTTTCCTGCGCGGGCTGCGCGAGGGGGCCGGTCCAGAGTCCGCAGCTCTGGGGTCCCGCAGGGCCGGTCCATGCCCGGTACTGGCTCTGCACATGACCGCCCTCTGCGCCGCCCATAGGACTTTTCAGAAATTTGCCGACAACTCGCTCATGGCATCTCCCGCAGGTCTTCTCCGCGATGACGGGATTAAATGCGAGGGTTTCGGGGTTCTTGTCCTGCCAGAGGACGAGGTTATAATCTCCAAGGTCCTTCAGCCTGCCGTCGGCCTCTATCTTTGGCAGGAGCTGGGTTGCCCGGTTCTCCCCTGAGGGCGCCAGCTCTCTCCACGCCTCCCTTTCTGCGGTGTTCAGCGCCCCGCGTTCCCGTACCCTGAATTTCGAATCCGCCACCTTTACGGACAACAACCCCTTATGCGCCGCGGGCAGGGACGACGCGGAGGGATCACCTAGATGGCATTCGGAACAGGTGGCAGGCATCCGGGACTCTCCCTTTATCATGGCTTCGGTCATGAAGAATTGCGGATATCCTATTTCGGTCATCCGCGCCCTGCTGCCGTGGCATTCAACGCATGAACCAGCAGGACACGAAGACGGACTGCTGCAGAACAATGTCAGTATTCCCGACAGGAGAAGGGCAACTTTCCTCATGACCCCACTATAGGAGCATTTCCGTCCCTTGTCAACGGCTGGCCCCCACTGTGCAGCCGGGTCGTGTTGACATTGAGTTTGCCGCGTGTGATAGAATTTTCCATGCGCTTCATGACGGATGGGTTTATTATGATCCTCGGGTATTCCCACAGCGCTGCAGGTGCATTCCTCGCCGTAAGCGCATTCATGATCAAGGCCCTCCGGGGATGGTATCCTGTCGGGGCAGACCCTGATACTGAGCGCGCCTATATCCGGGTTTACCGCAGGGTCGCCACACTCGCAAAGCTTTCTCTCTTCTGGACAATCGTTGCGGGTGTGCCGCGCGCCGTGTATCATGCGGATTACGAGCGTCTTGCCCCGGGAGGAGAGCTGCAGACAGCCGTGGCGGTTGCGGTGCATGTTGTTTTTTTTATGATGGTCGCGGGCGGCATCTTCTTCTGGGTGCGTCTGTCAGCAAGGGTAAAACTCCTTAAATTTCGGGACACCGCTCCCTAGACTGGAATGCAGGCCGTTCGTCAGGGGCCAGGCCGGACATTGAAGGATATGGCCGGCTATGCCCCGGTACCGGCGTTGACGGTACCGAATGACAACCATTAAACTATATAAGGACGAAGTGTGATGCCGCGGTGGCGGCAAAGGAGGCTCTTATGAATGGAATGAAAACGGCGATGCTGATGGTTATTCTGACGCTCCTCCTCGTATGGGGAGGAGCTGCGATAGGGGGGCAATCTGGTATGACCATGGCGCTGGTGATGGCCGGGGTCATGAACTTTGTCTCATATTTTTTCAGCGACAAGATTGTTCTGGCAATGTACCATGCCCGCCAGGTGAGTGAGTCCGAGGCCCCTGTACTTTACCGCATCGTCCGGATGTTGAGCCAGAAGGCCGGCATCCCGATGCCGAAGGTCTATATTATTCCCGATCCTTCTCCCAATGCCTTTGCGACCGGGCGGAGTCCGCAGCATGCTGCTGTTGCCGCGACGGAGGGGATCATGCAGCTGCTGAGCGAAGAGGAGCTTGCCGGTGTGATGGCCCATGAACTGGCCCATGTTATCCACAGGGACATCCTGATCGGAACGGTGGCAGCGACGCTCGCGGGTGCGATCAGCTACCTGGGCCAGATGGCCCTGTTCTTCGGCGGCAGGCGTGACGACGACGAGGGAGGCAATCCGGTGGCGGCCATCGCGATGATGATTCTTGCGCCGATTGCGGCCATGCTCATCCAGATGGCGATTTCGAGGTCCAGGGAATATTCCGCTGACGAAGGCGGGGCGAAGCTCCTTGGCAACCCGCTGCCTCTTGCCGGTGCGCTGAGAAAACTGCAGCAGGGCGTGCAGATGATCCCGATGAACGCGACACCCGCGACCGCCCATATGATGATCGTGAGCCCCTTCAGCGGCGGTGCGATGATGAAGCTCTTCAGCACGCACCCCCCCATGGAGGAAAGGATCGCCCGCCTGCAGGCGATGAGGATTGCAGGATAAGTCTTTTTGCCTGTCCCGTTTTGCGGCACCAGGATCGAGAACATATATTCAGGAGGATACGATGCCGGAAGTTGTCACTGAAACACAGATACACGAGTTGCCGCTGGTGAGGCGGGGCAAGGTCCGTGATGTCTACGGGATCGACGACCGGCTGCTGATCATTGCGACCGACAGGGTTTCGGCCTTTGATGTGGTGCTGCCGAACGGGATAGCGGGCAAGGGCAAGATACTGACCCGGATATCGCTTTACTGGTTCGAGCAGATGAAGGAGATCATGCCGAACCATATCGTTGCGACAGAGGTGAAAGATTACCCCGAGGTTCTCCACAAGTATGCCGATATTCTCGAAGGGCGGAGCATGCTCGTAAAAAAGGCAAAGCCGATGCCCGTGGAGTGCATCGTTCGCGGATATCTTTCCGGTTCCGGCTGGAAAGAATACAGGACAAAAGGGTCAGTCTGCGGTATCGCGCTCCCCGCCGGGTTGCGTGAGTCCTCGAGGCTGGACCAGCCTATCTTCACCCCGAGCACGAAGGCCGAAGAAGGCCACGATGTCAATATACGCTTTGAGGAAATGCGCGCGCTCATCGGCGACGATAAGGCTCAGCAACTGAGGGACGCGAGTCTGAGGATCTATTCGAAGGCCAGGGAGACGGCCGAGAAGAAGGGCATTATCATCGCGGACACAAAGTTTGAGTTCGGAATCTACGACGACAGGATGATACTTATAGACGAGGTGCTGACCCCCGACTCTTCGCGTTTCTGGTCCATGGATACCTATCAGCCCGGCCGGTCTCAGGACAGTTATGACAAGCAGATCATCAGGGATTATCTGTTGACCCTTGACTGGGACCAGACATATCCCGGGCCGGTGCTTCCGGAACATATTGTGGAAAAGGCGCTCGAAAGATACAGGGAGATCAGCCGGATAATCACCGGCTGATGCGAACAGGGGCGCCTTTACTTACGGCCTGATCCCGGTTTGCTCTCCCCTGTGGAGAGCATCATCCCTATATACTTGTTGATCGGGTTTGACCGCTTGAGAAACGGGACCGGGGGTTTCCGGCGGGTCCCGAGTCTTGCCAGTTCCAGCCGGATCTCCTTATTGTCCGCGTCGTTTCTGAGGCCCTGGCGCAGGGCATTGAGCGCCTCCTTCTTCTTCCCTGCCTTCAGGTAAGCCCGCCCGAGGTTCAGATAGAAGACCGGATGGAAGAACTCGCTGCCAAAGGGTATCGTTTCATCCAGGCGCTTTATCGCTTCGATGCAGAGGGAAATTCCCTCCGCCGGTCTGTTTCTGACGATCGCCGTCAGGCATCCGTAATACGAGAGCAGGAAGGGATCTCCCGGGAATTTCCCGAGCGCCTCTTCAAGCAGTGCCAGGGCGGAGTCTCCTTTGCCTTTCTTCAGCAGGTCCTTCACTTCCTCGAAATACTCGGACTTCTGCTTTTGCTTTGAGGCCTGCTCCCTGACGAAGAAGTCCGTTGCGGATTTGTGCTGGCCTTCCATCATGGATCTGAGCTTTGTGTCGAAGTCGGCGAGCTTGAGAATATGCGAATAGTCAGAGTCCCTCGAAAAGACTATCTCGCCGTCCTGGTAAATGCGTGTAGCTATCCTGCAGGTCTTTTTTCCGAGGTTCTCGGTCTGTATGTGGTACGACGTATTGTCGATGACGACGTTACTGCTGAACTCCGGTGGCCTCTTCGATACTATCCGTACCGATGATTTCGAAGCCATATGTTACCTGAGGAGACCCAGGACCTTCATGATCTGGCCCTTATGGAAATCGATGATATCCTGGGGGGTTCCCCACGACCCTGCCTTCTTCGCCAGCGTTTCCACTGCCTTTGTGATGCCCTCGCGGGTTGGATTGTCAAAGTCGCTGCCTGTCTCCCTGAAGACCATCCTGATCGATGCAAGGACATTGACCATGAGGTCCTCATCCCTTGTCGAGCCGCCCATATCCTGCTTGATACGCGCAAAGGTCTCCCTCTGGGCCTCAAAAAAGCACTTGACGATAAGGTCCCGGGCCTTTTTCTCATCCATGCCCTTCAGGTCATCTTCTTTTATCGTCCACCTTGAAAAAATCTTTTTCTCTGCCATCTCAGTATCCGCCTCTTATCGATGCATCGTACAGGACGCCAGTCATGACGCTATAATTCCGCCACTCGGCATCATGTCATCGACCGGAGGTTTTCCGTGCGTCTTGCGGTATTCCTTTCGCTTGCACTCGGTCATTTTCTGTCCTTTGCAATAGTTCCGTATGAAACTGCGGCAGGCAAGGTCCTTTGTCTCGGAATATTTCTTGAAAAAACCACAGCTATTGAGAAGTTCGCACTCCATAATGTACTCTCCTGAAAATAAAATATCGGATTTGATGCCCTGGTAAATATTAGCATCAACGGTGAGGATTTTCAAACTTCATCAGCAGAGAGGCCTCTGCATCGGCCGCTGCGCTAGTTTTCGATATACCCGGAAATCAGAAAATCATCTCCCCACCTGCTCATCGTGGTGCGGACGACCCGGTGCGCGTCCGCAAGCCGTCTGAATAACGCACCGCCGACGGCGGTGAACGAGTGCCTTCCCCCGATGATCTTCGGCGCGATAAAAAACATGACCTTGTCGACTATCCCGCTGTCGAGGGCAGAGGCATTCAGCGAGGATCCCCCTTCTATCAGGACCGAGGTGATTCCCCTCGCACCGAGGTCTCTCATGAGGCCGTCGAGAGCGGGACGGTCCCCGTCATGTTCCATGACTGTGATCCCTCTTTCCCTGAGCAGGCCCTTTTTAGCGGAGCCCCCAGCCTTTCTCGTGACCAGGATCGTGTCGGGTGGTCTGCAGAGCACTTTGGCTTCCGGCCGGATTGTGAGCCGGGGATCGATCACGATCCGGAGGGGATTTTTTCCGCGGGCTGTCCTGCAGGTGAGGCTCGGGTCATCGGCGTTCACCGTCCCGATTGCGGTCAGCACGGCGTCGACTTCACCCCTCAGCCGGTGCACCTGTCTTCGGGCCTTTTCCCCTGTGATCCATTTTGATTCTCCCTCGGGGGTCGCGATCTTGCCGTCGAGGGTCATCGCGGTCTTGAGGATCACAAACGGCCTTCCGGTGAGTATATGCTTGATATAGTATTCATTGAGTATCCTCGCCCTGTCTTCGAGCACGCCCGAGATGACCTCGATCCCTGCCCGGCGCAGTTCGCCGATTCCCTTTCCTGCTACCTTCGGGTTGGGATCCTCCATGGAAACGATGACCTTGCGGATGCCCGCTGCAATGATAGTCCCGGTGCACGGAGGGGTCCTCTTGTCCTTGTGGCAGCATGGTTCAAGACTTACATACAAGGAGGCGCCCCGGGCCTTCTCACCCGCCTTTTCCAGTGCGATCGCCTCCGCGTGGGGCGTGCCGGCCTTTTTGTGGTATCCCTCGGAGATGATCCTGCCGTTCTTTACGACCACTGCGCCCACCATGGGGTTCGGGCTCGTCCGGCCGCGTGCCCTGGCGGCCAGCACCAGAGTTCTTCGTATGAGTGCTTCGTCAGTCATGACGTAACAGGATACCACAAAATCCTTTACTTATCATACAGTTATCACTACAATTTATAAATTGACGGCAGGGATGCCCGAAATGGCTGCCGCCCTGCCGGGGCGTACACCGCCCCGCGGCGGAAACAATCCGCGTACTGATGCGGCTTAATTAGTGTGATATAATCTCTACAGGAGGCGAGTGAATGGACAGAATATGGCTGATCATCATCGCGGTTGCCGTGGGAGCGGTTGCCGCATATCTTGTCCCGCTGCTGCTTGAACTGAGGCGGACGGTCGAAGCTCTCAGGCATACGATCGAGACGAATCTGAATCCAGCTCTCGATGAGCTCCAGAAGAACCTCAGGACACTCAACAGCATCACAGGGAATGTCGAGAAGGTGACCGGGGATGTGAAGATTTTTTCTGAGGCGGTCGGCAATATCGGCCGTTCGGTGAGCGCAGTGAACGCGGTCATCAGCGGCACCGGCGCCACGGCCGTGATAAAACTCATGAGTCTCAGGACCGGGATTGTTGCGGCAATCGGATTTGTACTGACGAATCTTTTGCGGAAAGGAGATACAAAATGAAAGAGGAAGGTTATGGCTCAGGTGCGGTTCTCATGTCGTTCCTGCTCGGCGGCATAGTCGGTGCGGGACTTGCCCTTCTGCTGGCGCCGCAGTCCGGCGAGGAGACGCGGAAAAAGATCAGGGAGTTCGCCGACGATGTCAAGGACAAGACGGCCGGGCTGGTCGATGAGGCGAAGCACAAGGTGACGGATATCGTCGACGAGGGGAAAGGGTTCTACGAAGAAAAGAAGTCCGTATTCAAGGCTGCAGTTGATGCCGGGAAAGATGCTTACGAAAAGGAAAAGGAGCGGCTCTCGAAGGCATAGCGCTGGCATAGATGCATGAGGTCTCGATAGCCCTCAGCCTGATCGATATCATCACGGCGCAGTGCCGCAAGGAGGGCTATGGCAGGATAGAGGCGGTCAGGGTCAGGATCGGCAGGGCGTCCGGGATAATGCCGGACGCCCTTGCTTTTGCCTTCGACGCGATTAAGGGTGACTCGATGGCGTCGGGGGCGGTGATGGAGATCGAGGAGGTCTCCCTGACCGGCAGGTGCCGTGACTGCGGGGTGGAGTTCACCTCGGATGAAGAGTATGTTCTCGCATGCCCGGCATGCGGGGGGGCATCCTTTGTCATGACCGGGGGGCGTGAACTCGACATAATCGATATGGAGGTTTCCTGATGAAGGTGAAGGTGGCGACAAAGATACTCGAAGCGAACGACAGGATCGCGCTCGACAACAGGAGACTCTTTGACCAGGCGGGTGTTTTCGTCATAAATCTCATGAGCGGTCCAGGCGCCGGCAAGACGTCTCTTCTCGAAAGAACGCTCGCGCAGGCGACGGGGCTGAAGATAGGCGTCATTGAAGGGGATATCGCCGGCACGGATGACGCCGAGAGGGTCGAACGGTTGGGGGCCCCCGTTGTGCAGATCAATACCGGCGGCGCCTGCCACCTTGATGCGAACATGATCTTCGAGGTCCTTGATGATATGCCGCTCAATTCCCTGGATATCCTCTTTATCGAGAATGTCGGCAACCTCGTCTGTCCCGCGGAATTCAGGGTTGGCGAGGATATGAAGGTGATGCTGCTGAGTATCGCCGAGGGCCATGACAAACCGCTGAAGTATCCGCTGATGTTCCAGGAATCCTCCGCGCTGGTCCTCAATAAGATCGATCTCGCACCGTATACCGACGTTGATATGGAGAAGATAAGGAGGGATGCCCTGTCGCTCAATCCCGGGCTGAAGATATTCGAGGTCTCATGCAGGACCGGTGAGGGGATAGAGGGGTGGACCGGATGGCTGAAGGAGGTCTCCGGAAAGGGCTTCCCCCAGCCTTGACATTGCCCCGGGTCTTCCGATATCTTTTCTAATAAATTTTCCTGAGCAAATCCATTATTCGAGGAGCGATTATATGGCGGGCATAAAAGTCGGCATCATCGGGGGCTCTGGCATGGACGACCCGGCCCTGCTGAAGAACAAGAAAGAGAAGAAGGTCAAAACGCCGTATGGGGCTCCGTCTTCGGAACTGACGGTTGGCAGGACAGAGGGCATCGACGTGGTGATTCTTGCCCGTCACGGGAAGAAGCATTCCGTGTATCCGACGGGCGTTAACTTCAGGGCTAATATCCACGCGCTGAAAAAAGAGGGCTGCACTCATATACTGGCCACGACCGCGGTCGGGTCTCTCCGGGAGAAGATCAGGCCGGGTGATCTTGTCTTTGTCGACCAGTTCATCGATTTCACAAAACACCGCAATCTCACATTCCACGATAAGAAGGTCGTTCATACGCCGATGGCCGAGCCGTTCTGCCCTGATCTCAGGGGGCTTCTCGTGAAATCCGCAAAGGAACTCAGGCTCAGGCATCATAACGGCGGGACTGTTGTGACAATCGAGGGGCCGCGCTTTTCTACGAAGGCCGAGTCACATATGTTCAGGATGCTCGGGGCGGATGTGATCAATATGTCGACAGTCCCCGAGGTGACCCTTGCCCGAGAGGCGGGCATCTGCTACCAGACGATCGCGATGTCAACGGACTACGACTGCTGGAAAGAGGGCGAGGAGCCGGTCACATGGGAGATGATCCTCGGGATCATGAATAGGAACGCGGACAACGTAAAGAGGCTGCTGCTGAAGACGATCCCGAAGATCGCCGGCTGCAGCGGCTGCTGCAAATAGAGGAGGATTGAATGTCGATCAAATCACGAATCAGGACGATCCCTGATCACCCGAAGAAGGGGATCATGTTCAGGGATATAACGACACTGCTGAAGGACCCGGTCGGGTTCAGACTGGTGATAGATAACTTTACCCAGAGATATGTCAAAGGGAATGTTGATTTCGATACCATCGTCGGCATAGAGTCGCGAGGGTTTATCATCGGCGGCGCTCTTTCCTATACCCTGGGGAAGGGCTTCATCCCCGTCAGGAAGAAGGGGAAGCTCCCCGCAGAGACGATCAGCCATGAATACGCCCTTGAGTACGGGACCGACACGATCGAGATCCATAAGGATGCTATTTCAAAAGGGGAGAAGGTCCTGCTGGTGGATGACCTTCTTGCCACGGGCGGCACGGCACTTGCCGCCGCCGCTTTGATAGAAAAGCTGGGGGGTGTCGTTGCCGAGATGGCGTTTATCGTGAACCTGCCTGACGTAGGCGGTGCGAAGAGACTGGAGGAAAAGGGCTACAAGGCATATTTTCAGACCGAATTCGAAGGGGATTAGAAGATGCGGGTGCAGGGGAGATCCTGCACCCGGCTGCACTGCAGTCCTTCAACGAACTGCCCTCCGAAGGCTGAATCTCCGGATTGGCCTTCATCTATGTATTGACATAATGCCCATCATTTCCAAATAATCAGAACATATATAAAGTCAGGCGTATTCGTCGGCTAATAATAAGGGGGACGAGGCCATGTCGAAAATTGCGATGCTGTCTGTAGTCATCCTGCTTCTGTTTTCGGTCCCGGTAAGTGCTGTCGGATTGGGTTACACAGTCGTCGAAGATGAACTCTTTGTTACCGGGTATTTGACGTTCCTTGATGGCACATATCAGACTTCTGCATCACATTGGGGCAATAATCCATCCGGCACCTATTTTGGCGTCTCAGGCGGTTCTGTTGGTATCGGTACGAGCAACCCGATCGCAAAACTTGATGTGACTGACAATACCGGACTCGAGTCGATAGTTCAGGTTACAGGAGTTTCGGCCAACGGAACGAGGTTGAACCTGTCGAATACCGGCAGTTCAGGCTCATGGAGCATGATCACATCCGGTACTGCCAACGGAGGCGGGAAACTCCTTATCCAGGACAATAATATCGGTGGAGGTACTGTCCGCGCAGCGATCGATACTGATGGGTATTTCGGGATCGGGACAGCAAACCCCTCCAGTCCTCTGACTGTGGTAGCCCCTCTTCCTCTCTTCCCCGGACCTCTGAACCCTGTATCGATCTCAGGCAACCCCGGCGCGCCGGGTCCCAACAGTTATGTCAATGTGGTTATCAATAATGATTATGGTTCTTCCAACAGGAAGGCCGCTATTTCCTTCCAATCGGCGGGCACGAACACCTGGTCCTTCGGGACCGACATGGTGGGAAATGGAGACCAGAACTTCTACATATTCGATAATCAGGCCGGAAACGCAAGACTCTTTATCGACAGCAGCGGCAATGTGGGCATAGGAACAGTGGTCTCTCCTGCCGCAAAACTGGACGTCAATGGAGACATAAAGGCACAGAACCTACCTGCGGTCAAATCAGTTCAGACCTATCGGAAGGTCAACTGTCCCTATGTCGGTACTACTCCTCAGGACCTGGACACATTGACAGTGAACGCGCCTTCCGGAGGTTCTCTCGAGCTGACAGCAACACTTCAGGGCAGTGCAGTTGACGGTGCTACACTCTATTACTACCTGTGGGAGACAACAAACACGCCGGCAGTCGAGCTTGTCAGCGGGTTTCTTAACGGGGGCAGTACATCGGGTGTGATCACCCTGCACTGGGTCCTTGCAACCTCGGCAGGCAGCCGTGCATTCAAGACGAGCGTTGTTGCGAGTTCAGGCACCAGTTCCGTGTGTTATGCCACTTCGACTCTGACGGCTCACTTCTTTTCTGCAGGTCTTTGAGGGTATCTGATCGATCCTCATTTGCCATTCCAACTGCAGCATGCGGAAGGATGAGGAATGTTACTTTAATGAGGACACGGTCACGCCGCCTCCGCCTTCGGATTGTTCGCCTTTTCTGAAGGACTTCACGAGCGGGTGGCCTTTAAGGTAATCACGTACGGCACGGGACAGAGCGCCCGTGCCGAAGCCGTGGATTATCGTCACTTCGGGGACCCCTGCAAGAGAGGCATGGTTAAGGAAGGGCTCCAGTTCAGTCAGTGCGTCGTCAACCCTCTTCCCGATCAGGTTCAGCCGAAGGACGGGCAGATCCTCCGTCTGTGGAGTTGTAACATGCCCCCTGCCCACGGTTCCGGGTTTCGTCTCCTTTCGGGCGACATCTGAGACGGCTAGCTCGATCTCCTTGCCTCCGAATTCGACAGTTATGCGGCTCTGTGTCCGGCTGATCTTCCTTACCAGGGCATTCCGGTTAAGCGATCTGACAAAGACCTCGTCTCCCTCTTTGATGTCGTTTATCGAGACAGACTCCTCCTCACGACCGGCATATTCCTTCCGTTTAGCTTCGATCTCTTCCTGCCTCTGACGGAGACGTGTCATAGCTTCGCGCTTATCTGCCTTTTCCTTCTTCTTCGTCTCTTCGAGGAGGAGGTTCATCTCCTTCCTGGTCTCGCGCACCAGCTCAGCGGCCTTTTCATAGGCCTCTGACAGCTTCTCCCTGTATTTGAGTTCAGAGGCAGCCCGCTCTTCTTCCAGCCGCTGCATCTTCTCCTCAAGGGCCGACTTCTGAATATGAAGGTCCGCCAGGGCCTCTTCGTGCATCTGGCGCTTCAGGTTAAGGTCCGAGATGAGGCTGTCGAATTCGATCTTGTTTTTTGACATCAGTGACTTCGCCAGGTCTATGACCCTCCCCGGCAGGCCGTAACGGTGTGCTGTCTCAAGTGCATGTGACTGCCCGGGCTCGCCGACCCTCAGCAGGTATCGCGGCATGAGTGTCTGCTGGTCAAACTCCATCGAGGCATTCAGCATCCCGGGGGTCCTTTGGACAAACCCCTTGATATCGCCGAGATGAGTGGTAGCAAACACCAGCGCTTTGCTGTCCCTGAGCTCGCTCAGAATGGCGCAGGCGAGGGCGCCTCCCTCATCCGGGTCCGTGCCGGTGCCGAGCTCGTCAATGAGCACGAGAGAATCGGCGTCCGACGTCTCGATGATCCTGGTGATATTTCCGATATGGGCCGAAAATGTCGAGAGACTGTTGTCAATCGACTGGTCGTCCCCTATATCCACGAGTATGTTCCTGACCAGCGGGAAGACGGATGATTCATCGGCGGGCACAGGCATGCCGCAGAGGGCCATTAGGACGAGCAGCCCCACTGTCTTGACAGCTATGGTCTTTCCTCCCGCGTTTGAGCCGGTTATGACCATAACTGAAGCTTCCCCGCCAAGGTCTGAATTGAGGGGTACGACGCTCCCGCCCCTGGCGACCTTCTGCAGGGCCAGGGAGAGAAGCGGATGGCGGCCCCTGACTATATGTATCCTCCCGGGGTCTCCGATATCAGGGATCGACATCCTCTGCGACTCCGCAAAGACGGCGATGCAGTTCAGCATGTCAAGGTAAGTTATGGTCCTGAACTCCGTCTCTATTGCATCCGAATGCCGGCGTACTCCGGAAGTCAGGTCGCGCAGTACCCTTATCTCCTCGGCCTTCTGTTCTGCAGCCAGGTTCTCGAGGTCATTCGCCATATGGATGATCTCGAGGGGTTCGACAAATGCGGTCTCTCCCGAGTTCGAGACATCATGTACAACCCCGGAGACCTGCCCCTTGGAATCCATCCTGACGGGGATGACCCACCTCCCCGACCTCTTGGTGATGAAATCGTCCTGGAGGAATACCGAGACATCCCTGTCCCTTACGATCTCCTCGAGCCTCTTTCGCACTCGCCCCTCGAGCTTCCGTATCCGGTCCCTGATGTCTGCCAGCAGCACTGATGCAGTATCGAGGATCTCGCCTTCGGCATTGACCGACCTGGTGAGCTGCTTCAGCAGGTCCGGACACCCGGTCAGGGAACCTGCCAGCAGCAGAAGAGACGGCAGATCGTTCCTGCCTCTGACCTGGGCAGAGATTCCGGCTGCGATGGAGAGGACTGGAATGAACGCCGCCAGTTCTCGGCCGTCGAGGAGCGCGCCTTCGGGCCTTGTCTTCGGGATCAGCGGCGTGATGTCTTGAAACGGAAAGAGCCTCAGGGGGCCCGCCTCCTGAGACATCCTCATTATCTCCCGGACCTGCTGCTGCCGCTTCAGGATGTCGTCCCTGCCGGGAAGAGGGCCAATGTCGAGCACTGCGGACCGGGAGACATCGCTGTGCGAGGCGCCGGCGATGACGTGCAGAAGCCGGTCGAATTCGAGCTGTTCTGCGGAGAAGTGCGCCATCTCAGAGAGTCTGTCCCGGCTGCTGCTCCGTGGGGCCGGCCGCGAGGCCTCGGGACTTCATCTTCCTTGTCGCCGCGATCCAGAGGCATACGCCTCCGACAACCAGACCGAGGACAAAGATATTCCTCGCGATAAGCCCTGCGCCGTGGCCCCTGTCGCAGGCAGGCTGCCACTCGATCCGGCTGAAGGAGAGCAACCGGGGAATGGCGCCGATGCAGATCCAGGCAAGGGCATACTTCATCAGCCTTGCCATAAGCCGATAGACATTCATCAGGAGCGCCATGCTGCCTTCGCCGCCTGCAGGGGCATTTCTGAGGATAAGCCAGACCGTCAGCGCGCCTGCCGCCGGCAAGGCGGTCGCCGCATCATGGAGAGAATTGTTTATTGTCAGAAAAACGGCAAAGCCGGGGGCCATTGTCTCCTCGCATTTGGTCAAAGGGTATTGTAATTGTAAATGACTGCGTTTATGCTTTTCAATGAATCTCTAATATTGGCGCCGCAAGGTCCCGCCCGGGGCGGTTCATAAGATTTACTTATTGCCTTATAGGGAAAATTTTAGCTAACCTGTTATTTTTAAATATAAATCCGCTTGACAAAGATTTTGCCGTGTGATAATCTTCGTAAGTTTCAGAGCACAAAAACTTACGAGAAGGTGGTAAGATGCTTGACATTCATCTGAAGTGGCTGCTTCTCCTGATGGCGAATTTTCTCGGCCTGATCTTTATCCTCAATATAATCCTGTTTAAACCTCTGCTGAAGATCTTCAGGGAACGAAAAGAGACGGTCAAATCCTCCCTCGATGCGGCGAAGGACATGGCAGCGAGAAAAGAGGAGGGCCTTGCCCGGATGCAGAAGGAGATCTCCGATGCCAGACAAAAGGCGAAGGAAGTCTTCGAGGGTCTGAGGGGCGAGGGGGTACAGCAGCAGAAGTCCGAACTCTCCGCTGCGGAGGCGAAGGGGGCCGAGATGCTCCAGTCCGCGCGCGAGGAACTGAGGAGAGAGGTCGAAAAGGCCCGTCAGGCGCTCAAGGCCGATGTCGAAAAGTTCTCGGACGAGATCGTCAGAAAGCTGGTGAAGGCGTGATGAAACAGATGCTGACCGGAAAGCCGGAAACAGGATACAGAAAACTCCATACCATGCTCTTTGTCCTCTGCTCCCTTCTTTTTGCCTCGGTGGTTTACGCAGCCGGAGGCGAGGCTGGCGCAGAACATGAGCCGTCGCTCTTCCAGGCCTACTTATGGCCTGTCGTGAATTTCCTCGTGCTGATCGGCCTGGTGATCTATGTGGTGAAGAAGGCTGACCTCGGGGGATACTTCCGGAAGCGGACCGAACTGATCGAGCAGACGCTCAGGGAGGCGAAGGAGGCGAAGGTCCTTGCAGAGAAGGCTCTTGCCGAGGTCGACGAGAGGCTGAGGGTCAAGGACAAGGAGATCGACGAGATAATCACGTATGCCAGGCAGTCGGGCGAGAACGAGAAGACCAGGCTGATCGCCGAGGGCGAAACGATGAAAGAGAAGATCATCGAGCAGACTAAGAACAATATAGAGTACGAGGTCAAGCGGGCGAAGGAGCTGATCAAGGAAGAGGCCGTCCTGGTCGCGATGGAGCTTGCCGAGAAGAAGCTGAAAGAGAAGATGACGAAGGAAGAGCAGATCAAGCTGCTCGAAGAATCTCTTGCGAAAATCGAGGGCAAACAGTGAAACCGGCAAAAGAAGCTAAAAAATATGCAAAGATGTTCGTCAACTCCACAGGTCTTGACCAGGTGCCCCAGGCACTGGCCGAGCTGGGCGCGGTCGAGCAGCTCATGGCGAAGAGCGCGGATTTTAACGGCCTCCTGATGAACCCCGCCTTTTCCGATGAGGAAAGGGCAAAGGCTCTGAAGGCGGTTGCCGACACGGCGAAGATGTCCGACAGGGTAATGCAGTTTGTCCTGCTGCTGACGGGTACCGGCGTGATTGCGGCTCTGTCCGAGGTTATCAGGAACGCCACGCAGATCTACCTTGAGAAGAAGAAAAGGGCGCGGGCGACGGTCATGACCCCTGTCGAGTTGAGCAAGGAGCATCTTGACAGGCTGAAGGTATCATTGAAGAAACTGATCGACAGGGACGTCGATCTGGATTACGTCCTTGACCCATCCCTGCTTGGCGGCGTGATGGTGAAGGTCGGCAGTACGATGTATGACAGCAGTATCAAAGGCCAGCTGAGGCTTTTAAAAGAAGAGCTTATAAAGGGGTAATCAGATGGAGATCAAAGTAGACGAGATCAGTGAACTTTTAAGGAAGCAGATCATGGACTTCGAGAAGAAGGTCGACGTGAGCGAGATCGGTTCGGTCATTTCGGTCGGTGACGGTATTTCCAGGGTCTACGGACTCGAAAAATGTATGGCGTCAGAGCTTCTGGAGTTCCCCAACGGTGTCATGGGAATGGCGCTGAACCTTGAAGAGGACGCTGTCGGCGCGGTTCTCTTTGGCGACGACCAGCTGGTTCACGAAGGCGATATCGTCAAGCGGACCGGCCGTATCATGTCGGTCCCGGCGGGCGACGCACTGAAGGGCAGGGTCATAAACGCCATCGGTCAGCCGATCGACGGCAAAGGCCCGATCAACACCAAGGAATTCCGCATCGTCGATGTCGTCGCACCGGGCATCATCGAGCGTAAGTCCGTCCACGAGCCGCTCCAGACAGGGTTAAAGGCTATCGATGCTATGATCCCGGTCGGCAGGGGACAGCGCGAGCTGATCATCGGCGACCGTCAGACTGGCAAGACCGCCATCGCGATCGACGCGATCATCAACCAGAAGGGCGGCGACGTCGTCTGTATCTATGTCGCGGTCGGACAGAAGCAGTCGAACATCGCGCGTATCGTCAAGACGCTGGAGGAAAACGGCGCCATGGCGCATACGATCGTGGTCTCCGCGACAGCCTCGGAACCTGCGCCGCTTCAGTACATTGCCCCGTATACGGGTTGCGCGATCGGTGAGTATTTCAGGGACGGCGGCAGACATGCCCTGATCGTCTATGATGACCTCAGCAAACAGGCTACCGCATACAGGCAGCTTTCCCTGCTGCTGAGACGTCCTCCGGGCCGTGAGGCATTCCCCGGCGACGTTTTTTATCTCCATTCGAGACTGCTGGAAAGGGCGGCGAAGCTCTCTGACGACAAGGGCGGCGGTTCTTTGACCGCGCTGCCGATCATCGAGACGCAGGCCGGAGACGTCTCCGGCTACATCCCGACGAACGTCATTTCGATTACAGACGGCCAGATATACCTGGAGCCGGAACTCTTCTACGCAGGCGTCCGGCCTGCCGTCAACGTCGGTCTTTCTGTCAGCCGCGTCGGCGGCGCGGCCCAGACGAAGGCGATGAAGCAGGTTGCAGGCACGCTCAGGCTTGACCTGGCTCAGTTCCGGGAACTGGCTGCCTTTGCCCAGTTCGGCTCCGACCTCGACAAGTCGACACTCGCGCAGATTGAGCGCGGCAAGCGCATGGTCGAGCTCCTGAAGCAGGGCCAGTATGAGCCGATGTCGATGGTCGAGCAGGTGGCGTCTCTCTATGCGGCGACTCAGGGCTTTATCGACGATATACCGGTCGAGGCGGTCAAGAAGTTCGAGGCCGACTTCCTCCGCTACATGAAGGACCGCAAGGCCGACGTGATGAAGGAGCTGAGCGACAAGAAGGCGCTCGACGACGAGCTCAAGCCGAAGCTCACCGCGGCGATCGAGGATTTCAAGAAAGGCTTCCAGCCTTAAGGAGTCCGGGGGGCAGGCCCCTGCGTTATAGAGGAGAATAATGGCGACATTACGCGATATAAAGAGAAGAATCAAGGCAGTCCAGAGCACGAGCAAGATCACGAAGGCGATGAAGATGGTCGCCGCCTCGAAGTTCAGGAGGGCCCAGCAGCGCATGTTCGAGATGCGGCCATACGCCGACCGGATGAACGGCGTGCTTTCCGGTCTTGCCGGTTCGGCCGAAGGTGAGACACATCCCCTCCTTGCGGTCAGGCCGCGCAGGAAGGTCGAGATACTCGTTCTTACGAGCGATCGCGGTCTCTGCGGCGCATTCAATGCGAACATCCTGAAGGCGGCGACGCGACATGCGGCTGAGCTCCGGGCTGAAGGGTTCGAAGTGGTGATGAGTTCGGTCGGGAGAAAGGCGCGCGACTTCTTCAAAAGACGAGGCATCTCTCTGCGCAACTCCTGGGTCGGCATATCAGGAAAGATCTCCTATGCGAATGCCCAGGAGATCGCCGGCGATATCATAGCGACCTATACGGAAGAGGCTGTCGATGAGGTTATACTGGTCTATAATGAATTCAAGTCCGTCGTCGCCCAGAAGGTGGTGATCGCCAGGCTGCTTCCGCTCGCTCCGATCGAGACGGCGGAGGAAGATACGCTGCCGGTTTACAACTTCATCTACGAACCTTCCATGAAAGGGATCTTCGAGCAGCTGGTGCCGAAGAACGTAGAGATACAGGTGTTCCGCGCACTGCTGGAATCCCAGGCCTCCGAAGAGGCGGCCAGGATGTCGGCGATGGAGAACGCCACCAAGGCGGCCAACGAGATGATCGGCAGTCTCACCCTTCAGTACAACAAGGCGCGGCAGGCCTCGATCACGAAGGAACTTATGGATATTGTCGGCGGCGTTGAGGCCCTGAAAGGATAATACTATGAATAATTTCGATACGGGGGTTTTACAATGAGCAATACAGGAAAGGTTTCACAGGTCATCGGCGCTGTCGTCGATCTCGAATTCGAAGGAAAGATGCCCGATATCCTCAATGCGGTCAAGGTCGTGCAGAAGGGAGATGTCTCAAAGGGTATCCCCGATCTCGACGTGACGCTTGAGGTTGCCTCCCATCTCGGGGACAACAAGGTCAGGACGATAGCGATGCAGCCGACCGACGGTATGGTCAGGGGCATGGCTGCGGTAGACAGCGGCAGCCCGATCACGGTCCCTGTCGGCAAGGGCGCCCTCGGCAGGATACTGAATGTCGTCGGCGAGCCGGTCGATAACCTCGGCCCTGTGAATTCCGACAAGAGGCTCCCGATCCACAGGTCTGCGCCGGATTTCGTGTCGCAGGAACCGGTCACGCAGGTCTTCGAGACCGGCGTTAAGGTTTTCGACCTCCTCGTCCCGTTCGTCCGCGGCGGCAAGATGGGCATGTTCGGCGGCGCCGGCGTCGGCAAGACGGTCGTTATCATGGAGATGATCCATAACATCGCGATGAAGCACGGAGGTGTCTCGGTCTTCGCCGGTGTCGGTGAAAGGACGAGGGAAGGAAACGATCTCTACGGCGAGATGAAGCACTCCGGGGTTCTGGAGAAGGTTTCGCTGATCTACGGGCAGATGAACGAGCCGCCGGGTGCCCGCGCCAGGGTCGCCCTGACAGCACTCACCTGCGCGGAGTATTTCCGTGACGAGGGGCAGGATGTTCTTATCTTTATAGACAATATATTCAGATATACGCTTGCCGGTGCAGAGCTTTCGGCGCTCCTCGGCAGAATGCCCTCGGCCGTTGGTTACCAGCCGACTCTGGGCACTGATATGGGTATTCTTCAGGAGAGAATCACGACCACGAAGAAGGGCGCTATCACCTCGATGCAGGCGATCTACGTGCCTGCCGACGACTTGACCGACCCTGCTGTTGCGACCGCCTTTACGCACCTCGACGGTACGGTTGTTCTTTCCCGTCAAATCTCGGAGCTCGGCATCTATCCTGCGGTCGACCCGCTCGATTCCACCTCGCGGATTCTTGATCCCAAGGTCATTGGCGACGAGCACTATGCGGTTGCCCGAAGCGTGCAGAAGGTCCTCCAGAGGTACAAGGAGCTCCAGGACATCATCGCGATCCTGGGTATGGAAGAACTCTCCGAAGACGACAAGATAGCCGTATCCCGGGCCAGAAAGATCCAGAGGTTTCTGAGCCAGCCGTTCCATGTTGCCGAAGTCTTTACCGGAAGGCCTGGAAAATACGTCAAGGTCGCCGACACGATACGGAGCTTCAAGGCTATTGTCAACGGCGACTACGACGATGTGCCTGAGCAGGCGTTCTATATGTGCGGCGGCATCGAAGAGGTCGAGGAGAACGCGAAGAAGCTCGGCTGGTCGAGGAAATAATAATGGCGGAGGGAAAACTGCTCCTTGAGATAGTAACACCCCAGGGGCTGATATTCAGCCAGGAGGTGGATGAGGTCACCGCAGCAGGGACAGAGGGTGAGTTCGGCGTGCTGCCCGGCCACGTTCCCTTCGTGACGACGCTCAAGATCGGCATGCTCGCCTGCAAGGTCGGGAGCGAGACGAAGATCTTCTTCGTGAACTGGGGCTACGCGGAGATCGGACCGGAGAAGGTGCTGATCCTTGCGGACAGCGCGGAGAGGTCGGACGAGATCGATGTCGAGCGGGCCAAGGCCGCGATGAAGCGGGCCGAGGAGAGGCTGCAGAAGGCTGCGGATATAGACTTTGCGAGGGCAGAGTCGGCTGTTGAGCGCGCCGTCACCAGGATACAGATTGCAGATCTGAGAAGAGCGAAATAGCCTTTCCGGATTGACGGACCCAAACAAAAAGGCCTGCTGCAACGCAGGCCTTTTTGTTTCTCCGATGAGAAGAGAAGTAGCCCCTCCTCATATTTCCTGCCAAAATGAAGCTGCCGATGGTATACTTAAGAAGCAGTTTTCTGGAGGGACAGTATCTCCTGTGTTCGGAGTCTTATCCTTCTGTCACTTGATTAAACGGAATAGGGGACGGATGTCGGGAAAATTCTCAGCAGTGATCACTGCCGTAATTCTCGCCCTGCTGTGCGGTGCCGCGCATGCAGAGGGGCCCCCTGTCCTTGTCATCAAGAGCGCCGATATATCTCCTTACGACGAGGCGGTGGAGGGCTTCAAAAAAACCTGCAACTGCAGGGTTCGGGAGGTCAACCTTCCGGATATCGATTCCGGGGGCATCCGGGAGATCGTCTCCGAAAACAGGCCTGGACTCATCCTGGCGGTCGGGGTCGATGCCCTCTCCCTTGCGGTTGCCGTCAAGGGTACGCCTATCGTCTACTCTATGGTCCCCACTGCGCTCCTGCCCGAGATCTCGGGGAGAAACCTCTCCGGGGTGAGCATGTATATCACTCCCGAGAAATATATTAATGCGATCTCCGAACTCTTTCCTTTACTCAGGCGCGTGGGTGTGGTCTTTGACCCTGCCTGGTCCGGTCCTTTTATCAGGGATGCGGAGCGTGCCGCCCATAAAAAAGGGATCGAGCTGGTTCTGAAGCAGGTGGGCAGGCCGTCCGAGGTCATCTCGGCTCTCCACGGCCTGAAAAACAGTGTCAACCTGCTCTGGATGATCCCTGATCCTACGGTGGTCAATCCTGAGACGTTCAAGTACATGCTGGACATCTCCTACCAGAGGCACATTCCGGTCTTCACCTTTGCGAGAAAGTATGTCGAGATAGGAGCTGCGGCCGGACTGAACAGCGTTCCGTACGATAGTGGAATGGAGGCCGGGGAGATCGCAGCCCAGCTTCTGACAAAGGGTCTGCCCGAAACCCCGATAAGGGTGGGGGCGAAAAATGTGTCGCTGCTGGTGAACCGCAGGATACTGAAGAAGATCGGCATTGCCATCCCTGCAGAGGTGGGGGGGAGGACCGTGAATGTCGAATAGCCCATACGGGAAAAGTTTCGGCTTCAGACTCTTCAGGACCTTTTCCGTCATCGTGATGGTCTTCGCCATTTTTTTCGCGATCGCGGTCGTCTCCTATCAAAAGAGGCTCGTCACAGGAGACCTTGTCAAGGAAGGGAAGATGATATCGATCCTCCTGGGCAGCAGCCTGAAGCCGTGGATCTTTGCGGAGAATCCGGCGATGCTGAAGGATGCCCTGAAGGACATCATGGAGTACCGGAATGTCACCTTTGTGACTTTTTACAACGCCAGGGGGGAGAGCATTTACACCGGGAGCAGGACATCGCGTCCCGTGGAGGGCCCCGTCTTTTCCCCCCCGGACTTTGCCCGGATGGTGTTTGCAGAGTCGGATGCGCGGTATTTCCATGTCGACGATCTGACGAACAGCATCGACATTGTCAGTCCCGTGCCCATGGAGGCGCCGAGCAACGCGGGCGATGCCCTCTATTTCAGCCCCGGGAGCAGCCGGCAGAAGGAAGTTACTATAGGCTACATCCGGGTCGGCATCAGCAAGGACTCGCTCAGGAAAGAAGAAAAGGCCATTATCGCGAGGGTTGCTTTCGCGACTTTCCTGGGGATCCTGGCCGGGCTGATCATCCTGTTCATCTCGATCCGCCGGGTGACGGTCCCTCTGAGCGCCCTGACGGAGCATGTACGGCTTTTCGGAACCGGCGAGGTCACTGAGAATGTGCCGGTCACCACGGACGATGAGATAGGCAGGCTCGCGGCCGCCTTTAATACGATGTCGGAAAATATCCGCAGGAGGGACGAGGAAAAGGCACTGCTCCAGAACAGGCTGCTGCAGTCGGAAAAACTCGAATCCGTGGGCAGACTGGCCAGGGGTGTCGCACACGACTTCAATAACATCCTTTCGACGGTCCAGGGCTCCCTGTTTCTTATCGAAAAGAAATTCCAGCTGGATGGGGCGATGATGCGACATGTGGGGCAGATCCAGAAATCACTTGCAAGGGCGAGGGCGCTGATCCAGCGTATTATCACGTTCAGCAGGGCGCAGGTGATCGAAAAGCGGCTGATGGAACTCAACAGCTTCATCAGGCGGGTATCTCCTGCACTGGCGAATATCGGTGATGACAACGTGAACCTCGCGATCGCCCTTGCAGGGGAGGACATCCTGGTGATGGGCGATCCCCTGCAGCTGGAGCAGCTGATCATAAACCTCGTCTCCAATGCCAGGGATGCCATGCCGGAGGGAGGAGAAATACATGTCAGTACTGATACGGCGCTGATCAACGTGAAGGATGCGGAGAAGCTTCCCTCCCTGCGGCCCGGCGGGTACGCGGTCATACGCGTTGCCGATACGGGAGGAGGCATTGAAGAGGGGACGAGAGAAAAAATATTCGAGCCGTTCTTTACGACAAAGGAGAACGGAAAGGGGACCGGGCTCGGGTTGTCGATAGTCTATGGAGTGGTGGAGCAGCATAAAGGGTACATAGACGTGGTTTCTGAAAAAGGTCGGGGGACCACCTTCTCGGTATATCTGCCCCTGTTTGAAAAGAAAGCCGATTCTCAGGATAATAGTCAGTGAGGCCGATGGACATGGACAGGATACTGATAGTTGATGATGACTCTGATCTGAGGGGTGTCTTGAGGGACGTCCTTGAGGAAGAGGGGTTTGCCGTATCAGAGGCGAAGGACGGGAGGGCGGCGCTCAAGGCGTTCAGCGCAGACCGTCCGGATGCGGTGCTGCTGGATCTCAACATGCCGGTGATGGACGGCTTCGAGACGATGCAGGAACTCCGGAAGGTCGACGATACCGTGCCGGTGATCATCGTCACCGCGTTTGGCGACGTGCCGACGGCCGTCGGCATGATAAAGAAGGGCGCCTATGATTTTACCCTCAAGCCGCCGGAGTTCGAGAGGCTGATCATTACGCTCCGGAAGGCCGTCGAATCCCGGAAACTCTTCATCTGCGTAAAACAGCTCGATACGCAGCTCGATACGCAGCTCGAAGACCGGTTCGGCAGGAGCCCCGCGGCCCGGGGCGTGATCAAACAGATCAAGCAGATAGGCAGGACGGATATTTCGGTGATCATCCAGGGGGAGACCGGGACTGGAAAGACGGTGGCGGCCTCTGTCATCCACAGCATGAGCGCGCGAACCGAAAGGCCGTTTGTGCATGTCGACATCGGTCTCATACCGGATCAGCTGGTAGAAAGCGAACTGTTCGGCTATAAGAAGGGCGCCTTTACCGGCGCCGAGAGGGACAAAAAGGGATATTTCGAGAGCGCGGACAGGGGCACGATCTTCCTCGATGAACTCGAGAACATGTCCGGGCACGTACAGATGAAGCTGCTGAGCGTGATCGAGAGGAAGGTGGTCTATCCTCTCGGCGGCACGAGCTCAGTGGGCGTGGATATCCGCGTGATCTCGGCGACGAATTCGGACATACGGAAATATGTGCAGGAGAGACGATTCAGGGAGGACCTCTTTTACAGGCTGGGAGAATTCATCATCACCATGCCGCCTCTGCGCGAGCGGGCAGACGATATTGTCTTTTTCGCCGAGAGGTTTATCCAAGAGGCGTGTTCCGATTTCAACAAGCAGGTACGTCCGCTCGCCCCGGATGCCGTTGAGCTCCTCAAGAGGCACCATTGGCCGGGGAACCTTCGTGAACTCAAGAATGTCATGAAAAGGGCGGTCCTGTTGACGGAGGGGGATGTCATCGGGAAGCACCACATAGAGATCATGGATGACGTGAACGGGGGTGCCTGCGGAGCGCTTTCGCGCCTGACACTTAAGGATGCGATGCGGGACGTTGAATTCAGGCTGATCTCCGAGGTCCTGCGGTCAACAGGATTCAACAAGTCGCGGGCGGCCGAGATACTCGACACCAGTTATACCAACCTCCTGGCAAAGATCAGGGAATATGGCATAAGGGTGCCTGAAAAGCCGGCCAGAAACAACTCCGGGGGCTGACGCGGTCGTTCCACGGGGGGATGGGACTCCCCTGTCCCGCGTTGCCCTGCGGGTATGAGGTGATCCCGGTTACTCCACGATATTCAAACTTTGTAAGCTATATAGTGAAACTTTGAATAGATAACTCTTGCCGACGATTTCTCTTTTCCTGGCAAATCCTTATATATCAAGTAGTTTTCAGTATAAATACTCTGGCATTGCTATTGCTTATAGATATATGTCAATAATTTGGAGGGTAAGAGTACGGATCTGAGAAGCCGTATCAGCAGACATTGTGAGGGATCTGAATGTCGGGGAGCGTCGGGGGGACAGAGTGTCTCCTCGCGCAGGATCTTGAGGGCTGGGAAGAGGGTGCGCAGCACCGGCGGACGTGCGGTGCGCGAAAAAGGGTCAAACGGAGTCAGGCGGAGTAGCAGGCGCATCGGCCGGAGGATATTAATTCGCGTTTTGCTGTCGCGGCGCGAACAGGAAGTGTTGAGATGGGTGAATCTGGGCAAGACATCGTGGGACATATCCGTGATATTGAATATCACAGAACGGACGGTGAATTATCATGTCGGCAATATCATGCGGAAGCTCGGCGTCAACAGCAGGGTGCATGCCGTATCAGAGGCATCTGGCAGGGAATTCGATAATGGATGGTGAACATCCTGCCTGGGTGGTGCTGCTGATCGAAGATGATCACGGGGTCCGGCAGGTCCTGCGCGAGACACTGGAGAGGTCCGGCTATTCGGTTTATGAAGCCTGTGACGGCGTCGACGGCATTAATATGTACAAGGAACATGGCGACTCCATCCATCTTGTCCTCTCGGATGTGATGATGCCGCGGAAGAACGGGCGCGAAGTCTATGACGAGATACGGCGGCTGAAAGAGGACGTGAAGGTCCTCTTTATGAGCGGCTACTCTGCCGATATCATGGACAACCAGATGATCAGGGAAAGGGGCCTGAACTTCATGCCGAAGCCGATTAGGCCTCAGGAACTCCTCGTGAGGATCAGGGAGATTCTGGACGCGTAAGGAAGTACTGCTATTGTCTGGGCTGGGATGGCAGGCATCAGGAATTGCAAAAACGGCTTAGTGGGGGGATCAAGGGGGATCGGCGAGACTGTTAATTCCTGAGGCCTGCCATTCGGGGGCTCTGTCTTTAGATCGTTCTGCAACCAGACTGCTCCGGGCATCTTTTCTGACTAATATTCTTCTTTCGACCTGCGTTTCCTCATTATTTGCCGCTTTTCTTCTTGTGCCTGTGATCCGGGAAATGACCCATCTGCCGGGGCGCCCCATCGCTCGTTTCTGGTCCAGGTTTATTCTTGACGCCATGAAAAAAAAAGTGTATAAGTGATGGTAGCTGTTAAATATATTACGCAGGGGAGGATTCATGGACATTGTCGGGACGTTCAAGGAAAGCATCGAGGTTGCGAAGAAGAATCCGCTGATTTTTGTTCCCGCTGTAGCAGTCTCTCTGGTGATGGCGGTGCTGACGATGGCGCTGATCGGCGGAACAATGGCGACCACTGGAATGATGGGCGGCATGGGCTCCCCGGCCGGCGCCCTGGGTGCGATGGGCGCGATGATGGGCCTGGCGGCCCTGATGGGCGTTGTCGGGATGATCGCGGGGCTTGTAGCCCACGGAATGACCGTGGGTATGGCGAAGGAGGCGATCGAAACAGGCATGACCTCTCTCAGTACAGGTCTGTCGATCGTTACCAGCAGGCTGGGACAGCTGGTCGTCGCTGCGGTTCTTGTCGGGCTTGCTGTCGGCGTCGGCATGATGCTTCTCGTCATACCCGGCATAATAGCAGCCATCCTGTTCATGTTTACATTCGTGATCATCATCGTTGACAATGCCGGAGCTGTCGATGCGATGAAGGCCAGCTTCAATCTCGTCAAGGAGAATCTGAGCGACCTTGTGGTGCTGTTTGTCGGCGCGCTCGTCATCGGAATTGTCGTGGGTATCGTCAACAGGGTCCTCCACTTAATTCCGGTGATCGGCCCGTTGGCCGGGAGCCTGATTACCGGCGTCTTCTCGGGCTACATGACGATTGTGATCGTGAAGGTGTACAAGGAATTGACCTCAAAGACCAGGGTGGAACTTACCTGAGAGGATAGGCCGGGGCAATCGGTAGTTTTCCCGTCTGTCCTCACCATATTCATGAAATAAGTTACGGGATTCTGGTAGAATATCCGACGTGCCGGGATAGCTCAGCTGGTAGAGCAGCTGATTCGTAATTGACAGTTTGCATATTGATTTATAAGAATATTTAGGCTGTGTGAGTGCATTGTGATTACACTCACACAGCCTTATCTTTTATTTTGAGCAGTTCCACCGTCTGTTTCTTGCGAGTGTCCACAATATATAAATAAAAGCGTTTAGTTATTGAGATGTCGGTGTGGCCTAGCAACTCTGACACGACTGCCAGCTCCGCCCCTGCTTCCAAAAGCAGGGTAGAAAGCGTATGCCTCACACGATGAGCCGTAACGCCCTTAAGACCGCTCTGATGCACTATTTTTGCAAATTCATGGCTTACGGTGTCCGGCGACTTATATGGGGTAAGGCGGTGAATTCCGGGCTCCAGGTGCCCTATGTATTCGTCCAGCTCCGTGCTTATGGGAACTTTGATGGGTTTGCCGGTCTTGTGTCGGACATAACGGATATACCTCACACCTTCTATTAGGCTGATATGTATTGGACGTACCGAGTCCGCCCTTGCAATGCCAGTATAAATCATGACAGGGACAAGGATATTCATCTTAGGGTGTTTTTGCGCCGTTTCCAGTAACTGTGCAACTTCCGCTTTGGTCATATAGGAAATCTTCTCAAGATTAACCTTGTATGTCCGGAAGTTGTCCAACAGGTAAGGATCCTTGATGTATCCTTTTCTAATAGCCGTTTTCAGTGCTCCCCTGAGATGGCGGATATAATTATTTATAGAATTCTTTTCAAGTCGTTTGCCGGATCGCTTGCCTTTCTTGGATGGGGACGAAACCCAATTATCAAGATATTGCCTGTAGTTGTCAAGAACGTCTGAGGATATATTACGGACAGGACCGTTCCCATACCAATCTTGAAATTTTTCAAGGGCCAACCTGTCTGCCCTTAAAGTGCAGGGGGACAGTTGCCCCCTGCCTCCCATATAATCTTCAATAAATTTACCGAGCGATATGGTGTCCGCAGCAGATAACCGCTTTAACCGGCGGTCAAGAAGGTCCTCTTCCATCTGCTTAAGGATCTTTCGAGCCGTTTCTTCGTCCCTGGTATCTAGGGACTGGTGGACACCACGAGCCAGGGTTACATACCATACCCCCGGGTTCCCTTTGCGATCTTTTCTCTGGAAAAGTCTCATCTTACCGAGATTGTCTATCCTTACAGTTTTCACCATTATGACAATCTCCTCATGAGGCGGTCAACAGAGTGCCGTATAACTGAGTCGTCCTCAAGGAAAAACCGGTCAATGGATTCCTTGTCCAAATACCACTTGCCACCTCTTAAGGTGCCGTAAATCCGGCGGGACAGTACGTATCTGAGTAGGGTCTTGTCCGACATGGATGCGTACCGGCAGGCTTGCGACAGGGAAAGCCAGCGGGGATTAATGTATTCCGCATCCCCATTTTTGGAAGGATTCCATGCATCGCAGAATGGCTCCGAATCAGGCACTATAATGATTCTATCCGTCAGGCTGCAGGTATAGTCTATATGCCCGTCAGAAGCCGATACACGGACGATACCCAAATCGAGATAAACACGATAGGTGTACCAGTAGTCACTGGAAGTCCTGTTGTCCGGATAGCCAAACCCATAAAATAATATAAACAGGTCATATAACTCGTCTTCACTTAGTCCCATTATGCAACGCAGTAACGGGATCATGATACCTGGAGGCCCTGAATCCTGATACAAGTATTCATCAACTACGAGCCTTCCCCTGTTATAAAATTCAACGAAACAACCATATCTATGTATATCCATGATTTTCTCCTCATTTGTTTTCCCGCCTACCGGACAGGGTAGGCGGGGTGCATATTGTTAGTCGTATCTGATCCATAGTCCGTCAACCTTGCCCGTAAACGCGTTTATGGCCCACCGCAGGAGTTCCAGCTCTTTCGCCATTTCCTTTTGTACGTCGCAATCGTTGGTATCAGCAATATCAGCTTCAAGCTCTTCAATTGCGTCGTGCCAGGCTGTGTTCTCGGGGTCACGATACTCAGTGATCCATTCAAGGCTATCCCCGTAGCGCCTTATAACGAAATCATTGATAATGTCTCTTGCCTGTAGTTCCCTTTTCCGCTGTGTCAAAAGTCGCTCTGACAGCTTATCAACCTTGTACATGGCTATCTGTAAACTATTAGCTATATCTTCAAGTTCTTCTATCGTTACTGCAATTCTTACATGACCGGTATCGCTCATTTACTTCCTCCTTTGTTTCCTCTCCCCCGGCGGGGTCCACGTGATGTCTTCTTAAGATTCGTCATCGGCCTTCCGCAGAAAAGTAACCTGAATGTCGTCGCCATTCTCTCTTGCTGTTTCGACCATATCAATGAATCTGTTTGCACGCTCCCCAATAGCCTGTACAAACTGCGATTCTGTTACAATATCCCCTAAGCTGCCCCTTATCCCCCAGAAATCTATCCGCCTCGTTGCACAAGTACGATAATATGCGATAAATCTACCAAGCCTCTCCCCCTCTGACGGTAATTGGCGCAGCTTATTTGCATGCAACCAGCAATTCGCCATCATCTCAAACTTCCATCCGGGGTATAAAATCCCCATGATATCGACAACAGTGTTATAGATGACATTGCCCCTGTACCTCATTCTTATATCATCGGAATCGAACTTGTCAGGATAATAATCATCCAAGGGGGCGGATAAGAGCCGCCGAACTTCCCTACGCCTATCCTTGTCTTTCTGTCTTGTCCTCCAATAATTATCCAATTGTCTTGGCAACTGGTCCCAAATCCAGCATGCCGTTTGAACGAATGTAACCTCCTCTGGATGCCTGCGATATGTAGATTGGGCAGGAGCTATCAATGCCGTCATGTTCTTATTGCCATCGTAAATCCTGACAGGTTTGTTTGAATCACCGATACCAAGATATATATCGTTTGTATGTATGTGTTCCAGAGCATCAACGAGGTGCCGATGGCTTATGCACGTACCGAGCAGGGGCGGCATACAAGATGTACGGCAATCCACTATAAGGTGAGCTTCCGCTTCCTTATAATCACCGTTGCGAACGTAGTGTCCCCAACTCTCGGAGTATAGGACAAGCCCCTCCTCAGTTAAGTAGACATTTATTTCATCACCGCCAACACTGTCATGCAGTTTGATACTTCTGGCTATCTTGACAGCATCTATAAGTGCGAGCCTGTTGACTGTTATTTCTTCATGCCAGTCGTTAGCGGGAATCATAGACTGATAATCCGGATATACCCCTTCATTACAACGGCACGTCACTCTAAACTCAGGCGACCGGAAAGTTATAAACTGTATCGGATCAACTACCTCATTCTTCTTTTTTTTCTTTCCTCTCTTATTGGTACCAACAACATACTGTCGCACTTCGCTACGCGAGTACACGAGAAAACGCCCACCTATTTTGATTAATATCTTTACCGCGGTACGAGGAATCACTGCTTTTATATTTGATTTAGCAATACCCGTTCTTAGTGCTAAACGCTCTCCATCCGTACCTACTAGATGGCCATTCTGCAGGTCCATCATCACCGACGCCATAACTCTATAATCTTCTTGAGAAACGGCATAATAGACGGCTTCCATGTCACTCGCATTAATTATCGCAAGTGGTGCCTTGGGAACTATCGGCATGTCCACGAAATCGGCTGCTGGCGTATCGATATCTTCCCATAAGCCTCCTACATAAATTCGGCCCGACACACTATCATGAATTTCAATTGACGGTTTTAGTCCAAGAGCCTTCTTTAAAGTCTTCGAGCTCAGGAGTAACCTTCCAGGCTCCGCTACGTTAACTCCGGATGTCGGTGTGTACACGACAAAAGTGCGGTTGTCCGCTGCAACAAATGACACCATCCCGGGCTTGGCATTAATGAGGATATAGCTCCGTCTTTCTTTCTCATCGGACCTATTTTTGCTTGTTGCAAGATTGATTAATAACAGTAAGGACCGCAGCATATCCTTGGTTTTCTTTAAGTAGATTTTCATTCAGATATCCTTTCTTTGGGGCGGTTGTTACACCGCCCCTTGTAATGATATTTAATTAAGAAATGAACCCTGTGCCGCATCAGCGTACGAAGATGGAATATCAACATGTATCAAGCAATGCAGCGGGTACCCCGACCCGAACATATTAAAAAGTTCAGTCACATTAGCATTTATGTGGTTGCCAATGTTGATTACCGCCTCTTTGTCTCCATCGGTCATGTCGCCCCAAGCCCGCTCGACATTGCTGGCCAACTGCATCAGTGATGTCTGCAGGTGAATGATTTCTTTGTTTATTGCCGCCAGCGTGGCCACGGGCGATATTGTGGACGTATCGTCATTCTGTGCCTCTGTGCCGACACCGGCCGCTGTCTGATAATTTGATACCGCCTGAGTATCAACCGGGGCACATTTCTCAACCACGGGTTTTGCTGATTCAGCAGAAACAGGGCGTGTATATTTTTTCACTTCTGCTTCCGTCGTCTTTGTTGACCAGTCATGATTGAGCATGTTCACACTGAGTTCCGTCCATTTAGACTGAGGAGCAGGATATATATACCTCAGGTGAGTTCCCTTGGTACGCAATGAAGAATACTTGTCCGGAGACAACTGGGACTGGAGGAACTTTGCGACTATTCCGACCTGGTGCAGGTGCGTTGCGTTGGCCTTGCTGCAACCGGTTTCGCGTGCATATCTTGCCAGCGCACCCTCTATGTCGTCGCCAAGGAGATCCAGCCCGTTTCTCAGGTACACCGCAGAATCGAACATAGTCCAGTGATCACTCATCCCCTGCAGCCTGGCCATCAGGAGATAAGCCTCAATGTCCGTTAAGCCAGTAATTTCCTGACACCAAATATTCTCTGCGAATTCCAAAAAGGCAACCTGGAGAAATTCGTACTGGTCCAACGGGACAAATATTTCCTTGTCATCTAACACTTTCTTGTAGACTTTAACTGCATCAGCTTTTGACTGAAGAGGTAGCAGTTCCTTCAGTGCTGCCCTACGCTCCTCCGATACCGGTACATTAAAGAGCGGCGAGCGCGGATCCATCTCAATCTGACCGATCGGAATAAGCTTAAACCTTGAATCAACTGCTGCTATTTGTTTAGTCTTCTTTCTCATTCATTGTTTCCTCATTTCGTCAATTTGTTACCGGCAAAACGCCGGTATCTTTACTTCTGCTTCTGTGCTTCTTTTTCGACAAACCTATTGAAGATGTCAGTCACCAGTTCGCCTAACTCCTGGTAGCCCCTGTCTTTGGCAGCTTTGATCTCCTTCTTGGTACTACGCGGCTGCTTGGTCTTCTTAGTAGTCATCTTTTTTTCACCTCCTTCTTTTTGATTTGTGTTTTGCCGTCCTTATGTGGTACCTTAATAAAATATTTATTTGCGGCACAGCATATAAGTGCGTAACGTACTGCCAAATCAGCAGATTTACTTAATTACACAGGAATGCGAAAAAGAACATTAAAAGATTTATTTGAAGAAGCAGGTGCTAAACGGACTGGGGTTTCGAGGACTAAGGAGATCAAGGCCCTGATTACAATACCGGACTGGCATAAGATTATTACTGCGGCAAAGATGGATGGGATGAAGGAACATCCCTATGCAAGGAAGGTCTTGATTTCCGCGGCCAGGCAGAAGAAACGTCGCTATTCACAAAACGCAAAGCAGACCCAGGGGGAACCAGAGTCTTCGGTTAGGGCAATAAAAGAACAGCCATTACATCTGTGGTTTACTCAGGAAGAATATGATCTTATTGCAGATGCGGCGAAAATTGATGGGATGACACCATCAGCATATATGCGGGTTACCGTCACAAAGGCTGCTTGGAGACATATGGTGATGAACAAGAAAAAGGCATATTATGCTGCAGACACTGATGATATAAATGATTTATTCCCCGAGATGCAATCTTGGCATACGGAGCCGGGGAAAAAACAGCTAACCAAGAAAGATTAGCCCCTGCACCCAATAAGTTAGTTGCAGGGGCAAAACAAAAGCAACTATCTTATAGCATCCTTGAAGGCCTTCCCGGAGGTGAACTTCGGGGACTTTGAAGCCTTGATCTTAATTGCCTCGCCGGTCTGGGGATTTCTACCCTTTCTTGCCGCCCTCTTGGAAACGGAGAAGGTGCCAAACCCTACCATCGTCACCTTGCTGCCCTTCTTCAAGGTAGCCTTGATGCCTGTAATCATGGAATCCAGGGCCTTCTGTGCTGCAGCCTTCGAAATATCGGCATCCTTTGCCATTCTTTCGATAAGTTCAACCTTTGTCATGCAATATCCTCCATGTTGTATATACACCCCACTGGGCGTTATTTAGTTGCTCCGAGAAACTGTCAGTATAAACCTGAGCAACGCTTCCGTGCGAACAAACAGGGCTTTCATTTGGGGCTCGGTGAAAGTAATATTGAGCCCATGTGTCCCTTTTTGAAAGACATCTATAAATGCCAGGTTAGAAACCACATCTTTCTTCATGAAGTCCGAAAAAGGGCCATTATTTACGCCACGGCATATGAAAAGAAGACGAGCAGCACGGGTGGGCCGATCTTTAAGAAAATGCTTCGGGTTAGATGTCCATTTCATCACTTCCTCGTCAGGTGCGGTTTTATGAAGAACATGTGTCAATAACTCCCGAAGGGAAACGGTGACATGGCGGAACTTATCTGGATTATCACCTTTCATCGCATGTTTTGCCCCTCTCCATGCCGTTACCAGGCCGGGATCCAATTCTCCCAGCATTTCTTCTAATGAGTCTTCGATATTTTCAACTAGATCCGGCTCAAACGGAAAAGCCTCTTCGTCTTTACCAGTCCTTGAAACGATACGAGCCAGTCCCGCCCCAGTATATATTTCCACCGGCGGCAGCTCCTTTACGAAACAGTCAAGGGCCTCAACGTTAACTTGCGGCGATTCAAAGGATTTGAGTAACTCAGAATAGCTACCTGTAAAACCCAAGAAAGACGATTCCAACACAGCCATATGTCTGGCTGAAATTGGATAATGATTACGAATATCCGACAGATTGATCCCGGCCAATAACCCAGACGCCCCAAGCGATATTTCACCCATAGCAGCAAATTGATTGACCACCCTGGATTCTGAAAAGCTTATAGCGGTGCTCATAGCTGCCACGGCTGACTTGTCCTGATCTATGTATTGCCTCGCTATCGTCTTATCAAGAATATTTGCGATTGAGGCGTTAGCCGCTACCATAGACTGGAACAAAGTCTTTTCACTGGCTGCTTCGCGTGCCGCATCAATCATGGGACTGCGCAACAGTTTAGATAATTCCTGGTAAGTACTAGGATCAACCATATGTTTTGCCTGAAGATACAGCGACATATCCCGTTCTGCTATGGTTCGGCATATTCCAGACAAGTAGCTCTCGTATGCTTTATGGATACCTTCAGTGGCTCTTAACGCATGTTTTATATCATCAAAGGCGGATAATGATTTTGGTATCATGCTGGACTTCAAAGCCTTCTGCCATGCTGGAGTTATGTTACCGAACATCCGATCGTATATTCTTCTGTCCTCTTCCACCAGTTGCCTGATGGCATCGAGAAACACAGAGAAAAAGCCCTTTTCATTAATGCTGATTTCACCGAGCCTATCCCCATAGCCACTCTTTAAGAATAATTCCGAACTTATTGTCTCCAATACACTGTCAGTGAGACACTGCAGGTCATCTTCCGATAGTTTGGGTTCCACCAGAAACTTATGAAGAATTATAGTGCAGGCCTTTCTGTCGTCTTTAATCAGTTTGGCGGACTTATAACTGCTCGATAGCAAACTCTGGTTCAAAACGGCAAACTTCAGTATCCCGAATTTCTCCGAATCTATCGTGAAATTGAGGTGAATTTGCATTGGAAGGCTACCGTCCCTCGTAATTCTCTGAATGCTTCTGATGTTTGCGCCAGTTGTCCGCATACTGTGCCGCCAATTCTTTTGATTTAAGAATAAGCAAATTTTCAGCGTTCTTTTCCTCGGCGGCCTTAGTAAAATTAAAACTTCCGGTTACAACCGTCTCCTTATCTATAATCATGATCTTGTTATGAGCTATGGCATGTTCGGCATCTATATATGTGGGAATCCCAGCATGTGCTACAAAATCCGCCGAGGTATACTTTTCACGCCTTTGTGATTTGTCGAGTATTACCTGGACCAGGATTCCCCGTTTATGTGCGTCAACCAGGGCCTTTGCAATAGGTGCAGAAGTAAAACTGTAGGCTTGGACTAGGACTTCCGACTTAGCCTTAGCCAGGGCGTCTACAATCGCATCTGTGCAACCTCCGTGCGGGCTAAAGTATACTTTTACCTGGCTATTGCCAATATTACTGTCCGTAGCCTGCGTATTGGAACAAGAGAATAGAGAAACAAACAATAAAAAGACAATTATCTTTACTTGCACGGCATATCCATTATGATATCCATCGTCTCAACGCTCACTGTACAAACCCTCTTGAGAAGTTCTATTACTTCTTCCTTGTAGTCAGCAAACCTATATGTGTTGAAATCCTTTGCGATAGTTGCATCGCTGATTTTGCTTTCCTTGTATTGATCCAATACCCATTCAAGTGCGCTATAATGGCCCAGCTTATATTCCCATGCCTCTGGCGGGATACCTGAAAGTGTTGTCTGCTCGTCTATTTCAATAGTGCCGCTATCCTTGATAGCCTTCAGCCTTACCTTTAGTTTTGTCTTATATCCGAATAAGTGCTTGTCGGTTGTAGTTTCGGAGGTGAACAACTCCTTCTGTTTCTGAGTAAAATCGATATCGGTTCTTTTTAACTTAAAGGGTTTTGCTTTTTCGAAATTTATATGTAGATCTGCCAGCTTCTTTCCGCTGTCCCGCCACTGAAAGAAGTCCTCATAAAAAGGCAACCGTGGAAATTCCTGTTTAAGATCAAGATCATACTTCTCTCTATATTCAGGATGATGCAATACTGCATATGTGTAAAAGAAAATATCCCATTTGGTGATCTTCTTGTTGTCGTAATGTTCCTTGAACTGTTTAAGTCCCCAATCAGTAATATTTTCTACCCTGTTACCATATTCATCATACCAGTAATATGCTAGACAATTGCAGTCGCCATTTACGTGATAGTCAGGAACAGCATCAGCCGCAAGGACATTAAATGCCTTAGATCCGACATTTACGCATATAACCGAATTCTCATACCCCGTGCCGAATATTGATCTTTGTTGATACTGCATTTCGTTGAGTTCCCTGGCAAAATATAGCTTTCTCTTGACAAAAGGGCGATACAAACCATTTACAATTAAAGATCTGTCAAATTTGTACTTCTTCCCCCGGGCAATATCATTCTTTACTGCCCGTGTCCACTTAATGGAATAATTAACTTCCTTGCGAATATCCTCTGCTGACTTACCTTTCAATCTTTTTAAATCCTGATTATACACATCAATCAAATGTGATACCTTCTTTTCAAGATAGTCTTTTCTCTCGTCATAAACCCATTCGTCCCTAGCCGTAACCACGCCTAGGGAAAACATCCTAAACACTGCATTAGTTCCCTTGCCATGCTTCACGTTCTTATCAATAAGCGGCAAAAGGTCTTCAAAATCAGAAAATGCAATATCCAGCCAGTTCCAGTGTTTATCGGGTTGTATATGTGCAAAGGATAATTCTGCAAGCTTATTTGAACAAAGATAATCCTTCTTCTCGTTAGATTTCACATAATCGTCTATGGCGTGATAATAAATCTTACACCCCTGTTCCTTTTTTGACTTAACAAGGAAATATACTGCAACCCCCACACGAATGGTATTATCGAAGACATTTCCTCCTTCACGCCTTCGCTGCTCCCCACTTGTTCGGGCATCACCTTTAAGATCCACGATATATATTTCATTGAATTCCTGCTCTATGACCTTTCTGAACCCATCAAATGCCCGCTTCTTCAGAAAGGAATTGTTGGTCACAAAGGCAATTATCCCGTTCACGTCTACCCTGTCCGATGCCCAACGTAAGAACCTGGTATACATATCGTAAAGCTTCGTCTTCTGAGCTGTGCTCTCCGCTATGTATGTATTTCTAATCCTCATATCCACTTCTGGATAAACGCGGTTCTTATTGTTGTCATTCTCATTCATCTGGTTGGCGTTATATGGCGGGTTTCCGAGAATAACGGATATCTTCTTCCTATTCTGAGCTTTTATTCTCTCTGCATTCTCACCACTGAATCCAAACATCGCAGTCTGCTGATGAAGATATTCAAGCCCCCCGACGTTATCCAGGGTATCGACAAAACAGATATTCTTGAACTCCTCATAATATTCCATCTTCTGTCTGAAGGTGTATTCAATGTTCAGATTCGCAATGTAATAAGGCAATATAGCAACTTCATTGGCGTGTATCTCGTTTTGGTACTTATAGGCAAGATTCTTTTTGGGCAGATACTCAATGAGATCGCAAATGAAAGTGCCAGTCCCCGTTGCAGGATCCAGAATATCCACATTCTTATCCGAAAGGGTCTTATTGAAATGCTTATGGAGCAAGTAATCCGTGCTTTCAATAATAAAGTTCACGATCTCATTGGGTGTATACACTATCCCTAGCTTATCTGCACCCTTTGGATTATAGGCCTTGTAAAAGTTTTCGTATATTATTTTCAGGAACTTCTGCTTCTCATGATGGCTGACGATGCTGGTCGCCTGTGCCTTAATCATCTCATAATAGTTCTTTATGGTATCAAGAGTCTGACGCTTTGTTTGCCCAGTAAAGAAGGTTTCCTCTACTTTATTAAGCTCCCTCGCTATATTGTTTTCTCTGTGGAACTGCGCCTCCGAGAATATGCTTACAAATATTTCTTCCGTCAGGATATGCTGTATAAGCATTTCTTGAACATCGGCATAAGTAATTCCGGGATTGATAGCATCTTTACACAACTCGAAGAACCCATGCATAGCTTTCTGAAAAGCCTTATTTGATTTGTGCTCGGCTTCCATCATCTTATGTAGGGTTTCAACTATGGTGGGGATGTCCCGCTTGAAATGCTCAATAGCTTCGTTAAAAGACTTTACTTCTGGATGCTCATAGGAAATAAAGGCGGTAAGTATCCTGTCCAGCTCCTCCGGGTCTTTCATGTCTACCCGACCTACTTCATCATTCTGCTGGAACAGAACGGCGGTTGATCCGTCTTCAAATAGTATATTTGAATTCGGATATCCCTTCTTGAACTTCTTGTTTATTTCTTCATCAAGATCGTCCGCCTCGTCCTTGCTCTCCCAATATCCGTAATCTAGTCGCAGGGCATTCTTCACAATGCCATCAGGATATACGTTTACACCCTTTGTGCCCCTGCATGGTATTTCAGTAACTACCTCTAGATTCCTTTTATGAGCATATTCGTTGAGGAGGTTATAAAACGCGCTTCTAATGGCGGTTTCGTTTCTTGACCCCCCGTACTGAATAATGCGATCCAACTTATTGTAATACTGGTTTATCAGTTGCACGGACATACGAAATTATAAACTAATTTCGCCCAAAGTAGTATGATTTCATTAATACAAACGCCATTGGATCTCACAGTTAAAATCTCCCCTTTGCCACATGTTGCCTCAATCCCCAGTGTTTTTTCAATAAATTTGACCATTATTGTTAACTTGAGTTAACAACTGCCGCCACCGGCGGGACTGCTTCAACGGCTGTTGTCTCTCAAGGAAATATCCGCCATTTTCGGAACTAGCCGCGACCGCGGGACTGCTTTTAGGACTTGGCTGTTGCCTTTCATGGCCTTCCGACCCCCGGGCGGGACTGCTTCAAGTTCGTTGGCTGTGGCCTCTCCCGAGACCTCCGACAGGTATCACCGGCGGGACTGCTTGCTACCGAGATGATAAAAAAATGCCGATAAAAAAGACGGGGATTTCGGCGAATCGGACATCCTACGAAGAATTTTAATTAATTTTTTCCGCCAGAGGCGGGACTGAATTCAAAGTGGATAGCCGCCCACGGCGGGACTGCGGTTAATCCTTTGCCATAACCGCCAGCGGCGGGACTGGAATTAATCCCTTCCAAATTGACAGGGCTGCGTTTTGAATTGTATCCTTCTGAATGACGAAGCCTCTGGCGATGCAGAAGGGAGCTTTAGACATAATTGCTCCGTTAATATCGGTAAACGAGCCTTTTACCAATCCCCTTGAAGTAACCTATAAATCCGCCAAGCAACACCGAAAAGCAGTGTATAAGATTGCTCGGTTCTTCAAGAAGGAATTTCAATATGATTTTGTTCAGTATGGATACGACGGGGATGAAAAAGACGAACTGCACTGTGCCT
Source organism: Nitrospirota bacterium (assembly GCA_021814475.1). GTDB lineage: Bacteria > Nitrospirota > Thermodesulfovibrionia > Thermodesulfovibrionales > UBA6898 > PALSA-1316. The sequence continues at coordinate 87,596 of JAKAIE010000002.1, forward strand.
TCTTATGGATCGACCCGGGGACCGTTGAACTAGCAACTGAATTTAGGGTGCCATGCGTTGGGGCCACCTGCTTTCGCTGGCGCAGCAATGCCGACGATTCGCCCCTTTGGGTTATGGACTGGATTTGGATTCATCCATTCTATAGGAGAAAGGGCCTACTGACGGCGGCATGGCCGCAATTTAGGGACCGCTTCAAGGATTTTGTCTGCGAAAGACCTCTGTCAGAGGCGATGAAGAAGTTTCTTCTCAAGAATGATGGTTAAGATACATCTATCAAATCTTGCGACCTGACTTGATTATCTTCACGAAGACACTCTTTACGATGCTGCAAATGCCCGCATGTCGTGGCTCATCCAAGGTTTTGTAGACTGTCAGTCTGCCAAATTTATCGGATTCAAGAGTCTTGCCCATGTAAAATTATATCATCGAATCACAATATGGTGATGTACTGGCGATTCCTGTTCTAAATTTTTCCAGAATAGTGTAATCTATTAAACGTTACACGGGGGATGTCAATCCTTTATCTACTTAATGGGGGTATTATGAAGAGAGTTGTTTCAGGACTGTTGCTGCTTGGTATACTGCTTTTTTCTTTTGGCTGTGCTTCCAACGTAAATCTTCGTAGCTTCACGGATCCATCTATTGAGTCGAGTTCTGTAAAGAAGGTGGCCATCCTCCCTATCCGCAATTCCAGGATATTGCCAGGTGAATCCAATGAACTTCTTCGGTCCATCACGAGAGAATTTGTAAAGAAGAACCCCAACGTTACGGTCCTAAGTGCCGTCGATGCAACCGATATGTTAAATAAGAGTGACATGACTGAAAAATATTCCAATTTTTTGAGAGACTATGCCGTATCCGGAATTCCCAACAGCAAGATCCTGAAGGAAATAGGCGATGTCCTGTCTGTGGACGCAATTGTCCAGGGCGAGGTTCTGGATATTGTTCAGCGCAACGGTTATTATCCCGGCGTAATGGCTCTTACGTCATTGTCGTTGCGATATTATATGCTGTCCACTTCAAAGGGAAATATCCTTTGGGAGGCAAGCTGCAGCGCCAGTCAGCAACCCGGTGGGTTAGCAACAGTCTGGACACCTCCTGTGCCGATTTCCGATGTTATCATATTGGCACAAAATCCCCATTTGAACGCCTGCTTACTTAGGGGGCAGTCCTTTTCCCCGATCCCCAGACCTGCCCTCACTTTTTTCATTCACGGTAATCTGGACATCAAAGGCACGGAGCGCATCGCATATAATCTTATCTACCACTCGTGTCATCGGCACGCCTTGCCTTTTTGCAAGTCGGTATAAGACAGGTATATGCTCTTCCCTGATCTTCGGACTGTACACTTAATCCTCGTCGTCAAGCTCGGTATTGCCGCAACTGCAGCATTTGCCTAGCACCTCGGTTGTCGCGGGGCGATTAGCAAGGTGAATATGCATATTAAATTTGATGCACCCTTTGCGGCAGGCGGGACATTCGGTGCGGCCAGCAAGGAGGTCTTCAATTTCCCCATTGTAATACGTCTCGTAAATCTGCTTTCCGCAATTTTTACAATTACCGCGTACTGCCATTTCCTCTTCCGCCTCATTCTTTTCAACGACCTCCCCCAAAAAAGGATCGTGGCAATGAAGTAACGCAGCTATCAGCCGCTCTTCCGGTGTCGCCGAAAGATATTCGTCAAGCATCTCCTGTTGCGTTGCGGGTCTATCCATTATCCTTTGAATGAGTTGCCATACTTAGCGTTGAGTCGCTCCCTGTCTACCTGGAACTCTAGTCCCTCGTCCGTATGAATCATCAGATTATCTAAATCCAGGACAGCCACCCCGCCTTCGATGCCAAGGCTAATCACATGCCAGCCGAAACCAGGTTTGTTGCGGTGCTCGTGACCGTGTATCGTTATAAGATTACCGCGATACATAGGCATGTGTGTGTAGAAATAACCGTTTTCTTCATGAGTTTCTACCGTCTTTTCCAGTAGCTCAAGGTGTTCCGGTGGAAATACGCTCCTCAAATATCCTGCGATATCGTCAGAGGCCAGCGGCGGTGCTTCGTAGCTTTTCAGTGTTGTATGTCCCATGAGTGAACCTTCCCACTGAAGAAAGCTTCCCCGCGAGTTTCTGGCGATGGCGTCCAGCAGGATATTTTCGTGATTACCCCTGAGCCAAAGACAGGCTGGATTTAGTGTCTGTGCGCTTACCAGGAAGTCCAGGACTTGTCGAGATTGCGAACCGTAATCAATATAGTCACCCAAGCCTATAAGCCGGTCCTGATCGGAATACCTGGCATGCTCGAGGGCAAGCATAAACTCCTCGTAATGGCCATGGACATCGCTAAAAACCAAAGTCTTCATTTTCCTGTTTCCACCAGGACATTGCCCGTGATGCCGCAATGACAGCACCTGCTGTATTCAGCCCCTTCGTCATCATGCAAAACAAGGGTGATGTTATACTCGAAGCAGCCTTTCCCGCAATTGTAGCATAGCGACCGCCCCGCAAAGCGGCTGATACCCTTTGTATCTTTATCTTCGAAGGACATCATTTGTTTACGGCAATTCGGACACCTTTCAACTGTCATATCAGCCTCCGTATTGTTTTTGCAGTTTATATAAATCGGGGAGTAACCTATCATGATATTCGGGCAAATATTCCAAGGTTACGATGCCATACCAACCCGTCTTCTGGAGTCTATCCAGGATATCAAACCCGTAGGATTCAACGGGCATATGTTGTTGATTATCCCTTGCCTCTGATAAATGAATGCATGAAATGTACTTGCTGTACTTTTCAATCAGTTGCATGATCCGGTCCACAAAGAGGTGCGACGTATCCAGGCAAATCGGAAGTTCTTCCATGCCAAGCTCCTCCGGCCGCAGGATTCTCTTCTTGCTGCCAAAGGTTTCAATCGCAATAGTCACGTTCGTCTCCCGCTGCAGTTGCCTGATATTCCGCATTGCCAACAACTGCCTATCCACCCGCATGTCCTGGCGGCTTTCCTCCGGGTGAAATACAATTACCTTTGCACCGATTACCTCGGCGAACCGGGCAGTTGCCAGGGCCCAGGTATGGAAGTCCGGATCCGTAAGACGCCCCTGCGGCGCGTGAACGGATTGAACTACCACTCCCAGGTCCCTGGCGGCAGCAGCAACCGCTGGCAGTAGCGATTGCCCGGCAAGGTAATCTTCAATCTTATACGGCAGAGCCAACTCAATAGAAACACCGGCAATACCGGAAAGGCTTTCCTCAAATCCAGGAATATTAATCTCTCTGCGGATTCCAAACTTCATTTGTCTTCCTCTAATTCCGGTAATTCCTCAAAGCCCCTCTCAAAGCCGCATAAACTGCAGAGAGTCGCAAACCATCCGCCCCGCCGCTGCAGCTTCCCGGGTGCACCACAGTTTTCGCAGGTCTCGGCGGATTTGCGTTCGGCCGCATCACACATCTTAAGAATCTCGTCGTCGCCGCCATCAACGTAGTATCGCAGGCTTCCAAACTTTTCTTTGACTTGTACTACCTCGGGGTAGATACCCTTCGACTTGGAGTATTTATCGATTTGAGCTGACAGCTCATATACCAGTTGGAACCAGCCATCATTATGTTCAAAGCCGAAGCACATCAACGATTCCTGCATAGACTTTGTGTGGCCGCGAAAGAGATCCGGGAAATCTTCGTACAATTTCTTTGTATTATTCGCGTTCATTAAAATGTCCCCCCTGTTACCCCTACCTATTGCTCGGTGTAAAGCCCATGAAAGGCTTGCCATGGGTTTTCTTCACTTCAATCTGCCCGATTCCAAGTTTTATAGTAGTAGCCTCTTCTGGCGACATCTTAGCAAGCGCCCGCGCAATAGCGGATCGAAGTATTCTCTTGACTTCTCGGAGACTCGGAATGAGTGATAGTTTATCAACCATTTCCTTCTCAACGCTTACCTGACATTCCAAGAAGTTTTCAACTAGCACCTGCATAACAAGGTGCTTTTCGATAATTTCGGCCCTTTCACTAGCCGTGTACTCCCTGATATCAATAAGCTCGCACCGGTCCAACAGGTAATCCGGGATTCGCCTTTTATCATTGGCCGTAAGAATATATAAGCAACGGCCGAGGTTAATCGGAAACCCCATGTAATTGTCCATAAACCGGCAGTTGGTCGAAGGATCAACCAGCTCGGAAACGATATCCTGAATCATCCCATGGGAGGATTCACCAGCTTTATCAATTTCATCCAATAATACGACGGGGTTTTCGCATCCAGCGTTTATCAGCATACGTACAATTCCACCAGGGGTGCTCTCGGACCAGGACGAATGATGCCCCCGGAAAACCGCGTTGTCCGATGCCCCGCCAAGATTAAAGGAATGAAATGGCAGTCCGAGAGCCTCGGCAATCGCCTTTGCAATACTTGTTTTACCGATTCCCGGAGGCCCCACCAGCAGCAACGGCACCGGCGAACCTTGCATCCTACTATGTATCATGATTGCAACATACTCATTGATTCTTTCCTTTACCTCTGCCAGACCAAACAAGCTTGCTTCTAGGACTTCTCGAACCTTCTTCATGTCCGCAACAATGGGTTTTGTAATGCCTATTGGCAATGAATATAACGATTCAATAAACACGCCCTGTTTTTCAGCAGACTGAGCAGTCCCCGATCTTGCGGATAAGATTGCCAGTACTGTATCTACCCCAATAAAACCAACAACTGCAAGCACCGAGTGATAGAGTCGGATAGTCCGATCGCTGGCTTTGTTCATAACACCGGAAATATCCGATAGGAAAGTTCTACGATCCTTCATATCTTCCAAACCACTATACTTGCCGGAAATTGATTGAATCAGCGAATACCAGATAGACTCGTCAGTATCATATGCAACTGGCTCCTGTGGCGTAATCGGAACAACAGTGCGAGTCTTCTTAATAATCTCGTTTGACTCCCTATCCACATAGTACGTGTAGCCCTTGTCGTCTGGGCCGAGTTTGATTACATCATGCTCCGGAAACTCATCGTCGGTTGTATCCTCTGTCGCTGCTGCGATATCAAGCAGAGATACAGATGATGTGGCTCGCCTTGCCGGTGCCGTGTACCAACGATAAAACTGCTGTGCAATATTTCTATCGGGACAGATTTTCAGGAGAGTACGCACATCGTCTGAATCTGGGAAAAGAGCTTTGCATAACGCGATAGTTTCTTCCTGATTTCTCACCGTAGCCTCCTATTGCTGTCGCAGTATTGTCTTTGTATTTGTCGCGATGGTGAGTTACTTACTAAGTCTTAGTTATATCATACAGCGCCAAGCGGCGGTCAGTCAAGTGCGGGAGCCTGGTATTGCTGGTTTTGCGAGTTTAACTACCAGATTTGGTAGGCGGTTAAAAAAAGATACAAATGATCTTGTAATTTAATTTGAGATCAGTTTTAATGTGTGCAGCGGCGGCAGCCGAAGACTATTATTACGGAGGAAACATCAATGGAACATCCAAAGAAACGTGGCAGAAAGAAGGGAGCTATTTCGGAGATAGTGCATCTCCGAATATCCGAACCAGCATTGTGGGAAGCGTTTATGTCGTATATAAAAGAAAACGGCATGACGAAGGGCGGGGCGGTAAAGTCTATCGTGACAAGGCATCTTCACGAAGCGGGTAAATACAAGGTTGCGTAACAGGAATCATTGATATGACAAGGATTAGCAAAAACGAGAGATTGAACGAACTTCGGGAGGATTGGGTGACTCCTAATAACAAGGAGATTATATTATGGGTGAACAAAGCAAAGCCCTCGTTGGCAGCGAGGGCCCAGAAGAAAAAAGATTGTCTGACACCAGTATAAGAGATCATAGGCATAATAGCAATACTTCCTCCATCACCTCAGCTCCGTTCAGTCCCCCAGTAGAAAAGCCCGTTTCAACAAGAAGATCAACAGCCAGGCCAATGTCCGACTATGACTTTCGCTACCTTGTAGACAATTTAAAGAAAAAAGCGTCAATGAGGGAATGGCTGATATTCCTCGGAGTGGAGGAAAAGGGCCACAACAAGTTCCTATGCCCTTTTCATGCTGAAAAAGAACCATCATTGTCGGTTCACGACAGCGATATGTACGCAACCGATTTCCATGACGATGAGAAATACGACCATATAAAGATAGCCAGGGTCATGAACGGTTGGGACTTCTGGACTGCAATGAAACAATTGGCCAGTTTTGTCGGGGAGACACTGCCCGAAAGGTCCAACGGAAATGGCAAGAAATATCAGATTAAACAGGTCAAAGGTGAATTCACCGAAGAGGATATCAGACGCGGCTATGGCAACAAGATTTATGTCCGTGAGCACAACTACCACGATATAGACAACCGACTGCTTTATAAGAAGGTGATATACGTCAACCCCGATGGCGGAAAGGACCCTTTGTTCTATCACCCGGCAGGCAACGGAGCATGGAAAACCAAGCGGGGCTGCGATGCCACCTTGTACCAGATAATCAATCTTATAAACAACGACATCGTTTACTACGTGGAAGGCGAAAAAGATGCAGAAACATTAACCGGAATAGGATTGCCAGCCATAACCTGCGGATCCGCAGCCGACACTAAGACCCTGCAGAACCCCGATATACTGGATAGGTTCAAAGGCAAAACTGTAATTATCTTCTATGATAACGACGCCCCAGGTATTAAACATATGCAAAAGGTCGCCGCGATATTGAAACCGGTTGCCGGGTCGGTAAAAGTTGTTCATCTCACCGGTGTTGCGGAAGGTGATGACGTAACCGATTGGCTTACAAAAAGAGGCGGCACAAAAGAAGAGCTGGTTTGTCTTATAGATGCCGCCGAAGAATACGTTGTTCCGGCAGCACCGCCGGAAAAGGACTACCTGCTAACCGAGTTGGGGAATGCCGATAGATTTATAGATGAACATAGAGAAAAGCTCTGTTATGTGGCCAATTTTAAATCCTGGTATGTTTGGAACGGTGCAGGCTGGAAGTCCGATAACAGGGGCGTCACAAAATTACTCGCCAAGACGACCGTTCGTAAAATGTATGAAGAATCGCTTCATGACAGGGACCCCGAGCAGAAGAAATACAAGCATGCCAAGAATAGCCAGAGCAACAAGAAGATTGATGCCATGATTGCCCTGGCCCAGCCGGATCTTTCAGTTGAGCATGACATATTTGACAGAAACCATTATATGCTGACGGTTAAAAACGGAACCATTGACCTTGATACTATGGAATTCCGTGATGCCAGGCGAGAGGATTTTATTACTAAAACGGCCGGTACTTACTTCGATCCTGATGCCAAATGCCCCACCTTCGAGAAATTTCTTCTGGAGATCATGGAGGGGAACGCCGAACTCGTAAGATACATTCAGCGTATAGCAGGTTACTGTCTTACGGGCGAGACGTCCGAAAATGCCGTCTTCTTTCTTTACGGAAGCGGCGCAAACGGTAAATCGACACTTATAGGCCTTCTTAGCGAGGTGCTTGGAGATTATGCCGATAGTGTTAGCCCTCAATCCATTATGAGGAAAGACAATAATAGCGGCAACCAGGCAAATAGTGAGATAGCAAAACTTCAGGGTGCTCGGCTGGTCAGCACTGTGGAACCGGAAGAAAACAAGATTCTGGACGAATCCCTGATAAAACTTCTGACTGGCGGCGACAGGATATCCGCAAGGTTTCTGTTTCAAAACGAATTCAGCTTCATACCCGTCTTTAAGATGCTTATAGCAACAAACCACATGCCTCGCATCAGGGGAACCGACCACGCCATATGGCGCAGAATTCATAAGATTCCCTTTAATGCCAAATTTGAGGGGGCCAAGAAGGATGACAACCTCAAGTATAGATTGAGGGCCGAAAAACCCGGGATACTCAACTGGATGATAGATGGCTTCCAGATGTGGCGGGATAACAAGTTGACTCCACCGGAAGAAGTCTTGGCCGCAACCAAGGCTTACAGGGCAGATATGGACGTTATTGCGGGATTCATTGACGAATGCTGCGAGGTTTCAACAGGCGTAAGTGCGGCTTCAAGCGAATTATACGACGAATACAAGGCTTGGTGCGATGCCAATGGTGAATATTGCGTCAAGCAAAAAACATTTTCAACGAAACTGATTGAGAAGGGATTTATGAGGGAAAAGGGAAGAACTCATGCAATCTTCCACGGGATCAAGCCAAAACCCGGAGGTGCTGGTACAAACACCACTGGGGAATCATTCTGATGAAACCGCGTGGTGGATTGTGCCTGGTGGTGGGTTGTGATGCGTTTTCCATGAAAGGTCCCCAGTGCATTTTCTATGGGGCATTTAATGGGAAAAACCGCCACAATGCGCCACACGCCACAATCCACCACGCGAAGGAGGATTCATGCTAAAAGAACTGCAGAAATACTTTGTTTACGGCTATTTAGATGATACTGATGACCCCGATATGTTCCGGGCCAATGGAAAAAGGATACCGATCGGACAAAAAAAGAAGTCCTCGGACGCAACCAAGTTGGCAGTTCCCGAAGATTTGTGCAATATTCCGACTGAACAGGACCAGATGCCCCAGGATGATTGTAATGGCACTGGCATTGCCTGCGAATTGCCACTTTCCTCGGTAGCGGCACCTGCGCAAAATGTGAAGCCCACGGATACCTCCGGGTTCAATCATCAGTCCTACTACAACAGGGCAATGATAACCATAGTTGATACGGCGGAGGCGGCATGGCTCGATGCCGATATTGATAATGCCGGTTGGAATAACTACTTATCAACGAAGACCCCTCCCGAGAAGTATCGGCATTACAAGGATATGGAAGCGGTTATTAATAGGCTCTGGGGCAATCAGGATCCGGAAAGCATAGCAAGGTTCAAGGAGGCGGTAGACGAAACGGTGGCATTCATGGTAGAAGCGGCCAAGAAATTCGCGGAAGATAATCACTAACCGTTTTAGACGGTATTAAAAAACAGGAGGAATAGATGATGGAAAATCCGACAATCGTTTGGGCAAATGGGTTGATTAAAGGCAAGAAGGAAGAGCAATACAATGTATTGAAGAAAGTAATGAAAACAAAAGCTGGGATAGTTGTTGTGCTCTCGCTGGCCGCAACTTTGGTCAGCAGGTTAGGACTGCCGAATTTTATCGTAAATGTATTCAGCGACAAACCCCATGGAAAAACGCTGTCAGGGGAGTTTGCCGTATCGCTGCTTGGCAGCCCCAGTCTTGGTGTTACATGGAATGCCACGCCAAAGGGCCTGGAACAATACGCATCAACTCTACCGGATATGCCTTTATTTATAGACAGTCTCGGACTTACTCAGGACAAATGGTCAATAGTTTCAGATTTCCTGAATAAGTTTTCGACGGTAGAAGGCAAGAGAGCTGGCATGAAGGGGATTGTGATTACAACCACTACAACCAACATTAAAGAAATAGAAGGTTGGTTCCCCCGTAGCAGGAAACTTACAACTACCACAGCAAATAGAATCATCGAGATAGACCTTGATGAAGTCGCACCGGATCTTTCTTTTTTTACTACATTGGACGGTGAAGCACTAGACGGGATGTTAATACACGGTGCCGCCATTAATCATCACGGGCATTTTGGCATAGACTGGAAACGCTATATCGGCACGAATGCACACGCCATCATGGAATCGTATAGATCCATGCTTCATCACAACCAGAACCTTTTACATGCCGGAAAGGATACCAGTAAACTGGTGGCGGCTGCTGGAGTAGTGATATTTGGTCTTGAACATCTGGGAATTGTAGACAGTGCCGAAATGTCCTGGCTGGGTGCTGAAATCACCGAAATACTGCAGCCTAACACTAAATGTCCGCTGGCATAACAATGGAGTTTTTTATCGTCCCCGAGAAGTAACAGTTAACTCAAGTTAACTGTTACTGTTCTTGACAAGATTACATCAATAATGCGGTATAATGGCGTCTTTACTGCGTTTTGTGGCGCTATGGTGACATCCGATGGCGACATTGCAACAACACCACCCACCTGTTTCCGTGGAACACATTAAGAAATCGCATTGGCATTATTACGCGATATTTGAGTTCGCCTCATGTAGCAACAATGTCCCTGCATTGGCGTGCTATTTGCACTTACTGTCATGAGTAACAAAACCTGGAAACAAGGAGGCTGAAGATGCCGAAATATGAGATTTCAAAAGAGAGAAAACATTTCTCTTCCTGGAGGCAAACCGAGGATAGACGTTTTAAATCTGAATGTGATGAGGACGCTCTTATGTTTGCCAAAGATTGGGTAGATAAATATATCCATAAAAACGACTACACATACCGCTTGGTTCGTATCGATTCCTTCGACTCAAGCACAGGGACAGTAATCGCATTCCGCGATGATGGAGACTGGATTAGAAATGACAATACTTGGCAGGAGACACTAGATTTGTTCGCTACGGAAAGGAGGATGTAATGACACAGAAGAAATATCAGAAAGCGGCATTTACGGATACACGCCTTGTCATTCGTATGAGTCCCAAGGATAGGCAGTTACTGTCACAGCAAGCTGACGAAGCCGGACTGACAATGTCCTCGTATATAAGAATGCTGATTCACAAAAAAGGAAAATAAGGAGAAAAAAAATGGAAACAACAATCAAGAAGATTATTAATGGCAAAGAACATGTATTTGAAATCCATATCGCTGAAGACATTCACCGTTCTATTGGGGAAAAAGGCTGTTTACGTTGGGGATACAAACACAATGGTGAACATAAGGATGGTGCCGATGGCGGTTGGTTCGGCGGACGGGATTACAGTGACGGGGTTCTATATTTTTGGCATCAAAAAATAGACGGGAAATCTGTCGATGGTTTACTGGTTGCAGATGAGGAACTAAGAAAACAACTTGATGAATTAAAGGCATCACTCGTTAAGTCATGGGAAGAAGGGAAGGAAAGAATTGTAAACGATCTTATTGATGGCAAGGAGGAGATAGCTTTCTCCATTGTTGGATGTGACTATAAGTATTACCAACCTTGGGTAGCCTCCACGAGAGATTCAGAAACTTTTGATGCACAAGATATAATGGAAAGGGCTTGTGATAAGCTTTTATCCTCGAATGGTATAACCCCTGACCACGGTAGTATTTGCGATTTCCTTGGCAACCTTGTCGGCACATCGCCACGTCGTGCAACCGAGCTGCCACCTTATGCACATAATCCAAGGCATGATCCGCGCGATGGTTATAAAGAATTTATTGTTTCCACCTGGACCGCCAGGCTGGGAGATATTCTTGCTGAGTACATAGAAAAGGAAATAGTCGTTCAGAAACATACTGACAAGAAAAATGAAGAATACAAGGCAACTTTAGCCGAGATGGGTAGGGGGATAACTGTTGTAAGCAAACACAGGTTTACTTGTGAAGATGAGGACGGCACAACTGAAGGGATAGAATACACCGTTAAATACAAGAATAAAACCTATATCTATACTGTTCGCAATATCTTTGATTTCGGTTTAGCAATCAACCCCAATACAACAGGTGGTGGGTTGGCGATGAATGTGGAAGAGTTTATCAAGACCAACAAGTATACATTTAGCCTCCCAGAGGCGGCCGAGGAGTACCGGAAATCGCACCAGACTCCCACTGGCTGGGGGTGGAATACAATAAACGGATGGAAGCCAATGGACGAAGATGAAGTAAAAGTTTATCTGTACGTCTCTGAGATAATTCCGCATAACATGCATGGCGTAAGGACGTAATACAAAATGGAACCAGTGAACAGAGTATTCAATTTCATCAACAGAGTCGTCTAGTCTCAGTCATGAAGAGCCAAGTTAACTCTTTGGCGGCCGCCCCCGCTTAGTCCCAGTCGTTGGTTCAAGCACGTCCGTGACTATCTTGACACATTGCAAAATATAATCGTGCAAAGATATGCCACTATCAAACGCCGCTTGCCGTGCTACTTTGTGAAGATCACCTGGCAAATCCAATAGAAATTTCTTTTCCTTCTTCAACCAGCTGGTGTCGCCTTCCTCTGCCGCAACCTTTATCTTCTTAAGATCTTCACCGCTTAAAGTCTGGAGCGTTTTCTTTGCCAAGGCATCCTCCTAACTTACTAAGTCATAGTAGTAAGAAAAGGATACCATAGTATATATATGAAGGTCTATCCTGCACTATTACATTTCCAGCGTATCCCCGAGCATCTCCTGCATAGACATTTCCGAAGAGTTTTCCTGGTGACGAACTTCATCCTGCTGCACCATTGGTGTCTCTCTTGCTACTGGTAAAGGCTGTTTTTCCATCCTTGGCTGTTCCTTCGCCGTTATTGCGGCAGATTGAATAACCGCATTCCAACTGCCACCTCGGTTATATATCTGCAGTAACGGATCATCCTGATTGGTCCTCATAAATTTGATGAAAGCATATTCCAAAATAGTTGTTCGCTCAGTCTTACCAAGACCCAAAAGAAATTTTGCCGCCCCCTGGTCACGTATTCGCAGGTTAATTCTTAACGCCTCCGCCTTTGGTGGATGTTTGATTATCCGCTCCCTCTCTTTTTTTACCGACTCTTTCGCCATGATTATTCTCCTTTCGCCTGAGCTGCAGGTTTCTTAAGTGCCGATGCAATCTTCACGAATCCCCTGGCATTGCTGAATTCCGCCTTCTCTGGAATATGAACCATCTGGGCCCATTTAGTCCCCCTGAAATTGACGTAATGAGAACCGCCGCCAGCAACTACAATCTTTTCTGTCTTCCGTAGGCGTTGAGCGTACTGTGTGGCTATTCTCTGGATTAACGAGGTTGAATAATTGTCAATCATTTCATTTATGTCTTCTTTAATATCATGTTCTTTCCCCATGCATAAAACCTTTTTACTTCTCAGGATATCCTGAAGTTTTGGCGTCGAAAGGTTCATTTCATACCTTCCCTGAATATACTTATGCAATTTATTGGTTATGACCTTAACGCCCTCATCGCCAAGCATATCGTTTTCCTCTGTCACGATTTTGCCGTTTTCTGCGACAAACAAATCCACCGTGTTATGCCCGATGTCAATAACGAGAACATTCTTCAGTCCCGAATCCACAAAGATGCCGACGCCCTGGGCGAGAACGATTACCTGATTGTGTGGGTAGAACTTTCTGATTTGCCTTTTCATGTCATCTTTCCTATGCATGGCACCAAGAGGGAGTCCGACAGCAAGGACGCTATCTGGATCTTCTTTATCGAAACCAATCTTCTTAACGACTGACTGAAGGAAGAGAGGTGCCAGTTCAATAAGATTATCCACATCGCTGATAGTGATAGCACTACCGCCTACTTTCTCAACTTCCTGTCCAATCAAATAATCCTTGCCGTCAAAGGGGAGAAGGTTGACTTTGCCGTTCACACCTTTAAGAACGGTTTTCGGATTATAAATAGAATATTCGCTACGAAACTTGAATTCCTTCTTTGTATCTGTGACTACTTTTACTTCGCCGAAACCAATGTCAATCCCTGCAATCATACATACCTCCTTAAATTGGCTTTCTCTATAGAGAGTCTAAATAGTGTCTTTGTGCTGGTCATCATAACTCGAATAAAACATTACATCCACTCTTTTCTGCGTCATGCAAATCTTTATTTGAACACTATCTGAAGTCCAGGTGAAGTTCACGCAAATGCAGTACTGGAGCTGGTTTCCGCAGTTTTTAGGATTCATGAAATAACATCGCGAATTAGCTTGACATAAGAAATGGTCAGAGTTACTGTGACCACAGTTGCAGATGCAATTGGCTGATTTAGACGCATTTTGCAGCAATAAATACATAGGAGAACGACATATGGCAAAGAAGAAAGAAGAAGAAATCATCAAGAGAGAATATGACAGGATTATCAAACACAAGCCCAAAGAGAAAGCCGATGTAAAAATGAAACACATATCCTTTGACTATCCTCGTGAGAAATACATCATCGTCGGTGATGCAATATATGACGGTATGTATCCATCAGTTGCATCAATCCTTCGTGATGCTCTTGATACTGTTGTAGCCGAATATCAAAGGTCAAAAGATGCGAATAAGCAGTAACTCTATTTTGTCTGTTGCATACAAAGCGCACCACGATAACTCTGCGGAACGACACGACAAAGACTTCAATCCGGATCAGATGCCGAATCCGCCCTTCTTCTGTTTTCGGTTGGTAGCCAGCCGTCTTTGCGGTCCGACGATAAATCGTCTGACGCAAATCGGCGTAGTTTTTACGACCGCTTTGAGGCGGTCGCTTGGCGTATCGCAATCTTTTTCGGCATCTGAAGGGGTGAACTAGATATGACAAGGACAACAGGGCCAATTAAGAAGGTGAAGCGGGGAAGACCTGTATCGGTAAACAAGCTTGTTTATACAAGCTTCAGGTTAACCAAGGATGAGAAGTATGAGATATATCGGAGGTCAAGGGCGATGGGAATGAAGCCGTCTGTGTATATGCGGCATATCCTGAACTTACTTCCTGAAACCACGGTTGAGGAGTTGTCGGAGGCGGCAATCCAGATACGGGAAATCCATAGGGTTATTACGCGGCTTGGGAACAATTTCAATCAGGCTGTCCGGGCGTTTCATCAGTCCAAAGAGGAAGCTCCTGATAGTGCGTTGCGGTTACTTAAAAGCAGCATAAAGGTACTGGAGATGGACGTTGTTTCGGCGTCCCGTAGGCTACATAAGGAGGTTTACTAATGCCATATGTAAAACATGTATCTACGCCAAAGTGCAGTCCAAAGAATTTGCTCAGTTACATCCACAGGGCGGATAGAACAATGATTGGTAAGAGGGATGATGCTATACCGAAGGTAGGCACCTTGCTTGGGACGACCCCTGACGAGATGACTATGGAAATGGATATGTTGAAGCGGTCGTTTCCGGAAAAGACGGATTACAAGAGGCAATACATACATATAGAAATATCCTACGCCAAGGGGGACGGGGTAACGGCTGCGGGACAGAAAGGGGTCTCGGAAAATGAAATCTACTATGAACATCTCCACCGGGTCATGGCTGAGATGTTCCCCAAAGGGCAGTGGGATGGCGGACTTCATCTGAACAGACCCAGCCCCCACTGGCATGTTGGTCTTAACTATATTGGGACTGACGGGAAATTAATAAAGACTCACTACTTACAAGAGAAATTAAGGGAAGTATCCGACAGGCATGCGAAGGACCTTGGGTTAAGCATTATTGATGCACGGCAACATGCCGCCTTAAGAAGGGATTCGATGGAGGAGCGTAACGCCCTTGCGGAAGGAAGGATGTTGATAGTAACGCAGTTGAGGATGAAGGCTGCGGAAGTCCTTAAGAGGTCGCAAGCCAACACTTTATATGGACTGCAGCAGGAATTTGAATCACAGGGCATTGATTTATCCAGAACTGGGGACGAAGGCGGGCTCGTTTACAGATACAACAACAGATATTTTCCGGCATCCCGGCTGGGAAAGGTATTCCAACTTTATGGTCTTAAAAGAACTATGGAAGTGGGTTTTGAGAAGGCCAAGACTGAAATAGAGTTGATGCCTAAGACTGTGAAGTTTAGGGATCTTAATCTACAGGCAAGGGATTCTTCCTACACCTTATTGTCCATTGGGGAAACCAGGCCTATGGATGACCGGAGGGAATTGATGTCTATCCTGGCGAATACGAGGCTTGTATCCAAGTCCCTGGAGGAGTTTAAGGAAGAATTGTCGGCACACGGAATAGAGATAAAGGGCGATACGAAGTTTACCTACAAGTATGAAGACCAGCCCTACGCGGAATCATCGCTGCAACGTCAGTTTCGTAAGGAATCGCTAACCAAACATTTTGAAGATAAGGACATGGGTTCATCCGGTGGTACTACCAGAGAATATATTCCCACCCAGGAAGAGGAAACTGTTCGCAAACCCGCACTGGAAGAATCCCGGGAACAGGTAACGGAGCAGGAGCAGTCAGTGAAACACGTACAACAGGATGACAGGAGGAGATGATGGCAAAGGAAGATAGGCAGTTGGAAGAAAAAAGACTTCAGGAGGAAAAAGACATCGGGGAGCAACGGATCCAGGAAGAGGAACGTATATCCGAAAACCGTCGTATGGAGGAGTCCCGTCGTGAGGAAGACAGAAGGCAGCAGGAGAGATGGCGCGAGGCTGAGAAGAGGCTTGAAGAAAAGCGTAACCGCCAGAAGGAAGCCGAGACTGCAAAGAGCGGGGAAAAGGATAACACTGTCACCTTCGAGAAGAACGGCAAGGAATACAAACTCGAGGAACCCGGTCGCGTCGTAGGTCAGGATGGCATGGAAGCCTACATTCGCAATGCCAGGGACGTTAAAACTGGCGAATTGGAACGGGATGCCAACGGCAAACCTAAAGAGTATTTAGTGGATACCAAGGAAAAGAAGGTTTGGGAGGCCAACGGTACAAGGTATCACCAGGATGCTGATTACGTTGCTAAAGATAAGCCGCGCCAGAGGTGGCAGGATAACGAGGGCCGCACATACGAGGTTGTTGGCGAGAGGATGGTAAACGCCAGATTCAATAGGCCGGATTGGGATAAGGACCCGATTAAACAAACTATTTCACAGGAAGTTAAGGGGGTGGACAGATAATGGAATACATATCGGCACAAGACGTATTACGGCAGCTGGATAACGAAGACAGGTTGTTGCGGTATCCGAAGCCGCTAACCGAGGAGATTGCAAAGACAAACTCCATAGATACAACCCATGAAGTCACTTTGCTGGATATGGCTGTCATGAAGAATGACACGAGAACAGCGGAATTAATCCTCTCTGACGGTTGTAAGCGCGTTGTCCCCGCACTGGAGATTGCAGTAAGCAATCCTGGTAACGCCGAGATGGTGGATTTAATCTGCAAAAACCGTCATGTAAGCCAAAACGATAAGAATTGCCTTCTTCTTCAGGCTGTAGTCCTCGGAGAGAAGGATGACGTAGAAGTTCTTCTCCGTCATGGGGCGAAGCCAAAGGAGGTTGTAAATTCGTTTTCTTTGGGGGAGACAGTCGTTGAAACCGCAAAGAAAAAGGGATTCAACGATATAGCGCAGATGCTGGAGTCGAGCATGGCAAAAGACCTTGGAAAAGGTAACGACAGGTAAAGGAGGTATATATGGCAGCTATAAAGTGTCAAAGATGCAGTAACCAGATGGCAGAATCCGAAAGGTTTTGTAGTGAATGTGGTTGGGAGAGGCCAGCGGAACACGTTGCGGAAGCCTCGGCACTGTCAGACAGTACGGCAAATACCGGAAAGGAGGTAAAAGAAGATATAGAATTTCCGGAACCTGAGATGCCTAAGAAGTCCACGACGACATCCCCCACAGTCCGTGGGAAGGCAAATAGAACTTCCAGGGGTGCTTTAGCTGGTGTGGTTGGTGTCATATTGATAATTGCAGCTGGAATCGGCGGATATTTCTATTATCACGGATCGCAGCCAATCGCCGTACAGCCAGTGGTGACAACACCAGTAACCACGCAGCAGGAGACACCTAAACCTGCGGAACCGGTTGCCGAGCCGCAGAAGTCCGAAGATGTTCACGAACAGCCTGCACACACTATTGAAAAAACAGTGGTAGAACAAAAGCCCATGCCTGAGCCAAAGAAGGCACAGGCGGCAAATGTGACGCCCAAGAAGGCGGTTGTGAAGCAGAAGACAGAGGTGGTTAAAGAGACGCTGCCTGCCAAGATTACAACCGTAGACACTTCAGTAAAAACTTCCACTCCGGCCGCTTCACAAGACGTAGGACATACGGTGTCCCAGGTTCAGACATGGCTGCGGAATAACAACATGTACGTGGTTGCGTCGGTAAAGAACGACGTAATCGTCTTAAAAGGGGCGGTGAAACCCGAGGAGAAGGCAAGGCTTACCGCAAGGATGAAGGAAATGGGTGTCAATTATAAGGACTTCGTTTCCGTTGACTTAACAACTAACTAATTCTAAGTAAGTTTGAAAGGAGACTGTAAATGAGAAGGAAACTGTTAGTTCTGGCGATTTTGTGTGTTGTTACGGCTTTATCTACTGCCGCATTTGGGGATACAGAAAAGATAACAGCTGGCAAATCCGAATTATACGGGTGCTTTTCAAAGCCCTGTACTGTAGCACCGGGTCAGTCAAACCTGTATTACAATTCCGCCCTTGGCGGCAAGTTCGGAACAACCTACTTCTTTTATGGCAGGACAGGGGATAAGACTTTTGACGTGAGACGAAAAGCCACGGGAAGTTTTGGTGAAGATAGCATTTACCATTACTACTTCACGCCCAACGAGACCGTTGACATAGATTACGCCGGTGGCATGGGTAACGGTTGCGCAAAAGATGACGATATCCTGCTCAAATTCATTGAACTTAAAGGCAATCGACTCACATATCAAATCATTCTCCCCAATTGCCTGAAAAATAAATAACTAAAAAGGAGATTACATCATGAAGAAACTCATTTCTGCAGTATTAGTAATTACATTGGCATTAGGACTTGTTGGCTGCGCAACTCAGGCAGGTACGGGGGCTGGTGTTGGCGCAACCCTTGGGGCACTGGCGGGGGCGGTTTTGTGCAAGGGGAAGGCCGATTGTATCGTGGCGGGGGCGGCCATCGGAGGGGTTGCCGGACTTGCCGTTGGCGCATACCTGGATAAGCAGGTGGCTGATAGGAAAGCGGCGGTGGCAGAGTACGAAAGTAAGCCCGCAAGCGACGGCAAAATATATATTTCCGGAGGAACAATCCGCAAGGACCTGCTCGAGATGGAAAAGAGCGAAGTTAATCCTGCTCCTGTACAGAGGGGTAGCGAATTCGCTACAACGGTTCAGTATACGGTTATTAGTCGTAACGCCGACGAAAAGATTAGCGTCGTTGAACGCAGATACATAATCGTTGACGGCGACTCTATTGATATCTGTAAACCTCGCACTATTCAGGTTGAACAGGGAACCAGGGCCAGCGCGTATAAGGTGAAGCTTCCCGATGGCTTTGAAGACGGTAACTATGACCTTGTTACGGAAGTCTCCGGCCTTGGACAGACAAAAAAGATAATCACCGTCGTGAAGGTTGCGGGGTGATATCATGGCAAACTGTTCAAAGTGCAATCAGGACGTTACAGGTAGGAAGTTTTGTAGCGCATGCGGGACTCCGGTACCGCTGCCCAAACCTCCCCAGCCTGTAGCGGCACCGAAGCCACAGGTCAAACCCGTCGCAAAGCCGGTGGAAGAATATTACGAGCCGTCCAAACCAAACGTGCCAAGCGCAATGGTGAATAAGTTTAAAACATTCACTTTGATTTTACTTGGAACTGCGATGCTTATTACGGCATATCTCATAGACAAAGGCTGGTCTAAGCTGGCCGATATTCTGGATTGAGGAGGAAATACATGGTTAGAGAGCATATGACAATACAAGACGTTGAAGACAAACTGGTGCAAGAACAGCGTGACGTATACGCGGAGGGGTTTAAACCGTATATCCTGATGATTGCGTTAGTATGGCTGTTCTCCAAAGGCTTATTCAGGGTAGTCATGATAAACATTGGCTTCGTGGCCGCTGTATACGTGCTTGTTCTATTTGCTAGTTTCTGGGCGTGGCGCACTTTTGTAGTAGGCAAGAGGCTGAAGCAGTACGTGGGCAGAAAGTTCGATGCTGCCGTAGACAAACTTGAACAGCAATTGCAGCACGAAGAAGATGTTGCAATCAAAGGAGGCGAATAATGTTTGGAATAATTCCCAAATTCAAGATGATGGCGGAACAGTATGCTATTCAGGGGGCGCTGCCGAACATCCCCCCTGCAAAGGTTGAGGACTTCGGTATCAAGGATAAAGATGGGAAAAACAGGCTTGTGGACATGGTAAACGAAGAGGGAGACGAAACATTAAGGTATCTCCTCGTTGACTACCAGTTTAAGCAGAAATTATTGCGTATAGGCTACGCCAAGGACTTTGGCATGGAAGCACTCTGGGCCAAGTTTCCTTCCTATGGTAAGGAAATAAGCCTCAGAAACATTGCCAAGGCTTTTGTACGTGTCGGTATTGTTGCCGTGGTCGTGGCATTGATTGTACTACTCCAGAAAGGCAACTTCTTGTCGGCAGGTTTGTGTGCTGGCGGTATTCAGGCCCTTTACGAGTTCTGGAGATTCCACAGGGACGAATACCTGTCAAAGGCCTTCTCCTGGTACATGGGGTGGACAAAACCCCAAATCTGGAAAGACCCCCGCAAACTCGGTGAACGCTATATAAAGGGTTCTGCAGACAGCACCGAGATGAACTTTGCAATTGCGATGGCGAGGGCCATCAAAC
>JAKAIE010000041.1 GCA_021814475.1 Nitrospirota bacterium
AGCAGTTCCTTCATTGTTGCGACCATGGTGCTCCTCCTGTGGTTTTTCCTCCGCCTGTCCTGACCACCCCGTGGGGACCATGGTCAGGGACTGTAGCCGGCGTGTGATTTTATGTCCTGTAAAAACAGGAACTTAGGTCCTACAGATTAACATAGAGTGCTTTTTTTTTGCAATGATACCGTAACACGCGGTATGGATTATACTATAAGTGTCCTGACGCGGCATGCCGTGCCGGGGAATTACTGCACCCGAACATATTAAATCGAACCTCAGGGGGAAATTATCGTGGGATATGCCGTTGCACAGTTAGGTGAGAAAGAAGGCTTCGATAAAAAAATCTCGTTTGCTTCGACGATGGACGAAAAAGCGGTGGCTGCAGCATACGAAGCCTTTGCCAAGACCTGCAGCGGGGTGCGAAAAGACCATCTCCCGCTGCGGTGTCCGATCCGCAGATCTGCGGAGACCGGCCTGTATGAACTCCAGTTCGACGACCGGAATCTCAGCTACAATTTCGACACCCTGATGAACTTCATTTCTCAGGTGATCAGCGAGGGGATGGTCAGGGCCGCCAAGATCCTCGACAACGGGAAAATCGGCGGTACGGCGTATGTCGTCACCCCGAACATTGCAAAGAAGTTCGAGTTTTTCCCGAAAGAAGATACGCTGAGAAAAATCAGCGACGGCACATTGACATATGCAGAGATCCTGACGAGCGCTGATGGCATCACTCTGTCGGCGTACCTCAAATCTCTTTAGGACTCCGCCGGTTCAGCGGCCTTTCATCTTCCGGGCATGTCCTATGCGGACCTTTCTTCCCTTCAGGACAACGTCATTGATCGCGCTTATCACCCTGTCGGCCAGGTCTGCCGGGACCTCGACAAAGCTGAAGGTATCGTAGAGGGCGATATTCCCGATCCGTCGCGCCGGGATGCCTGCCTCGGCGGAGATCGACTTCACGATGTCGACTACCTGGATCTTGTCCTTCCTTCCGATCGTCATGAAGAGCTTCACAAATCCCTTGGCGGAGACACCCTCGCCTCCGCTGGTCTCCCTGATCTCGTCAATCGCCTGATCACCCGCGATCAGGCTGAGGGCGGCAGCCGCCACCACAGGCGCCGGGTGCTGTGCAAGGAGCGTCTCGGCCAGCCGGATGTAATCAGCATGCTTGCCCTGCGTGATCGCCTCGTTAAAGTCCGCCACGATCCCGTCTTCCCGTGCCTTCATGACCTCTGCCTTTGTCGGCAGGGCACCCTTTTTAATCTTTGTCTTTGCGGACTGCTCGATCATCCTCAACTGGCGGTATTCACGGGGGGTCACAAAGGTGATGGCGATCCCTGATTTCCCCGCGCGGCCGGTCCTGCCGATCCTGTGGACGTAGCTGTCCGGGTCCTGGGGGATGCTGAAGTTGATGACGTGCGAGACATCGGTGATGTCAAGACCCCTTGCCGCAACGTCCGTCGCAACAAGGATATCGATATCCCCTTTCTTGAACTTGCGCATCATCTCGTCACGATGGTCCTGTGTAAAATCACCGTGGATCGCCCCTGCATGGTAGCCCATCTTCTGGAGCCTGCTCGACACATCGTCCACCTCCCGCTTCGTATGGCAGAAGACGAGCGTGAGAGACGGGTCCTCGACGTCGAGCAGCCGGGTGAGGGCCTTGATCTTGTCCTCCTCCCTCACCTCATAGAAGACCTGCTTTATCTTGGCAACGACGAGTTCAGAGACATTGACCTGGACGCTCTCGGGGTCGGTCATGAACTTCATCGCCAGGGTCCGGATCGGCTTCGGGAGCGTTGCGGAAAAAAGCAGGACCTGCCGTTTTTTGGGGATCTCCTTCAGGATCGTCTCCATGTCGTCGATAAAGCCCATGGCGAGCATCTCATCCGCCTCGTCGAAGACAACGGTCTTTATGTCCTTGAGTATCAGTGTCTTGCGCTGAATATGATCGATGACACGTCCGGGGGTCCCGACGACTATATCCACGCCGCGGCGGAGGCTGCGAATCTGGCCTTCCATCGACTGGCCGCCGTAGATTGCGACAGAGAGAACCCCCTTCGTCTGTCCGATCTTGTTCAGCTCCTGGGCGACCTGGACCGCAAGCTCCCGCGTGGGAACGAGGGCGATCGCATACGGATTTTTGCCCCTTTCTGACCTCTCGATGAGCGGAATGCCGAAGGCTGCGGTCTTCCCCGTCCCGGTCTGCGCCTGGCCGATCAGGTCCCTGCCCTTGAGCGCCGGGGGGATCGCTATCTTCTGGATCGGGGTCGGCTCTTCGAACCCCATGTCGCTGAGGGACTTCAGGACCGCATCGGATATTCCAAACTCGTAAAACTTTTTATACACCACACCTGCTCCTTTGTTATCGTTATTTATGCATGGAGGACATACTCTGCCCGCGGATGCCCGACGGACAATGAACTAATGAATAATAGCATCGGCGGTCTGGTAATTGACAGGGGACCCTGTTTTCCCCGGGCATCTCGAACACAGAACCTCCCGGAGCACCCAGGATAATCGTCTTCCTGCCGATATCCTGCCCCTCTGCCATGAAATTGCAACGGGACGGACGCTCTTAATGATGATGTGCCGCACCCGTTGATGGATCGATCCTGCAGAAGAGATCGTTGCTGCAGCAGTCCGCGCACTCCATCTGGATTACCGCATGCCGGATCCCCTCATGCGCCAGCATATGCTCGATCTCCTCCCTGATCACGTCCGCTTCACTTATCTTCTGATCGTGCACCTGCACATGCCCGGAAAAAGCCGGAATGCCGTGGCCAATGGACCAGACGTGGACATCATGCACGCCACGGACCCCCGGCAAGCCCCCGATCATCCTGGAGAGGTCCTCCGCATGAAATCCGAGAGGACTCAGGTCCAGGAGGATCCAGAGGGCCTCTTTGATGACCCTGGTTCCGCCGATGATGATCATACACCCCACCAGACCACTGGCGATGGTATCGGCCGGAACCCAACCGGTAATACGTATGATCACGCCCGCGATGATGACGCCGACAGAAGACACAGTATCCCCCACCACATGGAGCCAGGCGCTCTTCATATTGAGGTCGTCATGCTTATGGCCGAGGATCCAGGCCATGACAAGATTGCCCGCAAGCCCGGCCGTCGCGATCGACAGCATGACGGAGGAGTTTATCTCCGGCGGCGCATAGAAGCGTTTGTAGGCCTCGATAAAAATGAATATGGCGATTAAGACAAGACTCACACCGTTTATGAGCGCGGCGAGCAGTCCTATCCGCTGGTACCCGTATGTTGCCTTGTAATCAGAAGGCCGCCTCATAACCAGGAGGGCCATGAGGCTGAGCCCCAGCGCAAAGGCATCGGTGAGCACATGTCCCGCGTCGCTCAGGAGCGACAGACTGTGGCTCATCAGCCCCCCGACCACCTCCCCGACGAAGATGAGGAAAGTGACCAGCAGGCTCAGCAGAAGTCTCTTCCGGGATCGGTCATTCATCGTGTTCGTTTCTAAACTGCGCTTGATCCATTATACCAGAAAAGGCTATCTCGCCAGCGGCGGCAGGGACAGAAAATCCGGGAGGTATTCAGGCAGTACTTTGCCGGTTTCCACGGACGCGTCCCTGGTTATTTCTCCCCTAAGTCCTCAGCTATCAGACTGAACTGTTCCAAAGCTGCTTCCAGGTCGTCGACGATCTCGCGGGCGATGATGCCGGGCTCTGGGAGGTTGTCGGAGTCTTCGAGGCTTTTATCTTCCCTGATGCGGCCGTTTATGGTTGTAATACTTCACCCACTGCCCATTGTGCGCGCCCATATAGAAATGTAAATCAAATAAGGAATGGCGGAGAGGGTGAGATTCGAACTCACGGTGGGGTTGCCCCCACAACGATTTTCAAGACCGTCGCTTTCAACCGCTCAGCCACCTCTCCGCAGTAAAAACAGATACGGACACCTACGAATGCTGCCCAGGCAAATTCATAACAGCATCTCAGAATGAGAGGTTATTATAGCAAAAATAATTTGTGCGGCCAATGTTATATAATATCGGTTATATATGGTATAAGGTCGGCCAGATTATGTGAAAAAGTTAATTTGACTTTTTGCCGGTGATTCTTTAAATTCAAGGCGGTTAAGAGGTTATTACAATGAATAATTCTGTCCTCCAGTTGATTCTGAATGCCGGGATCGTCGTCAAGGGGGTGCTGCTGATCCTCCTGTCGTTCTCGATCGTCTCCTGGGCTATCATCTTCTACAAGCAGAGATATTTTTCGAAGGCGCAGAGGGAATCCGACTATTTCCAGAAGGTCTACCGCACGAACCGGGACCCGAGGGCACTTTCCAAGGCCACCAAGGCGATGACACTGAGCCCGATCGCCAATGTCTTCAAATCCGTCTATTCGGACGAGACCCGCAGGGACAGGAGCGACGTCAAGCGCCAGCTCAGAAGATATGAGACACTGGAATCCGTGAAACTCGAGAGGTACCTTAACTTTCTTGCAACAACGGGGTCTACGTCTCCCTTCATCGGCCTTTTCGGGACGGTCTGGGGGATCATGACCGCATTCCACGGTATCGGGGCAGCAGGGTCAGCTTCCCTGGCGGTCGTCGCGCCGGGCATCGCAGAGGCGCTCATCGCCACAGCTGTCGGCCTGGTAGCGGCGATACCTGCGGTCATTGCGTACAATTATTATCTCAGCAGGGCCAGGCAGATGATCATCGATATGGAGGATTTCTCGGAAGACCTGCTCGAACTCTTCAGCGGGGCTGCCGATTGAAGACCAGCAGGGACAGAAACGTCCTCTCCGAGATCAACGTAACCCCGTTCGTCGATGTCATGCTGGTGCTGCTCGTGATCTTCATGGTCACCGCGCCCCTGATGCAGCAGGGAATTGATGTGAACCTGCCACAGGCAAAAGGCAAGGACCTGCCGACAGAAGAGAGGATCACCATCGTCCTGAAAAAAGACCGCAGCCTGCTGCTGAACAATACTCCCCTGTCGATCCCGGAAATGCGCAGGAAACTCGAGGCGATCAGCAAGCTGAATCCGAACGTGTTTCTCAAGGCGGACAGGGATGTGCCTTACGGACTGGTCGTCGAGGTGATGGGAGAGGTCAAAGGGGCAGGCATCGAAAAACTCGGCATGATCACCGAGCCGACCCTCGGGCTGAAATGAAGGCGCCGAGCCTGCAGAAGACCGCCGCCCTCTCCGCGGCCCTGCATGCGACCCTCTTCCTGATCTCGATCATCGCGCTGAGGAATTCAGGACGGATGACAATGCCGTCGCCGTATATCGTCGATCTCGTATCCCCGGGGGAGGTTGCATCTGTTCCGGCGGGCAGAACTGAGAGTGCACAGGAAGCAGCACCCGCGGCAGAGACGGCAAGGGCCGTAGAAAAGACCCCTGTCGTATCCAGGGCGGATGAAAAACGGCTCGAGGACCGCCTCCGTGAATTTAAGGCTATGGAAAGAATAAAGCGGTTATCTGACCTCAGAAATAAACTGGCAGCGATCAAACCGACCATCAGTCAACGGCCGGCCGCATCAAGGGGCGTACCTGCCGGTACGACTCCGGTGCCGGGCAGCGGACGGGTTGGTCAACTGAATTACGGCGACAAGGTAAAGGCTGAAATCCATGAGAACTATGAATGCCCTGCGTTCAACCAGAAGAATCTCGAAACGAAGATTAATATCAAAATCCAAAGTGATGGCACCATATCTCTTGGGGATGTTGTGAAGAGGTCCGGGAACAGGTCGTTCGACAGATGTGCATTGCAGGCGATTCAAAGGACGGCAAGGGTAACTCCGCCGCAGAGAAACGACGATACCGAAATAGAGGTAACATTCAGGCTATGACATACCCCAATACCGCGCTATCAATAGAGCATTCAACAGGTCATGGCAGATCGGCAGGGATATTCCTGCTGCTGATCCTGCTCCTTGCCCCCTCTCTCTCTTCCGCGAAGATCTACATCGACATAACCTCTCCGTCCATCAAAAAAATGCCGGTTGCGGTCTTCGACCTGCAGGGTCCGCAGGGGGCCGAGATCTCCGATGTCATCAGGGATGATCTCACCTTCACCGGCCTGTTCATGTGTGTCGACAAATCATCCTATACCGAAACAGCGTCCCAGCCGTTCAGCCAGGCGAACTGGCTGCCTCTCGGTGTCGAGGCGGTGGTCAAGGGGACAATCTCCGGAGACAGAAACTTCTCTGCATCTGTGAAACTCTACGATACCGCGGACGGCAGAGAGATCATGAACAAGCAGTATCAGGCTGAACGGAGCCTCCTGAGGCAGATCGGCCATACTATTGCTAACGACATCTACCAGGCGCTCACCGGAGGACAGGGCATATTCAGGACGAGGATTCTTTTTGTGGGAGAAGACGGGGGGGAGAAGGGGATGTACATGATGGACTGGGATGGGCAGCGGCTCAGGAAACTGGGCCTGAAGGGTTCACTGATGCTCACCCCCCACTGGGCATCGGACGGTACGAAGATCATCTACTCATCGGAGCGGGGAAGACAATGGGGAATCTATCTGCTGGATTTCCTGAAACTTACGGAAAAGAAAGTCTTTTCCGCCAAAGGAATCAACATGGCGGGAGATTTTTTCCCTGACGGGAATTCGTTCGTCTTCTCTTCATCGAAGGACGGCACACCCAATATCTATTCCTATCAGCTCGGCAGCGGAACCGTCAGGAAGATCACGTCCACCCGCGGCATAGATGTCTCTCCTGCCGTTTCGCCCGACGGGAAATCCATCGCATTCATCTCCGACCGGGGCGGCTCTCCGCAGGTCTATGTCATGGGGACGGACGGCCAGGAACTGCGCCGGCTGACTTTCGAGGGTTCCTACAATACGTCCCCGAGCTGGTCGCCCCTGGGCGACAGGATTGTGTTTTCCGGGCGAAAAAACGGAAGGAACCAGATCTTCACCATAGCACCTGACGGCACTCAATTGACCCAGCTGACCGATCAGGGGAACAACGAAGACCCGTCTTTTTCCCCGGACGGCAGATACATCTCTTTCACATCCGACCGTGAGAGGATAAAGGCAATTTTCATTATGAGGGCCAATGGAGAGGCCCAGAAACGGATCACGCCTCGGTCACTGAAGGCCTTCGGTCCACGGTGGTCACCAAATTAATATTCCCATAAAGGAGGATTTCATGAAGAGAGTTGCGATTATTGTGGTCTTGCTGGCTTTTGTTGCGGCTGGTTGTTCCCAGAAGGCGGTAACAAGACCAGAGGGCCAGCAGGAACAGAAAAAAGAAACGACCGGGACCCGGAATGAAGCGAACAAGATCACAGAAAACAAGATACCCTCGGATGTCGAGTCGGTCGGGTCGAAAGAGGGTTCTTCTGAGATGATGAAAGAGCAGGAGGATGTCTTCAAGGATATCCACTTCGATTTCGACAAATATGATGTCAAGGAGACATTCCGGCCTGTTCTGAAATCGATCGCCACATGGATGACGAAGAACACGGATGCCAGGCTTTCTGTTGAAGGCCACTGCGATGACCGCGGGACGAATGAGTACAACCTGGCACTCGGCGACAGAAGGGCAAAGGCGGTCCGCGACGCCCTTGTGGCTCTCGGGGTCCCTCCATCAAGGATAGATACCATAAGCTATGGCGAGGAGAAGCCGGTCTGCAAGGAGCAGACAGAGGAATGCTGGGCCAGGAACAGGCGGGCTCACTTCGTGGTCCTCACAAAGGCGGGTAAGTAGGGATGTCAAGGGTTATTGCCGCAGCCTGTCTGCTTCTGACACTGGCCGCCTGCGCATCGAACAATGACATGGATGTGCTCAGGCGGGATGTCGACAACCTGAAGAGAGATACCTTCGAATCTAAAAAAGAGGTCGACGCACTCAGGGACCGCACTACCAAGGTCGTCAGGGAAGATTCGTTTAACGCCCTGCGGGACAGCCAGGGGGATTTGAATGCCAGGGTCTCGGAGATCACCAGCGGGCTGCAGGAACTGCGCGGCAGGTTCGAAGAAAGCAAATACTACCAGGACAAGCTTCTGAAAGACTCTGCCTCGGAGAAGGATCTCCTGAGGGCCCAGATAGCCGGAATCGAGACTCAGGTCAGGAACCTGAAAGACAGGCTGGCCCTGCTTGAAGAGAGCGAAAAGAAGCGGACTGACGCAGGGAAGGGTGATGCCGAAAACACCTCTTCTCCTGAGCAGCAGAACGCGATGGGATCCCGGCAGGAAAGCGGCGAAGGCATGTCCGCCGAAAAGGAAAAGCCGGCGGCTGCAGAGGACAAGGCCGCAGTATACGATTCGGCCTACAAGCTTTTCAAGGACAGAAAGTTCAGGGAATCCAGGGAGAAGTTCGAGGCGTTTCTCAAAGAGTCTCCGAAGGATAAACTGGCGGCGAACGCACAGTTCTGGATCGCTGAAACGTACTATGCGGAAAAGGATTATGAGAACGCAATCCTTGCCTATGAAACATTGCTGAAGAAACACCCGGACAGCGACAAGATCCCCGGCGCGCTCCTGAAGCAGGGCTATGCCTTTGCCGATATCGGGGACAGCAAAACAGCCCGGGTGATTCTCGAAAAGCTGGTCCGGAAACATCCGGGATCAAAAGAGGCGGCAATGGCTAAAAAACGCCTTGCCGAACTTGAGAAGAAGCCAGGCAGAAAAAAATGAAAAGCCTGAAGGACAGCTTCTTCAGGGTGATTGATTACTTAAGGATCTCGGTCACTGACCGGTGCAATCTGCGGTGTATCTACTGCATGCCGCCTGACGGTGTCCGCTCCTTTGATCATGACGATATCCTCAGTTATGAAGAAATTGTCCGCATTGTCCGCATCGCTGCCGGACTGGGCGTCAGAAAGGTGCGGTTGACCGGCGGTGAACCGCTGACCAGAAAGAATATCGCATCTCTCATTGAAGGGATAAAGAAAATCCCTGGGATCGAAGATCTCAGCATGACCACCAACGGCATGCTGCTGGAGCAGCATGCCGCCGCACTGGCGGATGCCGGTCTCAACCGGGTAAATATCAGTATCGACTCGTTCAGGCCCGACCGGTTCAGGGAGCTCACAAGGGGAGGAGATCTCGCAGCAGTTCTCCGGGGACTCGGGGCCGCCCGAAAGGCTGGCCTTTCCCCGATCAAAATCAACATGGTGCCTATCCGCGAAATTAATGATGATGAGATTCCTGACTTTGCCCGGATGACAATGGATACTGACTGCCACGTCCGGTTTATCGAATGCATGCCGTCGGGGCCCAATGGCTTCTGGGCCCCCGGGAAATATATCGCAACGGACGAGATGAGAGCGATCATCAGCAGGATTGCCCCCCTCTCGCCGGTGCGGGTCAGAAGAAACGGACCGTCGAAGTATTACCGCCTTGAAGGGGCCAGGGGCGTAGTCGGTTTTATCAGTGCCCTGACCCATCACTTCTGCAGTGACTGCAACAGGCTGCGGCTGACCGCCGACGGCAAGCTCAGGCCCTGCCTCTTTTCCGAGACCGAGATCGACCTGAGATCAACGCTGAGGAGGGGGGCGGGTGACAGCGAGATCGAACGCCTCCTGCGATTGGCAATCGAGATAAAACCGAAGGAACACCACCTGGATGCAGAGGGAGCAGGAAACGGGGTTGACAGGTTGAGCGGCAAAGAGACTTGTCTCAAACCGGAGAAAAGACCTATGTCGAGGATCGGCGGATGAAGAAACTGACACATCTCGATGCACAGGGAAAGGCCAGAATGGTCGACATCTCGGGCAAGGCCCCGACCCGGCGGAATGCCATTGCAGGAGCAACTGTCCTGATGCGGGAAGAAACCTTCAGGATGATCCGGGCCAATGAGATAGAAAAAGGCGACGTCCTCGGTGTAGCCCGCATCGCGGGCATTATGGCGGCAAAAAAGACGCCCGGGATAATCCCCCTGTGCCATCCCCTCAGCATCACGACCGCCAGTCTCGATTTCCGGCTCGATGCGAGGAACCACCGCATCATTATCGAGGCGCGCGTCGGGACGACAGGTCCGACCGGCGTCGAGATGGAGGCGCTTACGGCCGCCGCGGCCGCGGCACTGACGATCTACGATATGTGTAAGGCGGTCGACAGGGAGATGACGATCACCGACGTCATGCTCATCGAAAAGACGGGCGGAAAGAGCGGAACGTACCGACGGTGAAACAGGCAGACCTCGATCTCTTCAGGCAGTGGTTTCGCCGGTATACCGGAACCTTTATTTTCGAGGACCCCGAGGAGCAGAAGAACATTGACCTGAAGATCGACCACACCTTCCGCGTCTGCGAAATAATTGTCCGTATCGCGGAAGGACAATCTTCCGACATCAACAGGATTGCCCTTGCGGAAGCAGCGGCCCTCTTTCACGACGTCGGCAGATTTCCCCAATACAGACAGTACGGGACATTCCGTGACAGCACCTCGGTCAACCACGGGAGGCTCGGGGTGGATGTACTCACACAGGAGCGGCTGCTCGAAGGTCTTCCCGAAAACGAACGCGGCGCAATCCTGAATGCCGTCAGGCTCCATAACGCCTTTGCCGTACCTGATCTGCCCGATCAGGACCATCTGCTGCTTCTGAAGATGCTGCGGGACGCTGACAAGCTCGATATCTGGAGGGTCTTTCTCGGGTACTACGAAGGTGACCCGAAGGATATCGCCTCTGCAGTCAACCTCGGACTGCCCGACCTTCCGGCCTGTTCCCCCGCGGTGATCGCCGATATCCTCGGGCACCGCATTCCGTCAGCGGTGAACCTCAGGACACTCAACGACTTCAAGCTTATGCTCATGTCATGGGTCTTCGACCTGAACTTCGGGGATTCGTTTGTTCTGCTTCAGGAGCGTGACTATATCAACAGGCTGGCAGCCCTTCTCCCAGTGACCGAAGAGATCAGGAAGGTGCGCGCGGTCGTTACCGGACGCCTGGGCCGGAATCAGGCCGGCTGACCCGCCCGTGATCTTTTTCATCACCCTGCTCCTCGTGTGTCTGTATCTGGCCGGGGGCTACCGCATGCCCTTTGCCTATGCCGGTCTGATCGGTCAGGCCGCCGCGATGGGCTCCCGGGGCATCCAGCTCGGCAGACTGCCGATCGTCGGCCCCCACGACACGCTTTTTTTCATGTCTCTTTCGACCGCCCTCTTCGGGGTTGCCGTCACCTACAGGATGGAAGACCGGCGCAACATACTCTCCCCAATATTGATCCTTGCCTCATCGTTCGCCCTGTTTTCCCTCCTCTACCCGCCGCATGACACCCCTCTGCCGCCGGTACTGAGGACCTTCTGGTTTGAAGCCCATGTAGCCCTCTCCTTTTTCTCATACGCGCTATTTGGCATCGCCGCAGTTCTCGGAGTCCTGTATCTCATGAAGGCCGACCGGAAGACCGAGGTCCTTCAGTACAAAGCGATATTGGTCGGATACTGCTTCTTCTCGGCGGCTATGATCTTCGGAGGCATCTGGGCCTATTACGCGTGGGGCACATATTGGCTCTGGACGCCGAAGGAGCTCTTCACCGTGATCCTGTGGCTGTTCTACAGCCTCTGGCTGCATGCTAGACTGCGGCCCTGGTGGTACGGGAGACCGATGGCCATCCTTTCGGTAGCGGGCTTCGGGATCGTCATGTTCACCTATCTTGGGGTGAGTCTCTTCATGAAGAGCTCCCACTCCTTCTGACCATGAAGATCCTGAAGGCACTCGCCGGGATTTTCCTTTCCCTCCGGACTGCGGTATGGCTTTCAACCGTTCTGATCATACTCCTCCTGGCAGGCGGGTTCCTCATGCCGGCGCATGAGGAGTTCCAGGCACTGCAGACCATCCCCCTTTTCCAGTGGCTGTCAGAGACCGGCCTGGGCCTGACATGGTGGCTGCTCGCCGCGATCGTTGTCATCTCCCTTCTGGCGGCCAATACGCTTGCATGCAGCGCTGAATCACTTCTGAGAAAAAAAAGATCCCGGGGCTGGCTCTTGACAATATCGCCCCAGCTGATGCACACCGGTTTTTTGTTCATCCTGCTGGCACACCTTCTCAGCTCATATGACAGTTTCCAGGGGATGGTTATGGTCAATGAGGGCGCATGGCTGCCTCTCCCGAACGGAATCACCGCCTCATTCGATTCGATCCATGCCGATGTCGGTCCCACGGGTGAAATCAGGGACTGGTCGGCTTCGCTGAGCTACTATCAGAACGAACAGCGGATATCGGGAGGCACCATACGTCCGAATGCCCCCTCCTTCATCGGAGGACTCGGCCTTTACATCAAGACGGTCAGGCCCGGTTCCCGGCCCACCGCCCTGGTCCAGGTCAGCAGGGATGCGGGGGCACCGTACGCGCTTGCCGGCGGCATATTGTTTCTCGCGGGCATGACCATCCTTCTTCTGCTGAAGGTCCGACGCGAGTCGGACCAGGACTGACCGATGCCGGTCTTCGTCGTTCACGAACACCATGCAACCCGCCTCCACTTCGACCTGAGGCTCGAGATGAAGGGTGTTCTCAAATCCTGGGCAGTGCCAAAAGGCCCGTCAATGAACCCGTCGGACAAAAGACTGTCGATCCTTGTTGAAGACCATGACCTCGAATATGCCGACTTTGAAGGGACGATCCCGGAGGGGACCTACGGAGCAGGGGAGGTCCTTATCTGGGATGCCGGCGAATACGAACTGAGGTCCGGCAGCCTTGAATCAGGCAGGATCGAGATCGGATTCCGGGGGAAGAAGCTCAAGGGTGGCTTTGTCCTGGCGCGCATGTCCGGCAAGGAAAAGGAATGGCTGCTCATAAAGAGGAAAGACGACTTCGCCGAACATGATTTTGCCCTGAAAGCGGAAAAAACCTGAGGCGGGGACAACTCAGGAGCCCGGCCTGAGCGCCTTTACCACGAGCTGCAGGTAGCGTCCCCCCTTCCATTCATGAATCGAGGGGGTAAAGACTGCGTCGATCCTCTCCGGCGAATCAAAGCGTCCGAATGACGTACCCATGTCAAAGGCGATCGAATCGATGACAGTGGTATCCCTCTTCAGCCTCATCTTCAGATGGTTGTTACCGACGATCTTCGGGTTGAGAACCTCAAGCGATCGCGCCCCCAGGAGCGGCTCTGGATTGCCGAAACCGAAGGGTTCGAGCCGCTCAAGCTCGCCCGCCAGGGTCATGGTTATGTCGGAGAGCGCGACAACCGCATCGATTTCGATCGACGGCGTCAGGGCCTCTTCCGTGATCATCCTTCGCGCAATGCCGCCGAGAGCCGCCTCAAATTCAGCCAGGCGATGAGACTCAAGCTTCACGCCTGCGGCTTGGCGATGCCCTCCGAAGGTGAGAAGCAGACCGCTGCATTCGGTCAGCCCCCTGCAAATGTCGAACGAGGGAATGCTGCGGGCAGAGCCCTTGGCAATGCCATTGTCGATCGAAAATATGAACGCCGGCCTGCCGAACTCATCGGCGATCTTCGACGCCACAATCCCCAGGACACCCGGATGCCAGCGTTCACCCGCCAGCACTATGACCGTGTCCATCGCCGCCGGGTCAACCTTCGCGCGCGCCTCCTGATAAACCTCTCCCTCTATCCGCTGCCTCTCGGTATTGAGCGTATCGAGCCACATGCTTATCCGCCCTGCCTCGTCCTCCGTCTCGGTGAGCAGAAGACGAACGACATCCCCCGAATCCGCCACACGACCCGCAGCATTGATCCTCGGCACCATCGTAAAGGCAAGAAGCCCCGCCCTGACCGACCGGGCCTCAAGATTGGAGACCGACTTTAACGCCCTGATACCGGGCCTGACCGCACTGTCGATGTAGCGCAGTCCTTCCCTGATCATAATCCTGTTTTCGCCGGTCAACGGCACCACATCCGCCACCGTACCGAGGGCCGCCAGGTCGAGCAATGGCAGAAGCTCGTCCATGGAGAACCTAAGGCCGTCGGTCAGTGCGATCGCATGGGCAACCTTGAAGGCGATGCCCGCGCCCGAAAGATGGACCAGCGTCGACGATCCAGGACGGAGCTTCGGGTTTATCACTGCGATGGCCTCGGGGACAATGAACCCGTTGTCTTCCACCCCCCCGCCCTGGGAACAGGCGCCCGCCTGGGTCGGTTCGTGATGGTCGGTGATGATCACGTCTATGCCCGAGGCCCGCGCCGCGGTGGCGGCGGCGAACGACGATATGCCGCAATCAACCGTCAGTATGAGTTTCGCGCCCAGCTCCCTGGCCCGGTCGACGCCGGGCTGATTAAAGCCGTAGCCATGGGCAAGCCTGTTCGGGACGAAATACTCCGCATCAATGCCGGTGTGCCGGAGTGTACGAACCATGATCGCGGTCGCCGTCACCCCGTCGGCATCGTAGTCGCCGTGGACGAGGACGCGCTCCCCTGCTGATGCGGCATACCCGAGCCTTTCGACCGCCGCCTTCATCCCCGGAAGGGAAAAGGGATCTTCGAGGCCCGAGGCAGAGGGGTTCAGAAACTCCGAGACCGATGACGGCGTTTTTATACCGCGGTTGATGAGGACCTGCGCGCAGATCCTGGAGATAGAGGCTGAACGGGAGAGATAACCGACAAATTCGGGATTTGTCTTATTTACATACCAGCGGCGGTGCATTTCAGCAGAGAGCAAAGGGCACGGGGCAGGAGAAAAAGAAAGACTGTATTCTGATCTGCCTGCTCATTGCCCTCTGCTCTCTGCCCGTTCCTATTTCTTCGCGAACGGCTTTTTGCCGCCCCAGAGAAGGACGACCGGACTTGCCACAAAGATCGACGAATAAGTTCCGACAGCGACACCGATAAGCATGGCAAGGGCGAAGTCGTGAATCACCTCTCCCCCGAAGAAGAAGAGCGCCAGCGAGCTCAGGAGAACCGTCATCGAGGTGACAATCGTACGCGAGAGCACCTCGTTGATACTGAGGTTCATCACCACGTCGACCGGGTCTTTCAATCTCGTTTTGAGGTTCTCCCTGATCCTGTCGAAAACCACGACAGTATCAGTCAGCGAATAACCTGCTATAGTCATGAGCGCGGTTACAAGAATAAGGTTGATCTCCCGGCCCATCAGGTAAAAGATACCGAGGACTGCAAGGACATCGTGGAACGTCGCAATGGTAGCACCGACGGCAAAATTGAACTTGAACCGGATGGCAATGTAGATAAGGATACCGAGCGTCATCATGCCCACCGCCTTGGCAGCGTCGGTCCGCAACCTCCCGCCGACCTTGGGACCGATCACCATCGTTGAATCGACGACATACTTGTTCTCAGGCATCTTCTGGCTGATAGCCGCGGTGATCGAATCCGATACCTGCCCGAGCTGCTGCTCGGGAGTCTTCACCCGCACCAGGATCTTATTGAGCGCGGGAAAGTCCTGCAGATCGAAGTCCTTGATGCCGCTCTCTTCCAGCGCGCGTCTGACCGCATGCAGGTCGACCGGCTTTTCGAACTTCATCTGTATCGCCGTACCCCCGGCAAAATCGATCCCGAGGTTCGCCCGGCCGGTGGCGACCTGGACAACCGCGATGATCCCGAGAATCGACAGGATGCCTGAGAGGATAAAGGCATAACGCCTTTTCCCCATAAAATCTATATTTGTGCCTCTGATAATTTCTAACATAACGCCTCCTCCGCGGATTCTAGTCTATATACTCAACTTCTTAACGTCCCGCCTGGAGTTCACCAGGTCGAAGACCGTCTTAGTGCCGACAAGCGCTGTATAAAGGTTGATGATAACGCCCAGACTCAGGGTCACCGCAAATCCCTTGATCGGCCCGGTCCCGAACTGGAAGAGCACAGCAGCCGCGATCAGCGTCGTCACGTGCGAGTCGAAGATCGTCCAGAACGCCTTATGGTATCCTGAATCCACCGCCGAACGCGGAGGCTTCCCGGCCCTCAACTCATCCCTGATGCGCTCGAACATCAGCACGTTCGAATCAACAGCCATACCGATCGCCAGGATCACGCCGGCGATGCCCGGCAGGGTGAGAGTCGCATTCAGAGAGGCCATCGCACCGAAGAGCAGGACAATGTTGAGCACAAGCGCGAGATCGGCTATCACCCCCGAGAGGCGATAATAGACGACCATGAAGACCACGACCAGCAGCGTGCCGACAAGCCCGGCCATTGTCCCGGCCGCAATCGAGTCCTCGCCAAGGGACGGACCGACCGTCACGTTCTGGAGCATCTTGAGCGGAGCGGGAAGGGCACCCGCCTTGAGCACGATGCTCAGGTCCTTGGCATCGTCCATCGAGAAACTCCCGGTGATCTGCGCGTTGCCTCCGGAGATCTTCTCCTGGATCACAGGGGCCGAATATATGGTATTGTCCAGGATGATCGCCATCCTCTTTTTGACGTTTGCCCCTGTCACCTCCTCAAAGAGCTTTGCACCCTCGGCGTTGAAGGATATCGAAACGTAAGGTTCACTGAACCGCGAATCAAGGCTCACCTTCGCCTCGCTCAGAAGGTTCCCTGTCAGAGCCGCCTGTTTTTTCAGCAGGAGAGGAATTTTTGTCGCAACGCCGGTCTCTTTGTTGACCCGCTTTTCGAAAAGGATTTCATCGTCAGCGGGGATCTTGTCGGCGAACTGGGCCAGGATCTTCTCTTCATCGCCCGGAGCCACTGTAGCGGGCAGCTGCGCGGCGACCGGGGATTCATCGTCCACTATTTTGAATTCAAGCTGGGCCGTACGTCCGACCAGCTCGATAGCGCGGCGGGGATCTTTCACCCCGGGGAGCTGGACGACGATCTCGTTATCTGACT
Organism: Nitrospirota bacterium; assembly: GCA_021814475.1. Lineage (GTDB taxonomy): Bacteria > Nitrospirota > Thermodesulfovibrionia > Thermodesulfovibrionales > UBA6898 > PALSA-1316. The sequence goes on from JAKAIE010000041.1 coordinate 16,694, forward strand.
GGCGGTGGATCGTCGGCTCGGAGACCCCAAACTGATCGATCCTGTTTCTGATCGTCTCCAGGGCCTGATCAACCGCATTGTCCTTTATCCTGGACACCTCCTTTGACGATATCCGCAGGGTGAGCGTCTGCCCCGATGTTGCCGCATCAAGAAGGGGGAAATTGTCCTTCACGGCAGTGGCTATTTCCTGGGATGTGGGCGTCACCTCAATGGCGAGTCCGTTTCTTTTGGCCTCCGCCTGGAGCTTCTTCTTGCCGAGCAGATCCCTGATCAGGAACAGGTACCTGTCTGTCGACGTCTCCACGGCCTTGTCCCCTTCCACCTCGAAGACGAGATGCAGACCGCCCTGGAGGTCGAGACCGAGAATGATGCCCTTGTTCGGCATGTTCTTCTGCCACCACTCCGGCATTGACTTGAAGACAGGCGTGTTGGGGAGAAAAAACAACGCGGATATCATCAAGGTGAATCCTATAAGCAGGAGTCTCCATAGTATGTTCTTTTTCATCGTACCTCCACGAATGGGCTTAATTTATCTTTCAGATTTTTCGGGAAATCCCGGATGTTCAAACCGGATGCACGCAGCCGTCTATTCGTCCTCGGACGACTGGAGTCCTGCAATATAGCCCCGGCCGAATCTTATCTTTACGTTTTCTGCCACCTTAAGCGTAATAGTATTGGGCCGGACCTCTTCGACCAGGCCGTAGATTCCTCCGGAGGTGACCACCTTATCCCCTTTTTTCAGGCTGTCGAGCATGGCCTTATGCTCCTTCGCCTTTTTCTGCTGGGGGCGGATCATGAGGAAGTAGAATATGACAAAGATAAGAATAAGCGGCAGGAACCCCATGATGCCGCCACCTTGTCCCTGGCCGCCACCCTGTGCGGCAGGCCCCATCGCATACGCCAACCCCGTAAACATTCATACACCTCCGGAAAAAATAGTTAAATAATATACCCTCTTTACGGTTCTTTTGGCAAGGCACACCCGCTCAGGGAATGGCTTTGGGGGGCCACATGCCCTGGGTCCTGTACCTCAGGTAGAGATAGCATCCAAGGAGAAACGGTTCGAACCTGACAATCATGTTGTCGGTGAAACTCCAGATATACTCATACAGGAGAGCCGCGGGGCCGGCAGGACCCTCAAGCCCCCTGTCGATGAAAATCGCGGTCAGCTGGTTCAATTCGAGAGAGACAATGTAGAGCATATGCACCGCAAGGAGTATCAGGAATGCCTCAAGGTATGCCCGCCTTCTCTTGGAGACAACCGGATAGAGCGATGCCATGATCGCCACGGTCAGCGGCATATTGAATGTATAGGAAGATGTCTTGACGGGGATGTCCACCAGCATGCCGGCCTCCCGGCCGAGAGGGGAGAATGTCGCCTGAATGATGTCTCCCTCGCGGACCAGCTCTTCGAGCCGGCAGCCCTTGATCCCGGCAACGACCTTCGAAGCAACGACCACCATCCCGTGGGCGTACAGATCCTTGACCTGTATCCAGAGGACCAGGGAAAGAAGGTAGGCTGCGAGGAATACGGCGCCGGTCTTCAGGACTGTCGTCTTAATGGTCTTTTCTTTCTGCGGGCGTGGCATAATGCAGATAGCCGAGGAACGTAAAGAAGGAGACCGCGATCATCATCCCCTGGGCAACATATATGTGCATATATTCAAAAAGCTGGCGATAGTGAATGCCGGCATAAGCCAGCCCGGCGATCCTCAGGACATTGATCACCTGAATGATGACCAGCCCCGCCAGGATAGCCAGGGCCTTCTTCTTCCATGATGCGGGGAAGGCGATCACCGCGACCGCGTAAATCATGACCGCCTCGAGCCCGTTGCAGCCGAACTTCACGTCAAGGGAGATCGACGGCAGGGCGATGACCGAGCCCTGGCAGACCGCAGGAATGCCTGCCACTCCGAGTATCTTCGCCGTGATCTTCGTGATCATGCCCGTATAGACCCCGTTTACGTCGAAGACACGTTGCAGCGGCACGAACCCGATCACGAAAAAGAAGATCCCCATCAAAACGACGTACGTCAGGGCGAAGCGCTTGATGCTGACGCCGCCCTGCTGTTTCTCCGGAATATCCGTGCCTTTGCCCTTTTTGTTCATTCTACCCCCGCGGCAGGGCTGATCACCTGCGCTGTTTTCTTCTTCTCAAATAATAAAGATATCCACGAACCGATATCAAGCGAAAAAAAGCGCACCCCGCCTCCGGGCATCCCGGACCGTTACCTGACCATCCATGGCGCTTGCCACTCTGGTACAATAGAAATAATGAAGAAATACGTTCTCCACCGCAGGCCCTCAGAATTTACGGTCGATTACGAGCACGAACTGAACCCCGAACAGTACGGGGCGGTGATGCACCGGGAAGGCCCTGCCCTGGTACTGGCGGGAGCCGGGACGGGCAAGACACGTGTCGTCACGTACCGGGTCGCGAGACTCATCGAATCCGGCGTCAGGCCGGAAAACATCCTTCTCCTGACCTTTACAAACAAGGCCGCAAAGGAGATGATGCGCCGGGCTGAACAGCTGGTCGGCCAGAACACCTCAGGCCTCTTCGGCGGGACATTCCACCATATCGCCAACCTCATCCTGCGGCAGCACTACATCCTCGCTGGGTACAGGCAGGGTTTTTCGATCCTCGACCGTGAAGACGCCAAGGATCTTTTCGAGTCCTGCATCGCCGAGATTTTCCAGAAGAATGCGGTCCTGCCCCGTGGCACGGTTCTCCTCGAGATAAGCAGTCTCGCAAAGAATACCGCCATGGATATCGACGAGGTGATAGCGCTGCGGTTCCCTCATTTCATGGACGGAGCGGAGGAGATACGAAAGATCGCCACCCTTTACGAATCAAAGAAGCGGGCGCTCAACCTGATGGATTTCGACGACCTGCTCCTCCTGTGGAAAAAGGTCTTTGCGGAAAATGACAAGATCCGGGAATACTATTCCCTCAAATTCAAATACATCCTCGTGGACGAATACCAGGACACGAACAGACTCCAGTCAGACGTTGTAGACATGGTCGCCGGGGGAGAGCAGAACCTAATGGTCGTCGGCGACGATGCGCAGTCCATATACTCCTTCAGGGGGGCCGCCTTCGAAAACATCCTGAAGTTCCCGGAACGGTACAGCTCGGCCAGGATCTATACGCTGACGACAAATTACCGGTCGACCCCGGAGATACTCCATCTCGCCAATACTATCATCTCCCACAACCGGAACCAGTTCCGCAAGGACCTTCATGCTGTCCTTCCGTCGGGTGGGCTGCCTGGTGTGGCGCCGCTCAAAGACGTCTTTCAGGAGGCGGAGTTCGCCGCGTCCGTCATGATAGACATGAACGCGGACGGGGCGTCTTTCGACGACATCGCGGTGCTCTACCGGTCGCACTATCAGTCGATGCAGCTGCAGATGGAACTACAACGGCGCGGCATCCCATTTGAGATCCGGTCAGGCCTGAAGTTCTTCGAACAGGCGCACATCAAGGACGTCCTGTCATATCTGAAGGTGATCACGAACCCCTTCGACGAGATCGCCTGGAAGAGGATCCTGAAGCTGATCAAGGGCATCGGGAATATCTCGGCCGCCAAAATCTGGGACGCCATCAGGACAGCCGCAAATCCTGCGGAGGCGATACAGGAGGCGGGCCGCCATGTATCGAAGAAATCCGTCGACGGCTTTAACACATTCCTTGATGTAATCGGAGAACTCAGGGCGGAACGATATCTCACTGCGCCGTCCGCTGCAGTCGACCATATCCTGCGTCACGGATACGAAGACCATCTCTACAATACCTATCCGAACGCGGAGATGAGGATCGAGGACATAGAACAGCTGATACGTTTTGCGCTGAGGTATGACTCCCTTGAGGTTTTCCTGAGCGAACTGGCTCTGCAGGGGGTATCGGACCCGGACTCGGGGGAGACCGAAGAGGCCGAAGGCAGGGTCATCCTTTCGACCGTCCACCAGGCAAAGGGGCTCGAGTGGTCCACGGTCTTCATCCTCGGCATGAACGACGGCAGGTTCCCGTCCGCGAAATCGCTGAAGAGCGATGAGGAAGAGGAGGAGCGCCGCCTTTTCTATGTTGCGGCGACCCGCGCGCGGGAGTCCCTGTTCATCTGTTACCCGATCATGTCCGAGGACTGGAACGGCATGGGATTCCTCCGGCCGTCACGCTTCATCAAGGAACTGCCGCAGGATTCTTTTGAGGAGATCAGGGTCGAGGTAGTATAATAGACGATGCACTACTCCGCAACGATAAAGGCCGGTGTCAGACTGATCAACCACCGCTGGCAGTTGGTCGCCGTGCAGGCGGGGATGATGCTCCTGAACTTCGTATGCTTCTTCATTATGGTCGGCATTCCACTGGGCATCGCCTTTATCATCTTCGGACTCGACCTGACCGGGCTCTCGGATATGAAAGATATTATCGGTCTGTTCAAAAATCCCGCGGAACTGGTCTCGAAATACTTTGGTCTCATCCTCATCATCCTGGCCTGCTTTCTCCTTTATATCTCCCTGGTGACAACCGCGGGATTGTACGTCTTCGGCGGCTCAATCGGGGTGATCGGCAGGGGGATACTCGATCCTGATGCGAAATTCAGCCTGAAGGGGTTTTTCAGGGAGGCGAAGCGTTTTTTCATCCCGCTCATGTGGTATTCACTTCTCGTGGGTCTGGTGTTTCTCTTCATCGCCTTTGCACTCGGGCTTTTCGGCGGGGGTGTCGCCGCGGTCGTGAACGCCGCGAAGAGCCAGGACTCGACACTCGCCCTTTTTCTTGGAATCTTCTTTTCTCTTGTCCTCGTCCTGATCGGGCTGAGCATCCTCCTCGGCACGCTTGCCGTGACGGTCTACGGCATCGCGGTCCTCTTCTTCAGGGGCGAAGGGGCTGTCGCCTCCTTCAGGATTGCATTCCGTTTTCTCTGGAACCGCCAGCAGGCCTTCTGGCTTTATGTGATCCTTCTGTCAGGATACGTGCTGCTGAGCTTCTTCATCATGCTTATCGTCTATCCGTTCAATCTGATACCGATCATCGGTACAATCATCTCGTTCCCGATCCAGATGATCTCGTATATCGTCCAAAGCTATCTCGGGATGATCATCCTGGCAACAATTTTTCATTATTACTATGAATCCGAGATCAAACCGACCCTCCCCCCCGCGCATAACAGCGAGACGGAAACTCAAGGTTCCATGACGCCTGGAGATATTTCAGTTCCAGAAGTTCCCGCGCCAGGGCTGCCTCCTGCGGAGACGGATCAGACATCACAAGACGCACCCCAAAACGATCCTCAAACGCTGCAATGAGCGCTCCTTTCAGCAGGTCTTCGCCGAGCCCGGGCATCGCATCCCTGACCCCGGTCATGCACTGCCGCAGATCCTCTCCCCTGACACGGCAGATCCTCTTCAACAGCTCACCATTATGACGAAAAGGGATGGAGCCCTGCTGCAGCAGGCCGTCAGACCAGCGTCTCTGGGCTGCGCCGATGACCTTCCGCCCGGCGACCTTTATCTCGCCGTATGAGGTCGACTGGAAGCAGAGCGGGCTGCCCGAAAGGACACTGCCCTTCTCACGCCGCCTCCACTCATCCGTCTGCAGCCCGATAGAGGAAAGCGCCCTAGTCACCGCGTCGCTGATGCTCCTGTAACTGTCGAGGAGCCCTTTCGAAAAGGGATGCCCGTCGGTCCTGGCGGACAGACTGTACGTAAGCTCATCGTCATGAAGGACAGCCCTGCCCCCCGTCGGACGCCGCACAACCGGGATCCCCTCAGCCCTGCAGTAGCCGACATCGACATCCCTGGTCCTCTGGAAGCGGCCGAGGGTCACCGAGGGTTTCTCCCAGCCGTACAACCTGATGAGAGGAGGAGAAGCGCCCCTGCGCACGGAGGCAGCAAGCGCTTCGTCCAGCGCCATATTGAAGGCTGCCCCGCATCTTCCGGAATCTATCAGCCGCCAGATCGTCTCCATGCCCACCGGAAGTACATCGTCGAGGCCTTCAGCGGCCGCCGAAAAAGGCGGCCCTCATTTCCGGCCTGGCCCCGTGATCGGTCATACGATCGTATTCGTCGTTCCTGTTCTTGATCTCAATGATCAGTTCATGCCCTATACGTGCTGTCCGGGCCTCAACCGCCTGCCGGATCAGGGCATCCGGATCGACTCCTGGATCCGCGGGTACCACGACCTCCCTGATCGCCGAGAACTTTTGCTGCGCCTCTTCGCGGAAGGCAGTATCCCTTATAATCCTGACATGGTCATGCTCATGGGCAAGAAGCCTGGTCATGTAATACTGCCACTGCTGGAAATCCTGCGGTGGCAGGGTTGTCTCAGGACTCAGCATCGGCAGCAGCACCGAGATATTCGACTTGAACTGCATGTCCCGGATGCCCACCTCCGCGCGGAGAAACCCGCCCTCTTGCCTGTACGATGAAGCAAACGAATAGGACCATCCGGCCGTCCACCTCGTCTGCCCCGCATACCGCCGGCCGTCCCCTTCGTCGTAGGGACCGTTCGCATCCACGGACCTGACCACTTCTGCAAAGTTGCGGCCGTATACCGGGTAATAGTCATACTCCACATCGCTGAGCAGGTCAAGCCTCACCTGCTGGTCGGGTTTCGGCGTATAGGTGTTTAACGGTCTGGATGCACGGGGCCTTTTGACCCCATACGGATTGTCGGTGACAATGAGCGTGCCTTCGTCGTCGAAATACTGAAAGACCTCTGCATGCAGGGAGGCGGCATATGCCAGCACGAGGAAAAAGACGATGCAGGATATCCCTTTTCGTGCAAAAAAGGACATGGGGGAACTCTTCATACTATTATGACGCGGCAACATTTCTCTAACCCTCGGCGATTCCGAGTTTTTTGATCTTCCGGTATAGCGTCGCAAGGTCCACGCAGAGTTCGCGGGAGACCGCCTCCTTGTTTCCCTCATGAGAACGGAGCGAGTCGCGGATTATCTTTTCCTCGTAAAATTCGAGCTTGTCCTTCAGCGTCTGCGCACCCCTTATGCCCTGTTGTTCCCTGATCTTGACCGCAAGCTCGGACAGGCCGATGCGGTCTGAACCCGCCAGGACGACGGCGCGTTCCATGACATTCCGCAGTTCGCGGATATTGCCCGGCCAGGAGTAGCTGACCAGGACCTCAAGGGCCTCGCCGCTGATATCAGATACCTTCTTGTTGTTCTCCCTGCTGAACTTCCCGAGAAAATAACGGGCGAGAACGGCAATATCCTCTCTTCGCTCCCTGAGGGGAGGAACGGTCACCTCAATGACGTTCAGGCGATAATAGAGGTCCTCCCTGAAAAGCCCCTTTTCTATCTGCTCCTCAAGATGCTTGTTCGTCGCCGCAATCAGCCTGACGTCGACATACACCGCCTTGGTGTCACCCAGGGGTAGCACCTCCCCGGTCTCGAGGACCTTCAGGAGTTTGGCCTGCAGCGACATCGGCATGTCTCCGATTTCATCGAGAAAAAGCGTCCCCTGATCGGCCATCGTAATCAGGCCCTTCTTGTCGGACGCAGCCCCGGTGAAGGCCCCCTTCCGGTAGCCGAAGAGTTCGCTCTCAAGGAGATTCTCCGGAATGGCGGAACAGTTTATCGAGATGAACGGCTTGTCCTTTCTCTGGCTGTTGGCATGAACGATCTCCGCAATGACCCCCTTCCCCGTGCCGCTTTCCCCGAGGATAAGGATATTGCTCCGGGTCGGGATAACTTTTTCGAGCACCTCGAAGACCTTGTGGATCTGGGGAGAAACCCCTATGAACTCACGGCTGCCGAACGTCTGGCTCAACTGCTGCCGGAGAACGAGATTCTCCATCAGCACCTTCTTGTGCTCAAGGAGCCGCCTCACCGTCATCCGGACGTCCTCGTTGATGAACGGCTTGACGATATAGTCGCTCGCCCCTTTTTTCATCGCCGTTACCGCGGACTCGACCGAGGCAAAGGCGGTCATCATGATGGCGATCAGGTTCGGGGCGATTCCGAGTGCCCGATCGAGGAGCTCCATACCGTCAATGCCCTCCATCTTCAGATCGGTGATCATCAGGTCGAAGTCCTCCGCCTCAATCTTCTTCAGCGCATCTTCACCGTTATGGGTCGTGACGACCTTGTAGCCCTCTCTCGTCAGCAGAAATTCAAGGGCCCTGCAGATGTCCCGTTCATCATCGACCACAAGTATCCTGTACTGGTCAGCTTTCATAATATGGCAACCTCACCCTGAATATCGTCCCTCCCCCAGGCCGGTTTTCCACCTGGATATCCCCCTGGTAACTCTTGATGATATTATAGCTCACGGCGAGTCCAAGCCCGGTACCCATCTCCTTTGTCGTAAAAAAGGGATCGAATATCTTCTCGATGTATTCCGGCGCTATACCGCAGCCGGTGTCCGCCACCGCCACCTCTAGCTCCCTGTCGAGCCCCTTCGCCGATATATCGAGCGTACCGCCGTTCGGCATTGCATCGGCAGCGTTGAGGATGATGTTCATCAGCACCTGGATCATCTGCGTATCGTCCACCGAGACCCCGGGCAGCCCCGGCGGTATGTCGATCCCGATCGTGATATGTTTCATCCGCTTGTCGTATTTGACCAGGTCGAGCGTCTGCCTGACCAGATTATCGATATCGGCCCGCCGCAGGTCCGCCGCCCTTGTCTTCGAAAAACTCGACATCTGTCGTACGATGTCCACGATCCTGCTGATGTGTTTTGCGATCGTATCAAGGCTTTCGTTGGTAAACTCGTCATGGTCCATCTCCCGCAGGATCTGGACATACGACGAAATCGATGTGAGCGGGTTGCCGATCTCATGGGCCACTCCTGCCGATATCCGGGCAAGGGCGGACAGTTTTTCGGAGTGCATCATGCGCTCCTCCATCCTCTTCATCTCGGTAATGTCCTGTATCAGAACGAGTGTCTGCGTCTGCCCTTCAGAGGCGAAGATCGGGGTGGAGGTGAGCTGGAAATACCCCTTCCGGTTCCCGAAGTCCCGGTGCAGCACCTCCCGGAGCAGCCGGTTGTCGACAATGGCGCTATGCAGTCCGCCTCCGCCATAAATATCGTGGAGGGAAATGGTTTCGTTTCCGTCCTTCCCCAGCCAGTCACGCATCGTCTTGTTAGCCCAGACCACATCCTCTGTCGCCCTGTCAACGACACAGAGGCCTCCTTCAATGGCACTGACGATGGCATCGAGCTTTTCTTTCTCTCCGCGAAGTTCATCGGTCCTGATGACCACCATCTCCTCGAGCCTGAGCGCGTACTCCTGTATCTTGGTCTTAAGCTTCACCTCTTCGGTGACGTCGCTGCTCGATACGATGATGCCCTCGATCACATTATGAATCACGAGCGGGTTGAAGCTGATGTTGAGATACAGCGTCAGAATCCCTCTTCTGTAAGGATAATTGCTGAGACGGCGGCTTTTCCCTCCGAGACACTGCGCAAGCACCTCCTGCAGCATATCCATGTCCTTCTCCTGTTCGATAGGAAAGACATCGAAGAAGTTCTTCCCCACGAGTTCGTCCTTTCGCACCCCGCAGAGACGCTCGTGTGACGAGTTGACCGTCTTGATCTGCGTGTTCCTGTCGAGAACCATGATCTTCGATTCCGTGCTCTCAAGCAGGTTCTCCAGGTATTCCTTCGCCTGGAGGATCTCCTTTTCGAGCTGCTTCTGCGTCTCCAGATATTTGGCCTTCTCCTCGGCCTTGACTCGCTGCCGGTTCATCGAGACAACCACAATGGCAAAGGCGAGGGTGGTCAGGAAGATCGAGATGGCGAGCAGCGAGTGGAGTTGCATGCTTTTCCTGATGCTGAACGTCACCTCCGAATAGGGCATGGAGACGCAGATGATCCAGGATATCTGGGATATCTGGGCGCGCGCGAAGGCGATGATCTTGTCCTCCCCGCGGGGCGCGATATAGGAGCTGAAGCCCTTTTCGTCGCTTCCAAGGATCTTCTTTTCGAGGTCAAAGGACTGATGGCATTCGAAACAGGTCTTGTCGGCCTTGTAGATATTCTTGCCGACCATGCTCGGCTCGGTCGGGTGATAAAGCAGTGTGCCATTGCCGTTCATCATCCAGGCGTAGCCGCGCATGCCGGTCCTGATCGGTTCGATAAATTTCTTGCTAATGGAATCTATCGAAATATCGATCAGGACGTATCCCGTCACTGCATGACCCTTAGGGGCCACCGGTATCATCAGAATCAGCTTGCGCCCCGCCTCGACCATGTCGTGGAACTGGACCTCGCCGGGCCTGACGAGCCGGGCGAGCTCGTAGTGTTCGATATCATCCTTGTCCAGCGCCTTCCCCGAGGAACTGTAAATCATGCGGCCGCCGCTGTCGACAATCTTAAGGACCGTGGTGGGATCATCCGCGATCTCAGAAAAGGTATTCCGTATAAATTCGTCCATACCCCTGCGATCCAGGCCCCTGATAGCGAGAAGACGCGAGAACCGGATACTTTCATCCTCCAGATGCTGGATCTCGTCGCTGATGCTCTTGGCCACCGACTTTGCGATCTGCTGCTTTTCAAGGCTGAACTGCTCTGCCATCTCGCCCTGGTAGCTCTGCTGGAAAAAGATATTCAGCGTGATGATCACGGAAATGACGACGATAATGAGCCCGAACAGGACGATGTTAGTTTTCATGGTTTCTTTCTGAAAACCTCAAAGGCGACTCCCGGATATCGGTATTGAAGGCCGTATGCGGCCGCGGCGGAGCGATCTCAGGCCGCAGTACCATGATAACAGATGAGGGCAGGAAAAGAAAAAACCCCTGCAGTCCCCGAGGGGACGCAGGGGTTTTTTCGCGGCAGAAACCGCTATTCCTCTACAGCAGGCGCTGAAAAGACCGGCTTCAGCTCGCGCTTGACAAAGGTGTTCTTGTACTTGTTCATGCCCGTTCCAGCAGGGATGACCCTGCCCATGATCACGTTCTCCTTGAGACCGCGCAGTTCGTCGATCATGCCGTTGATCGCCGCCTCGGTCAGGACCCTTGTCGTCTCCTGGAACGACGCTGCAGAGACAAAGCTGTCGGTCGTCAGGGACGCCTTCGTGATACCGAGCAGAAGCGGCTTGCCCTGAGCAGGGACCCCGTTTTCTGCCTTCACCCGGGCATTTTCTTCCTGGAATACCATCCGGTCTACCTGCTCACCGATCAGGAAGTTCGTGTCGCCGGAGTCCTCGATGCGCACCTTCCGCATCATCTGGCGTACGATCACCTCGATATGCTTGTCATTTATCGAAACGCCCTGGAGCCGGTAGACCTTCTGCACCTCGTCGACCAGGTAGCTCTGGAG
>JAKAIE010000042.1 GCA_021814475.1 Nitrospirota bacterium
TGGTATGAAAGAAAATTTGGAGCGGGCGACGAGATTCGAACTCGCGACCTTCAGCTTGGGAAGCTAACACTCTACCACTGAGTTACGCCCGCATGCCACTTTTATAAATCAGATTGCGGTGAAATGTCAAGATAATATGATAAACCAGACTCCTTGTATTCAGAGACAGACGATATTTTGGAGCGATTATCAATATTATAAGTGTGTTACGTAACAACTCTTAAACAACTACTTTATTATTGTAACGTAGACCTGACAAAGAGAAGTCAGGGGCTTTGCGACTAATATTGCCCTGAAAAGGTCAAAGCAGGGCTTCGGACTCAAAAAGCTGATCAGAACAGGCACTAACCTAATTTATCAGACACTTAGCGCAAAATGACTGTATATTGTTTTAATATTATTTTACATAATATATCTTATCAGACATTGTATATAAACATAACTTGTTAATAGACTGTTAGTATCGGTGTGGGTAAAAATGATCTTTTTGTCTGTGGACAAGGTTCTTCTGATCTGGCTATCAATTAGGCAGTACAAATATCTCATGATTCTGGCACGTTAAGGGTCTTTTATCACAACTCCTTCGAGCCTTCCACTTCTGATTCCCGCAACGCGAACAACAGCAACGCTTCCCGGCCTATGGCCTCCCTGAGGCACCGAAATTTTGAGGTAATTACTGGATGTTCCTACGCTCATGCCGTCGCGCAGTCCCTTCTCCATAATGATCTCAAGGATCTTCCCTATCTGACTAGTCATGTAATCGGCCTTCTTTTCCCTGCCCAGTTCGAGAAGTGTATCGGCCCTGCGCCTTACTTCAGATGAGCAAGCCGCGCCGGCCAGCACAAAGGCGTCGGTATTCGGACGGGGGGAATACGGAAAAACATGCAGGTACGCAAACGGCCAGGCCCGGATGAGATCAACCGTATCCTGAAATTCCGAGGAGCCCTCCCCTGGAAAGCCGACAATGAGATCCGTGCCTATGGCGATATCACTAAATCGGGAGGTTATGGCCCGGAATCTGGAAGAGACAAGCTCCATGCGGTATCTTCGCCTCATAAGCCCCAGCACCTTATTGCTCCCGCTCTGAAGCGGGATATGCAGATTTCTGCAGATTCTCGGATCACTTATCACATCAATAAGCTCATCGTCGATCCCGCAGATGTCGAGTGAGCTGAGCCTGATTCTCCTGATCGAAGTTCCGGAAAGCAGTTTCCTGATGAGTCCTGCAATGCTATCCCTCTGCGGAAGATCCCTGCCGTAGAGCCCGAGATTGATACCGGTCAGCACGACTTCCTTATACCCGCTGTCCGATAGTGCTGCCACTCTTTCTATAATGAGAGTGTCCGGCAGACTGCGGGATCTCCCTCGTGCTATGCAAACCGTACAGTACGAGCAGTTGAAGTCGCAACCATCCTGAACCTTCACGTATGGTCTCGACCTGCCGGAGACATGATGACACGGCTCGGCATCCGCGCCGGCAATCATTCTGATGATATCGTATTTCCTGCCGATATCGACCAGACTGACGACCCCAGGAAGACTCTCTGCGGCCTTACGGTTCAACTGGGTGTAACACCCTGTCACAATCACCTTGGCGCCTGCCCTGGCAGCACGCCCAATCATCTGTCGCGAATCGATATCACCCTTATGGGTTACCGAGCAGGTATTTACTATGCAGTAATCTGGTTTATCTTTTAAACTTACTATAGTTACTCCGGCTTCTTCAAGTGATTCTTGAATGACATCGCTCTCGGAATGATTTGCCCTGCATCCCAATGTGACTACTGCAACCTTCATGTCTCAGAATCTTGTTGCCTGTGCCTGTTTGTCCGTCCTGATCCCCTCCAGGGAATGCATGCGGGCTTTCATAATCAGAACTTTAACGAGATCCCCCTCGGTGTCTCCGTTATCCTGGATCGTGACGATCTTGTTTGATCTCGTCCTGCCGCAAAGGCGTCCTTCGTCCGTCTCGGAACGGCCTTCCACAAGAATCTCGACAATCCCATTTTCATAGGCCAGATTCTTTTTCAGAGTCATCTCATCCTGAAGCTTCAGCAGACGGTTAAGGCGCGTCGTTTTCACTATCTCCGGAACCTGGTCTTCAAGGGAATATGCCTTTGTTCCCCTGCGCTTTGAATACTTGAACGCAAAAAGGCCGTCATACTGTATGCTCTCAAGAGCATGCAGTGTTTCCAGATAATCCTCATCCGATTCACCCGGAAAACCCACGATAATATCAGAAGTGATCGCGATCCCCGGCACCCTCTCCCTGAGCATATCTATTTTCTTCCTGTAGTCCGCATAATCGTAGCCCCTGTTCATCGCACGAAGAATGCGGTCTGATCCCGACTGCAGAGGCAGGTGAATATGTTCGCAGAGACAGGGGAGTTCGGCGATCGCGTCAACAAGATCGGCCGTGAGATCCCTGGGATGGGAGGTGACGAACCTGACCCTGTCCAAACCCACACTGGCCACAAGCCGCAGAAGACCCTTAAAATCAGTGTCGCTCCTGTATGAATTGACGTTTTGACCCAGAAGGGTGACTTCCCTGTAACCTCGCGCCTTGAGGTCCCGGATCTCCGCAACGATGCTGCTCGGGGGGCGGGAAACTTCCCTCCCCCTGGTATAGGGAACTATGCAGTAGCTGCAGAAATTGTTGCAGCCGTACATGATCGAAACCCATGCACGGGTACGGCTGCCACGTTCGGCCGTGAATTCCTCTCCGGCGAGCGCGGGATTGATATCAACGGACATTTTTTGCCCGCGTTTCAGAAGGTCGGGCAGCAGCCCGATGTTCTGAGGTCCGAATATGAAATCCACATGAGGCGCCCGGGTGAAGACCTTCTTCTGCATCTCCTGGGCCACGCATCCGGCGACCGCGATCACGAGGTCCTTTTTCTTCTTCTTGAGGGTCTTTATCCTGCCCAGCTGGCTGTAGAACTTCTGCTCTGCCTTTTCCCTGATGGCACAGGTATTGAATATAATGAGGTCGGCTTCAGCAGGAGTCCCCGCCTCCTTATAGCCGTTCTCAGACAGCAGGCCGATCATCTTTTCAGAATCATGGACATTCATCTGGCAGCCGTAGGTATAGATGTAGACACTTTTTTCCATAACATTTACTGTACCAGTATTGACTTGACGACTTCAAATGTCGGGAATCCCTTCCGCAGGTCAATGGTAACACATTGAAAAAGAGCGATTTCTTGCATTCTTCCCGGCTTTCCATTAATCTATAACACATGTTTGGAATATTGAAGAAAATCATAGGCACAAAAAACGAGCGGGAGATCAAGAGACTCATCCCCATCGTTGAACGGATCAACGGTCTCGAACAGTCCATAAGTCCTCTGTCTGACACGGAGCTTCGGAACAAGACTCTTTTATTCAAGGAGAGGATCGCTGGAGGCGAAACGCTTGACGACCTTCTCCCTGAGGCCTTCGCGGTTGTACGGGAGGCGTCGAAACGCGTCCTCAAAATGCGCCACTTTGACGTGCAGCTGATGGGCGGCATCATCCTCCACGAGGGAACGATCGCCGAGATGAAGACCGGGGAAGGGAAGACGCTGGTCGCCACCCTGCCCGTCTATCTCAACGCCCTCACCGGCAAAGGTGTCCATGTGGTCACGGTCAACGACTACCTGGCAAAGAGAGACTCCGGCTGGATGGGACAGCTGTACAATTTTCTCGGCCTGAGCGTCGGCGTCATCATCCACGGGCTCACGGACGAACAGCGCCAGATATCCTACGGGGCTGACATCACGTATGGCACAAACAATGAGTTCGGGTTCGATTACCTCCGCGATAACATGAAATACGATGTGTCGCAGTTTGCGCAGCGTGAACTGAACTATGCGATCGTAGACGAAGTCGACAGTATCCTCATCGATGAGGCGAGAACGCCGCTGATCATTTCCGGTCCTTCCGAGGAGTCGACGGACAAGTATTACCGGATAGACAAGATCATCCCGAAGCTCCAGGCCGAGGCCGACTATACGATAGACGAAAAGGCGCGCACCGTCATCCTGACCGAGGAAGGGAACATCAAGGTCGAAAAGCTGCTCGGCGCGGGAAACCTTTATGACCCCGCAAATATCGATCTTGTACATCACGTGCTCCAGGGACTGAAGGCGCACACCCTCTTTAAACGCGATGTGGATTATGTGGTCAAGGACGGCGAAGTCATTATTGTCGATGAGTTCACCGGCCGTCTTATGCCGGGAAGACGATGGTCGGACGGTCTTCATCAGGCGGTTGAGGCTAAAGAGGGCGTCAAGATCGCCAGCGAAAACCAGACCCTGGCGACAATCACCTTCCAGAACTTCTTCAGGATGTACAACAAGCTGGCCGGCATGACCGGAACCGCTGAAACCGAGGCTGAAGAATTCGCAATGATCTATAATCTGGATGTGCTGGTCGTGCCGACGAACAGGCCGATGGTCAGGGCTGATCATCCTGATATGGTGTACAAATCCGAGAAGGGAAAATTCCATGCAGTCCTCAATGAGATCGAGGAGCTGAACGGGAAAGGACAGCCTGTCCTGGTCGGCACCATATCTATCGAAAAATCCGAGCTTCTCAGCAGCCTTTTGAAAAAACGGGGCATCAAACATGCGGTTCTGAACGCGAAATACCATGAAAAAGAGGCAGAGATCATCGAACAGGCCGGACGGAGTAAGGCGGTGACGATTGCCACGAACATGGCTGGCAGAGGAACGGACATCATCCTCGGAGGAAACCCTTCCGGAATCGCCCGTGATATGCTTGCCGACAAACCGGAGTATACCGACGAGGACTGGCGTAAGGCGCTGGAGGCTGCCGAGGCGCATTGCGCGGCCGACAAAGAGAGTGTCGTCGTGGCAGGAGGACTGCACATCATAGGCACGGAACGCCATGAATCCAGAAGAATCGACAACCAGCTCCGCGGACGCTCGGGAAGACAGGGCGACCCCGGCTCCACACGTTTTTACCTCTCTCTTGAAGACGATCTGATGCGCATATTCGGCTCTGACCGGATCTCGGGGCTGATGGGCAAGCTCGGCATGGATGAGGATATCCCGATTGAAAACAAGATGGTCTCAAGGGCGATCGAAAATGCTCAGAAAAAGGTAGAGGGCCACAATTTCGATATCAGGAAACATCTGCTGGAATATGACGATGTCATGAACAAACAGCGCACGGAGATTTATGCCTTCAGGCGCGAGATCCTCCAGGGTGACAATCTCCGTACCAGGGTCATCGACATGACCGACGAGATCGTCGATGAGCTTATGGACCTTTACTGCCCCGAGGAGAGCGGCAGCCATGAATACGATCTGAACGGGCTGAGGGACGCGCTCTACGGTATCTTCGATCTTACCGTGGAGACGATGCCTGACGACCGCCGCGGAATGAAGGGTCTGCTCCTCGATACGGTCAGAAAGACGTATGAGGACAAGGAGACGGAAATCGGAAGCGAGATGATGCGCTATCTCGAAAAGATGATCGTACTCCAGGTCGTCGATACCCAGTGGAAGGACCACCTTCTCGCCATGGACCACCTCAAAGAGGGTATCGGTCTCAGGGGATACGGTCAGAGGGACCCCCTCGTCGAGTACAAGCGGGAGGCCTTTGACATGTTCACGGAAATGTCCGGCAGGATTTCGAACGAGATTGTCACGCGCCTTTTCAAGATCCAGGTGCAGCGAAATCAGGATTCTGAAGTCAGAACGCAGACGAGGAAGACGAATGTGGTGTACAATCGCGGTGAGGACGCCGGGGTGGCCCAGCCGGTGAAGAAAGGCAAGAAGACGGGCAGAAACGACCCCTGTCCCTGCGGCAGCGGTAAGAAGTACAAAAAATGCTGCGGGGTAAATGAATAAGGTCTTTCTTGTCGGATCTGACTCACTGAAGCAGGAGGATTTGCTCGAACCGAGTCTCGCGGTCACCCGGTTCAAGTCTATCACAGGTCTCCTGGGCCGTCATGATGAAACTCCTGATGTGGTTGTCATCAACAGAAGCCAGAGTTCTGATCCCTCATTCAGGAAGTTTGCGGCCAAGTTCAGGGACATCCCGAAGATAGTCTTTTCCGAAACTGCCTCTCCCAGAGGTTTTGCCGTATGGCTCAAATACCCCCATACCTATCCGATCGGTTCGCCTTCCGGCAGGGAACTGGTCTATCTGGTACACAAGGCGATCGGAGACAGGAGGATGATCGAGGAAAACCTCATCCTGCAACAGCAACTCGATGCAACCCGGAAGGAACTCGATTTCTTCGATACCCTCAGCAAAACGATGACCTCCGCACTCGATCTCGACAATATGATCGGGGAGATCATGAAGAAGGCGAAACGCCTGATAAAGGCCGATGCTTGGTCAGTCTTCCTCATCGATGAGACAACAGGGGATCTCGTACTTGAAAAGACTTCCCACAAGAAGGAGCGGAAGGTCAAATCACGGAAGGTCCGCCTGAAGCGGGGGGAGGGCATAGCCGGCTGGGTTGCGCAGGAGGGCATTCCGGTCGTGCTCCCTGATGTGTCCAAGGACAAACGCTTCCACTCCGGCCTCAACCGCGATACGCACGTCGAGGCGAAATCGCTCATGTGCGTTCCGATCCGTTCCAAGGGAACGATCCTCGGGGTCTTCGAGATCATCAATATGACTTCAAGTGCGTCGTTCACCAAGGACGATCTGGCCCTTTTTCTCAGACTGGTCGACCATGCGGCGATCGCAATCGAGATGACGACGATCTACCAGAAGATGGCGGAGATATCGGTCACCGATGACCTGACAAAACTGTTCAACACCCGCTACTTGAACAGGACACTGGAAATCGAGATAACCCGGGCCAACAGGCACAAGTCCTCCCTGTCCCTCATCTTCATGGATATAGACCACTTCAAGCTGATCAATGACAATTACGGCCATCTCGTCGGAAGCAAGCTCCTTGTAGAGATCGGACAACTTTTGCTTCGCAGTCTCCGCACGATCGACATTGTCGCCCGCTATGGCGGTGATGAATTCGTAATGGTCCTTCCCCAGACGCCTCCCCAGGCTGCGTTGGCCATCGCCGAGCGCCTCCGCAGTACCGTCGCGCAGAATCTCTTCCTCAGGAAAGAAGGCTATTCGCTCAATATGACGGCGAGTTTCGGGGTCGCCTCGTACCCGGAAAGCTCACGGTCAAAAGAAGATCTCCTTAGACTCGCAGATGAAGCGATGTACCGTGTGAAAAATCAGACACGGAACGGCGTTTATGCTATAGTATAAATCATGGCGCTGTTCAATTATGCGACAAAAGAGATCACGTTAAAGATTGTCTATTACGGCCCCGGTCTGAGTGGCAAAACAACCAACTTACAATTTCTGCATTCGGTGTTGAACCCTGAAACAAAGGGGAAGCTCCTTTCGTTGTCCACAGAATCCGACCGGACTCTTTTCTTCGACTTTCTGCCGATCGAACTCGGTAAGATACGCGATTTCTCGATCCGCTTCCAGCTCTATACAGTCCCTGGACAGGTCAGATATAACGCCACGAGGAAAGTAGTCCTGAAAGGGGCAGATGCGATTGTGTTTGTCGCCGACTCGCAGCGTGAGATGAAGGATCAGAATATCGAGAGTTTTTCGAATATGCGCGATAACCTTTTGGCCAATAACATCAATCCTGACGAGATCGCGGTCGTCCTCCAGTACAACAAAAGGGACCTCAAAAATATCCTCTCCGTGGATGACCTTAACAGGGATCTGAACCATGACAATTATCACGTCACTGAGGCGACTGCCGTCACCGGAGCCGGCGTTGAGGACACCTTCAAGCTTGTTACGAAACTTCTTCTGAAATACATATCGAAGAAGCACAAGATCGAGATCCAGCCATCCCAGGGCAAAGAAGAGGCACCGCGGGAAATGGCGCCTCCGGCACCTGAAGAGGTCCCTGTTGCGGAGACCGAATTGCCGGAGGCGATTCTCATGGAATCTGGCGAGATTCCTCTGGAGCAGGTTGCGCCCGAGTATGCAGATACTGTGGAAATAGTGGCGGAACACCGAGAGGAAGAGCCTGAGACAACATGCCAGCCTATGTCAGTCCCTGCACCGGAACCCCCTGCCCCCCTCGTAGAAAAAACGGCAGCCGTGCAGGAGATGGCAGCCTCTGCGGCTTTCGCGCTGGAGATAAGGGACTGCCGGGAAGCAATTGCCAGACTCGGGGGCAAGGCAGACAGGATGTCCGAAGCGATTTCATTGTTACAGGGAGAGCTGAAGGAGATACGGCAAACGATTCAGGCGCTGTCAGAGAATATCAGAGCGTCCGGAGAAAAAGGGATAAAGGATGCGAAACAGGAACAGGGGGAAATCCTGAAGCTCCTGAAAGGCGTTGCGTCGGCATTGGAAGGGCTGAAGGAAAAAAAGAGCTGGTTCAGGTTCTGACCGCGTTCCAGGCGGATCAGAGCAGATATTCCGCCAGATTGATCTTGTATTTGTTCGGATCCATTGTCCGGACTATCGTACGCGCAAATGTCCCCTGATCGTTTTTTTCCGCCAGATCAACGACCGTGCCTTTTATCCTCCTGCCTTCCTTGTCGATAATGATCATCACCCGGGGACGGGAAGCGAAGAGCTGGTTGCTTTCATAGACGAGTCCGAGTTCTTTGGTATTCAACATCACCATCGTCCCGATAGGAAAGACGCCGACCATGTTCACGAAAAACTTCAAAAGCAGGGGATCCAACTGGGCGTTCGCCCGCTCCATCATGATACTCAGCGCCTTGTCCGGCGACAGGGGTATTCGTGAGTACACACGGGACGATGTCATGGCATCGTACTGATCTGCAAGGGAAATAATCCTACTGAAAAAATCCAGCTGCAGGTTTTTTCGCAGTTTCGGATATCCGGTGAGATCGAAGTTCATATGGTGTTCAAACGCCACAATCGCCGACCTGATCGTGACGTCGTCAAGTTTCTTCAGTTTGAGGAGGGCCTTGACTCCCCAGACCGGGTGTTTCCGGATGATCTTCCATTCATCCTCGGTGAAGTTCGTGGGCTTGTTCAGGATATCATAGGGTATGTCCATCTTGCCGATATCGTGAAAGATCGCCACAATGCCCAATTCGGTAAGCAGCTTGCGGTTCAGTCCAAGCCTCTGCCCGAGGGCGATGGACAAGACGCTGACATTCACGGAATGATGATAGGTATACTCATCGTAGTCCTTGATTGCGGTCATGCCAAGCAGAAGCTGCTCCTGTTCAAGGATCTGGTCCACCATCGTCTCGACCACCCTTTTGGCCTTTCTGATATTGACCTTCTCCCCGCTCTTGATCTTATTGATAACCCCCTTGGTGAATGACACCGCATTAAAATACGTCTTTTTCACCATCTTCCTGGGTTCAAAGGAGTTCTTTTCAACAATATGCTTCAACCGATCCACGGACAGACTCTTCACCGTAATAAGCTTGTCCTCTATTGCTTCAAAGGGTTTCTGCGAGGACCCCGAGGCGATAAAGGCCCGGACAAAGACCTGGATATCGTCAGGGGCTACTTTTCCCCTGAACAAAACGGCGCCAAGTTCGCGCTTCTTGAATTCCTGCACTAGGTACTCAAAGTTAAGCAGGTATTCAAGGGTGTACCGGATCCGGGAATCGTTTACATAAAAAAAATCACCCCTCAGCTCGATCGAGATCATCTGTTCGTACGCGAGCAACCCGTTGATCATCGAGATCATCTTGTCGATCAGCGCGGAGACCGCGACATTGTTCGGATCGTGTATCTGTGAAGTCCTTATGACGACTGAGATCTGGTTGACCAGTTCCTTGGAAATTCTGTTGACGGCTATGTCTTCGTTACTGTCCATGTTCGAGCCTTCTTGTCGCGCCCACTACCGCCTCGCGGAACAGCTTATTTCCATCGCCGCGGTATTTCTGCAGCAGCGGAAGGCATTCCCTTCTCCCCATAAAACCCAGCGCAAACGCAGCGCAGGCCCTGACCTCATAATTCTTTGCGCGCCCGAATAATACATTTTGCTTCAGCGCCGAGATAAGCAGGTTATAGACCTCGTCGTCCTTCCATCTCGTGATTGCCTCGAAAAACTCCTTTTTTTCCTCAAACTCCTTCGCCTTGAAGGGCTTGTCATTAATTTTGTTCAGTATGATCCTCTTGGCGGCCTCGGAGCCCATGTTCGAAAGGGACTTCAGCGCCGATGACCTGACCTGTGCATCCGCGTCGTCGAGACAATCACGCAGTGCCTGCAGAACACCGGCTCCGCCCAATTCACCGAGAGTCCTGATTACCTCTTTCTTTACTCTGACGTCTCCATGCTTGACCGTTTTGAGAAGGTAATCGACTGCCCTTTTGTCCCCAATTTTTCTCAGGATATAAATGATATTGCGGACAACATACCACCGCGTATCGCTCAGCCCTTTTGCAAGGATGGCGATGTCCTTGTTGCCCAGGAAGATCAGGGCATCGATGACAAACTTCCTTGCATGGATACTTTTCAGTTCGCCAAGGATCTTCATGAAAGGCACAATAGATGATCTCTCTAGATGCTTGAGAAAGTCATCGAGCACCTTTTCGTCGGTCTCCTGCCCTCCGTCGAGCACCTCCCCAATGAGAGTAATGATTGGTTCGCTGCCGGCAAAAAGCATCACCCTCCTGGCAAATGTGCGTATTTCTTCGCTGAAATCCCTGTTTTCAGCCACCTCATGGAGGCGTCCCATGATGACGTTCAGGAGATAAAGGTCTCCCCTGCCGGTAGTGAACTCGATCGCATTTCTGAAAAAATCAGCGAGGTCTTCGTAGTCTTCACGGTTCTCGGACAAATGGATAATCTCAAACAGAATGTCAAACAGTTTCGTGGTCTTATCGGCAGAGTCTTCATCCAGTTCCTTCAGGAGCATCTGCAGGTCCTTGTCGACAAGAGGGACGATGGATGCGTCCTTCACCTGCTCGGTTTCTCTGAAGGCTTCCTCATAGGCCCGAAGAATATCATCATCAGTAGCCGCCTTCTCCTTCACCTCCTGGACCGCTTTCTCCTCATACTCTTCATCATCGGACAGGATCAGCTCATCGACCACATACTGGATTTTCTGGAAATCCCGCTCCCAGAAAAGCGTGACGATATCGTCATCCATAACGTCCCTGTTGAAATCAAGCGAGATTATTTTGATAAACGCTTCGAGTTCATCTGCCGGAAGACCTTTCTTGAAAGATATCTCACGGAGGCCGTCCTTGAAAAAAAATAGGGCAAAATTATCCTCTTTCTCCGCGCTGTGATAGACCTGCTCACCCTCGTAAAGGATCTCGTTCTGCTTTATTGCAAGAGTAAGCTCGTCTTTATAGAAGAAATAATCCTTCAGTTTCCCGTAGTTCTCCTGGAGGGTATTGATATACATGGGGTTGTTTTCAGGATACATCCTCAGGATCTTCCGCGATTTCAGAATCACCTGGATAATATCCTTCGCCTTTCTGATGTCCTCGCTCACCTGCATGCCTGGAAACAGCTCCTCCCTGCCGTAATAGCCGGGCGCATCACAGGAGAGAAATCCTCCGCTCGCGCGCAAAGTTTCTGATTATCATGACCGCGGAATACAGACGCTGCAATTTGACATTGCGGAGCCGGATTGCATCCACATCGCGCGTCGGAAACTTCTCCGACCTGATGTCGATCTGGACCTTGGAGATCTCGTGATAAAAATCCTTCAGCACCTCAGGTTCGAAGGACTTGAGAAACAGCGGATTGACGGCGACATATCCCTCGGCTACATCCCTGATAAGCGCCTTAAGACTCTTTCCCCTTACGCTAGCCATGCCTGCCTTTCCGGTAGAGAACGCGTGACACTAGTATACCAATTTCATACAGGATTATCACGGGCACGGCCATCAGGGTCTGATTAAACGCATCCGGGGTGGGCGTCAGTACGGCGCCAATGACAAACGCGGCAAGGATGGCATATTTTCGTTTCTTCGCGAGACTGTCGGGTGTCATGAACCCGAAGCGCACCAGGAATACGATCAGCAGGGGAAGTTCGAAAATGGCACCGAACGCCAGTATGAATTTCACACAAAAGTCCATGTAATTGCCCACTGACAGCATTGCGGTCATGTGTTCAGTCTTGTAGCCGAGAAGAAAGGTGAGGGCAAACGGAAGCACGATTATGAAACAGAATGCGGCCCCAAGCAGAAACAACACGGTGGACGAGACGATAAACGGGATGAAGTACTTCCTCTCTTTTTCCACAAGGCCCGGTGAAATAAATCGCCACACCTGGAAGAAGATTGCAGGAAGCGAGACGACCAGCGCCGCAACGAGAGATATCTTCAGGTGCATCCAGAAACCCTCAGCAGGTGAAAGAAAAACAAGGGGAACCGGTTTTTTGGAGACAAAGAGAATAAAGGGTCTGGTCAGAATGATCTTTATTTCGGTATTGAGCGGAAATACAAGCAGATCAAAGATCTTTTCAGAGTAGTTGAAGAGCGCGACAAATGCGACACCAAGAAACGCAAAAGAAATCAATATCCTTTTTCGCAGTTCCGCAAGATGTTCTATCAGGGGCATCTCTGTCCGGTCCAATTACGCGCCACCCTTCTTCTCGGGAGCCTCGTCCCCTGCGGGCGTCTTTGTCTCGGCATCCCCGACGCGTTCGACAAGCTTGCTCACCTCGTCTTCGACTTTGGGGTCGAGCTCCCGGAATTCACTTTCCATCTGGGTCTTTGCGTCATTTATACCCCTTCTGATCTGCACGACCCACCTTCCCAGCGTCCTGCTTATTTCAGGCAGTTTTTCAGGTCCGAAGACAAGCAACGCAACCACAAATATGATGATAAGCTCCTGAAAACCGATATCAAACATGATATGTGTCCATCGCGGCAGAGCAATTACAGGGAGATCCGGCGCACATACTACTCCTCCTCGTAGATCTTTTTGATTTCTTTTTTCTGATGGGGGGACGTCAGACTCACGGAGATCATTATATGGTATGCGGGAGTCCTGTCCCTGAAATTTGCGCCGACACCGACCGTCGTATACATAAAATCCAGGGTCTTGATGCGGTACCCGAGCCTCGTTTCTACATCGTTATATCGCTGGGTAGTATGGTCCTTTTTGACGATGACCTCTCCAAGGATGTTGAAATTGTTGGCTGCCGAAAAGTCGATCCCCCCGGAAAACGTGATCTCGTTTTTCAAACTGCTGGCGCCTGGCTTCTGGAATATTGCGTTGATATGCCCCTTGAAAGGGCCGATCCGTTTGCTGGCGATAAGGCCGGCGCCCAGCCTCCCGTTCGTGCTGAACTCGTCCCGACCGTTACTGAGTGAAGCAGTCAGCAGATAGGCAAGAGAGGGGCCATAGGTCCCCTCGTCATAAAATCGATGTCTCAGCCCGAAGGAGAAATCCTCAACGCCGTCACGGTTGTTGGCATACCGATACACGAAGGGCGCGGTGAAATCGAGTTCGGCAGAGTCGGTCAAACCATAAGCACCTTTAAGAGCGAAACGGTAAAACTCGGGGTTCTTCACGCGTTCGCCCCCCACTTCCATGGCCAGCTTCTTCCTCGGGAGTGTATCGGCGCTCATCACGGAAAAAATTCCATACGGCGATACCGGCTGAAGCCCCAGGGTATCAAATGCATGCATGACCGAAGGAAAGAGCAGAAACGACAGCGCCAAAGCAAGACATAAAAAGATTTTCATCACTAGAGAACATAACAAAAAAACATCCGACTGTCAACGTACTGCGCGGGCAGTGCTGTCCCGTCCGAGTTGTTGTTCGGCGAGGTTGCATGGGTCTTCAGAACCCGGGCCGCCCCGCGCGCCGGAGTTTGACAAATCGCGGTTATACAAAATATAATTTTATTTACATCACACGAGGAGGTTTTCATATGGCTGAAGGAGTATTGAATGTTACTACTGCGACTTGGGAGCAGGAGGTGTTGCAGGCGCAGAGCCTTGTCATGGTCGATTTTTGGGCTGTGTGGTGCGGTCCGTGCCGTATGATCGCTCCCACGGTTGAGGAACTCGCCAAGGAGTACGAAGGAAAGGTAAAGGTCGCCAAACTCAATACAGACGAAAATCCCGATATCGCGAGCCGATATAAGATCATGGGTATCCCGACGATAATGTTTTTCAAGGCCGGACAGAAGGTCGATCAGGTTGTCGGGGCAGTGCCAAAGCCGCAGTTGAAGGCCAAACTCGATTCTCTGCTCGCGGGCTGATCAGCGTTGAATTCCAGCCGCCGGACATCCGGTTTTCCCGCCCGCCCTCCGATGACGCTTAAGGCGTTGGTCCTGCTGATACTGCTCTGCCTGCCGATGACCGCATGCACGAGGGACAAGGGCAGCCTCCCTCACGGGACGGGCAGCGTGGCGCCGGATTTTGCAACACAGGATCTCGCCGGACGAACCATCAGGCTCTCCAGCCTTGCCGGGAAGGTCGTGCTGCTGGAATTTTTCGCCACATGGTGTCCGCCCTGCCGTGCGAGTATCCCCTCCCTCGTGACGCTGCAAAACAGATACGGCGACAAGGGTCTTACAATTCTCGCCGTTTCCGTCGATGAGGGCGATAATCTGCCGGCAACGCTTGCGAACTTTTCAAAAGAACAGGGCATCAATTATACGGTTCTTCTGGGTAACGAATCGATTTCTAATGCCTACCAGGTCAGCGGTATACCCGTCTCGTTCCTTATCGACAAGACAGGAAAGATCAACAGCACCCACGTCGGTTTAATGGAAAACGACGGTGCGATGTCCGCCGCGATAGAAAAGCTGCTCTGATCTGCCATGTTCGAAAACATATCTGAAAAACTGGAACGTATCTTCAAGGGACTCAAGAGCCGCGGCCTCCTGAAGGAGGAGGACGTTGACACGGCATTAAAGGAGATCCGCCTTGCGCTTCTTGAGGCGGATGTCAATTTCAGGGTGGTCAAAGACCTTGTGGAGAAGATCCGTGAAAAGGCCGTAGGCAAAGAAGTGCTCGAGAGCCTCACCCCGGGGCAGCAGGTTGTCAAGATCGTCAACGACGAACTCTGTGCCCTCCTCGGAGGAACCAGCAGCAGGATCATGCTGTCTCCCAATCCTCCGACTGTGATCATGATGGTAGGCCTTCAGGGTTCAGGCAAGACGACAACCGCTGCGAAGCTTGCGCGGCTTTTCAAGAAGGAAGGCAGGAGGCCGCTGCTCGTCGCCTGCGACCTCCAGCGGCCCGCGGCGATTGACCAGCTCATGACACTCGGGCAGCAGCTTGCGGTCAATGTCTACTTCTCCCGGGAGACTAAAGAGCCTGTCCTTGTCGCCCGTGACTCCATAAAGAAAGCGAAGACGGAGGCCAACGATATCGTCATACTTGATACGGCCGGCCGGCTGCACATCGACGAAGCCCTCATGCAGGAATTGAAAGACGTGAAAACGGCGGTCGCCCCCAACGAGGTCCTTTTTGTCGCCGACTCGATGACCGGGCAGGACGCGGTGACGATCGCGCGCCAGTTCAACGAACAGATCGGCATCGATGGCATCATCCTGACAAAGATGGACGGAGACGCCCGCGGCGGGGCAGCCCTGTCGATCAGGGCCGTAACCGACAAGCCGATCAAATTTATAGGAGTAGGCGAAAAGATCGATATGCTGGAGCCGTTCCATCCGGACAGGATCGCCTCCAAGATCCTCGGCATGGGAGATGTCCTCTCACTAATTGAGCAGGCGCAGCAGTCGTATGACCAGAAGGAAGCGGAAAATCTGCAGAAGAAGATTCTCGGAGATTCGTTCACCTTCGATGACCTCCGCGAGCAGCTCAAGAAGATACGGAGCATGGGGTCGATAGAGAGCCTGCTGGGAATGATCCCGGGTTTCAGCAAGGTCAAGAACCTGAATGTCGATGAAAAGGAGTTCGTGAGGACCGAGGCGATCATCA
Source organism: Nitrospirota bacterium (assembly GCA_021814475.1). Classification (GTDB taxonomy): domain Bacteria; phylum Nitrospirota; class Thermodesulfovibrionia; order Thermodesulfovibrionales; family UBA6898; genus PALSA-1316. The sequence goes on from JAKAIE010000042.1 coordinate 15,865, forward strand.
ACTCCATGACGCGGAGGGAGCGGGCAAATCATGCCATCCTCAACGGCAGCAGGAGGAAGAGGATTGCGCAGGGCAGCGGAACGACTGTTGCCGAGGTGAATCGCGTCATCAAGCAGTACGTCGAGCTCAGGAAGATGCTCAAGATGTTCAAGGGCGGGAAGGGACTGAAAATGCCGAAGCTTTTTCCTTTCTGACAGGCCTTTACTTCATCAGTCACGATATATTAAAATTAAAGGATATATTTTATCAGGAGGTGTTTTTTTGGTCAAGATTCGTTTAACAAGGATGGGTGGTCACAAAAAGCCTTTCTACCGGATGATCGTCGCCGATTCCCGCGCCAGGAGAGATGGCCCGTTTATCGAGATACTGGGGACGTACGATCCGCTGAAAGAACCGTCCGAGATCAAGATAGATCTCGACAAGGCAAGGCACTGGCTTCAGCAGGGAGCCCAGGCTTCCGATACCGCAAAGAGACTGATGCAGAAGGCGGGTCTGTAACCGGAACTTTCCTTCGGGATCCTCAGATAAGTTCAGAACTCATTTCATTAGCGCATATTCTGCGTGCCTGGGGGGTAAGGGGCGAAGTCAAAGCCCTTCCCCTCTCAAAACTCTTCGATCTTGTAGAACCAGGCTCAGAGGTTACCGTCATTCATGACGGGGGGGCTTCGCGCGTCATGACGATCAGGACGATACGGAGAATGCCGAAAGAAGTAGCCCTGTCTTTTCAGGGGATTGACGACCGGGATGAGGCCGCCCTGTTGCGCAATTCCGTTATCGCGATCCCGAAGAATATGCTTCCGGCCCTTCCGGAAGGAGAATATCTCGTCGATGACGTGCAGGGCATCACCGTGAGGACGACGGCGGGTACTGTCGTGGGTGTCATAGAGGAAGTCCTTACCACCGGCAGCAACGACGTCTATGTCGTCAGGGACCGCGGCCGCGAATACCTGATCCCCGCGATACGCGATGTGATCAAACAGATAGACATCAAGGGCAGGACGATGACGATAGACCCGATGGACGGCCTGCTGGAGCCGCAATAGCCCCATGAACCCTGTCCTGCGCTGCAGCGTCGTCACCATATTCCCGGACATCATCAAATCCTACCTTTCCGCCAGCATCATGAAGCGGGCCGTTGCAAGGGGACTGATCAGTGCTACGGTGCATAACCTGAGGGACCACACGACAGACCGGCACAGGACTGTCGATGACTATCCTTACGGGGGAGGAGCCGGAATGGTGATGAAGCCGGACCCTTTTTTCCGAATTGCTAACCACCTGTGGCCAGACCGCGAAAAAAGACGGATCATCCTCCTGTCACCGAAGGGCCGCCTCTTTACCCAGCAACTGGCGAAAGAACTGATTTCGGACTGCAGGGAGCTTGTCTTTTTCTGCGGCAGGTACGAGGCAATCGACGAGCGCGTACACAGGTATCTTGCGGATGATGAAATATCCATCGGAGACTACGTATTGACTGGCGGAGAACTACCGGCTTTAGTTATAATAGATGCCGTCGCCAGGCTGGTCCCTGGAGTGCTCGGTGACAGCCGTTCGGCAGAGGAGGACTCTTTTGCACGCGGGTTGCTCGACTACCCGCACTATACGAGACCCGAGGTTCTGGACGGCATGAATGTCCCCGAGGTGCTCCTTTCGGGAAATCACCGGGAGATTGAGCAATGGAGAAGAAGGCAGGCGTTGACGGCAACACGGTCCCTGAGACCGGATGTATTTGCAGCGTACCGGCCTTCCGAAGAAGACGAAAAAATATTGAAGGAAATAAAGGAGGATTCATGAACTTGCTGGATGTCGTCGAAGAAGGGTATAAGAAGGACCTTGGTAGCTTCAATGTCGGTGATACGGTGAAGGTCTATGTCAAGGTCGTCGAGGGAGACAAGGAGAGGATACAGCCTTTCCAGGGAGTCGTGATCGGAAGAAAAGGAAGCGGCACGCGCGAAACCTTCATGGTCAGAAAGATTTCCTTCGGAATCGGTGTGGAGAAGATCTTTCCGGTCTGCTCTCCGAGCATAGGTCGTGTTGAGGTGCTCAAAAGGGGCGATGTCCGGAGGGCGAAACTCTACTATCTCCGGGACAAGAAGGGCAAGGCGGCAAAGGTCAAGGAAAAGGATATTACCGCGCATTAAACGGGTATGGTCGGACTCCGGCATGACATGTTTTTCCCCGATCCGGGGATCGATGTCATCGCCGGGGTCGACGAGGCCGGCCGGGGTGCCGGTGCCGCCGAGGTCTTTGTCGGCGCTGTAATCCTCAACCCCTCCCGCCCGATTATAGGCCTTGCAGATTCGAAAAAACTCACCGCCGCAAAACGCGAAAGATTGTACGACGAAATCGTCCTCCATGCACTCAGTTGGTGCGTCGCAACCGCCTCCCTCGAAGAAGTAGAGACCCTTAATGTGCTCCATGCCACCCTGCGCGCAATGAAGCGTGCCGTCGAAGGACTGGCGGTCAAACCGGAAAGGGTTCTTGTCGACGGAAACCACGCCCCCAGACTCTCCGTCCCTGTCCTACCGGTCATCAAGGGAGACGCCCTGATCCAGCAGATCAGCGCAGCCTCGATCCTGGCGAAGGTATCCAGGGACAGGGCCATGACCGAATACCACAGGACATATCCCGACTATGGGTTCGCAGCCCACAAGGGATATCTCACCAGGAAACACCTGGAGGCGCTGCGAAGACATGGTCCCTGCCCTATCCATCGCAAGACCTATGCACCGATTCGGGAACTGCTCGTTGCCGGTAAACAGGTTCAGGGATCGATATTCTGATCCAGGATCTGATCGTGATAGGCTGCAGTCCGCTGTGCTATACTACTGGCGATGAGCACGCAGATCGATAAGGAGCGCATCGAAGAGGCCCTCGGTCTAATATGGGACCTGCACGAGGGCGGACACAAGCAGTGCGGGCGTTTCGTGATCAACTCGGACGATCCCGACAACGACCTGCTCCTAGACGTGCTGAAAGCCGATGGCCTCGTCAGGATCGAAAATAACGTGATCGATTTTACGCCGAAGGGAGAGGCTATGGCCAGGGCCCTTATCCGGCGTCAGCGTCTCGCGGAGCGGCTTTTTTCGGACGTCTTCGAAATGCCGGACGACGCGGTGCTCGACGATGCCTGCAAGATGGAGCATATCCTCAGCGAGGAACTGACCGAGAGCGTCTGCACCTTTCTCGGCCATCCGCCCACCTGTCCTCACGGCAAGCCTATCCCCCGGGGTGAATGCTGCAAGAAGTTCCGTGTTGATGTCGCCCCCGTGGTCACGCGCCTCACTGATTTCGAAGTCGGTGCCGCCGGAAGGATCACCTTTATCGTATCTTCCGACCCCTCGCGCATCAACCGACTGAACGGGCTCGGGATAGCCGCCGGGAGTATCATACGCCATATCCAGAAGACACCCTCCTGCATCATCCAGATCGATGAGACTACCGTAGCCATCGATCCGGATATCGCAAAAGAGATCTACATCAAAAAGGTCACCCGGTAGCCCTTCCCCGTCCTCAGAAGTAGCGCAGTTTGTCCCTGGCCGCATCGAATCCGTCACGCAGCGAATCCCCGATCAGGTTGAAGCAGAGCGCCGTCACCGCGATCAGTGCGCCGGGGGGAAGAACCATCCAGGGGGAGCTGTTGATGAATGCCCTGTTTGCGCTGATCATCGAACCCCATGTCGCGGTCGGAGGCTGGACGCCAAGCCCGAGGAAGCCGAGAGCAGCCTCCGTAAGGATATAGCCTCCGAGCTTCATCCCCGCCATGACGAAGGCCAGAGGAATGCACTGGGGTAATATATGGACGATCAGAATCCGGATATCCCCGCATCCTATCGCCTTCGCCGCCTCAACATATGGCGCTTCCTTCAGCGAGAGCACGTGTCCTCTCACAAGGCGGGCAAACGAAACCCACCCGACCGATGCGATCGCGATAACAACTGTGTACATTCCCGGAGGCAGGAGGACCGATATCCCTATCGCCAGTATAAGGGAGGGAAACGCCAGTATAAGGTCGACAAGGGCCATGAGGACGGTGTCGGCCGCACCACCGTAATAGCCGGAGACCAGTCCCACGGAGAGTCCGGCCAGCATCGAAATGATGGCAGCAAAGACAGATATCCCGATGGATATCCTGCCGCCGGCGAGTGCCCGGCTGAGTATGTCCCGGCCCTTGTTGTCTGTGCCGAGAGGATGCGTCATGGAAGGCGGTTGCCTGATGGCATCGAGGTTGATCGCGTCGGGGTCCCACGGGATGAGAAAAGACGCAAACACGGACAGCACAAAAATGACCCCGATCACGGATGCGGCTATCTTAGCGGTCGTTCCCAAGGCGCCTCATTCTCGGATCCAGATACTGATAAACTACATCGACGATCATGTTGATCAGGACGAAGGAGATGGTCGAGATCAGAATGCACCCCATGATCACCGGGTAGTCCCGTTTAATGATGCCTTCCATCGCAAACCTCCCTATCCCGTCCCAGCCGAAGATCGTCTCTGTCAGCACCGCACCGCTGAGATAACTTCCGAAGTCGAGACCAATAACAGTGACAACCGGGATCAGGACATTCCGCAGTATGTGGACAACGACGATCTTCATATCGCCGAGACCCTTCGCCCTTGCAGTCCTGATAAAAGGCATATCCCTGATATCGAGAACCGAGACCCTCGTCACCCTGGCCAGCGTAGCCAGCGCAGGCAGGGAAAGCGTCATCGCAGGGAGCAGCAGATACCGCAATCCACCGGTCCCCGAAGGAGGCAGCAGCTTCATTTTAAGGCTCAGAACAAACATCAGGATCAGCCCGCTCCAGAAAACAGGCAGGCTCAGTCCGCAGATCGACAGGGCGCTGATCGCCCTGTCAACCGCACGGCGCCTGCTCAGCGCTGCGGCAAGACCGAGCAGCAGTCCGCAGGGCACCGCGATCGCCATCGCCATGCACGCAAGCCTGAAGGTCTGCGGGGCCTTGATCAGCAGATCCTCCGCAACGCGCCTGTTCGTGAAATACGACCTTCCCAGTTCACCTTTGGCAAGCAGGGTAAGGTACCCGGCGTACTGACTCAGGATGTCCTTGTCCGAGCCTATCTGTCTCCGGATCTTCTCGATGATCTCCGGATTGGAGCGCTCCCCTACCATGCTGTATACGGGATCACCAGGGAGAGCCTTTGTCAGAGAGAAGGTGATCAGGGTGATGCCCAGCAGAAGGGGCGGCAACAGGAGTATTCTCTTGAATATATACCGTATCAGAATGACACCTCGGTCCCCTTGTCAATGCTGTATATCGGATAGATCAGGTAATGCTTCAGGGTCGGCTGTCTCACGGTAAAATCGGTCTTGTGCCAGAAAAAGACCCAGGGCATATCATTGACGATACGATACTCCGCCTCGCGGTAAAGGCTATTTCTCTCGCGAACATCCACTGTCTTCTGACCCTCCACGATCAGGCGGTCCACCTCAGGGTTCGTGTATCTCGACCTATTGCCGCTGGCGCCGTGATTCGATGAGTGAAAGAGGGGGAAGAGAAAGTTCTCAGGATCAGGATAATCCGCCCACCAGCTCAGCCAGAAGATGTCGGCCTCACCGCTGTTGACCGCCATCTTGTAGGCGCTCCACTCGAGCTGCCGGATCTTTACCCGGAGCCCTGCCGCCTTGAGATAGGACTGGATGATCTCGGCAATGTCGACCACCTCAGGGTCGGCATTGACATAAAAATGTACAACCCTGCCGGAGAGCCCCTTCTTCTCAATTGTCCTGCGTGCCCCTGCCGGGTCATAAGGACTTGCTACAGGCGCAGCCCACGACCTCAAGAGATCAGGAACAGGACCCGAAGCGAGGCGGCCGCGCCCCTCATAAAATGTCCTCAATATCTTTTCCCTGTCGATTGCCCGGGCAACTGCCCTCCTCACTTCAGGATCATCGAAAGGAGGCCGGGAACAGTTGAAACCGAGATAATAGGTGTTCAGTCCGTGCAGCGATGCCATCAGGTTCTTCCATGCGCCGGACATCCTGTACCGTGAATACTCGTATGCAGGGACCGAAATGACATCAATGTTACCCAGTTCGAACTCGGTCACTGCGGTCAGGTCCTCCGGAATGATCCTGTACCTTATGCCCTTCACATGGGCCTTGTCTCCAAAATATGCCGTATTCCTCTTCAGGACAACCTCCGTATTATGCCGCCATTCCTGCAGAGTAAACGGACCAGTGCCTACAGGACTGGAGGAAAAGTCAGGGCCGCGCCTCTTAACCTCCTCCTCCGGCACCACGTATGCCGCGGTCATCGTCAGGAGCTGCAGAAAAGGCGCGAACGGTTCTTTCAGGCGGAGAACCAGTGTCTGCGGGTCAGTGACGCCAATGCCGTCCACGTGTCCGGCACTCCCCTGCCTGAATTCATCGGAACCGGCTATCTTGTCGAGGACCCAGGTGTTCGGGCATCTCCCCTCAGGAGAAAGAACTCGCTCGAACGAATACCTGAAGTCCGCGGCAGTCACCGCACGTCCGTTGCTGAAGCTGATATGCTTCTTCAGATGGAAGACATAGGTCCTTCCGCCATCGCGGATCTCCCATGACCCTGCAATATCGGGAATCACATGCAATTCTTTATCGAGACGCACAAGTCCGTTAAAAAGTTTCGCAGCGATCGAGCCCCCGGTAACATCGACGATATACGCCGGGTCGAGAGTCGTGGGGTCGGCGTTGAGACGGTATACAATATATCCGGCAGACCGGCTTCCGGGCGAACAGGCAGGAGCAACGACGGCTGCCAGAAGAACGGCGACATAAAAAAAAGGCCGGAAAGACTTCACGATGCCAGACAGGCTGAAACAAAACGTCTGAACAAGGCATCCGAAAGACCGTCAGCCGACCTTTCGGGGTGCCACTGCACACCGAGGAGAAAACCGCCACCTGACGCACGGAAGGCCTCCAGCACGCCGTCGGAGCAGTAAGCAAAGGGCCGCAACCCCGCGCCGAGACTCCTGACCGCCTGGTGGTGGCTGCTGTTGACCGTCCAGTTCCCCTCCTGAATAAACGGATTTCCCGTAACCGTTATCCCGTGCTCTCCCGAGCGATGGTCACGCGCGTGCGGCACGTAGGAGGCGATGTCCTGGTACAGGCTTCCGCCGAACAAAACATTGATAAGCTGCATGCCATAACAGATGCCGAACACTGGTTTATTATACTTCAGAATGGCACCGAGAATGCGCAGTTCCTGATCCACGCGCTCCTCGTCCTCAAGGTCTACAACGGAGCAGATACCCTCCCCGTACCGTGCAGGGGGAATATCCCTCCCGCCGGGGATGAGCAGGCCATCAAGCCGTTCCGGTGCGATCGAAGCGGAAGGGTCGGCATACAGATACTCGGGAATTCCCCCCGCCCTGGAGATCGCCATCCCGTACAGCTCCGGATGTCTCAGCGGATCCTTCGTGCCTCGGCAGGTAACGCCTATCAGCGGACGTGCATAATCATTCACAACCGGTCGTACTCTTAAGAGGCCAGGATATCTTTTATCTCCGAAAAGAAAACAACGTCCTTATCGCCCGATTCCACCTGGTCGCAGGCCCGTCCCATCTCGCGGATCAGGAGGCTCTTGTCGACGCGGGGCCTCGAATCGGCGACGACCGCCACCATCCGCATCAGTCCGACGCGCACGAGATCCCCGTTTCTCGAAAAGGAGAGAGTGGTGCGGCTCTTCAGGTCCTCCTTCACATAGTAGGAATGCATCTTCCTGTTGAAGGTGGCCAGCGCGCTTTTCATATGTTTGGCGATATTTTTCGTCCGGCACATTATCATAAAATCATGGGTGCTGACTGTGCCGACAAAACAGCCGGGGCATTGATCGCAGGCCGTCTTCAGTATCGCCGCGGCCCACTGGATAATCTCGGCGTGCTTGTCGGGCCCGTACTTGATCAGATAGGGGTGTATATTGGCGATGCGAAGATACACGACCGCATATTGACCGATCTTCGGATACACCGCGTCCAGGGTCCTTATGATGGCCGCCTTGTCAGGCAGACCGGTAAGATAATCAGGCCAGAGATACGGGTTGTCCTGGCGTTTCCGCAACTCCTGGATATATTTCTTAGCCTCGGGAATAGTCATTCGATGCCACCACGCCTCCGTAGTTTTTTCTATTACAATATTCCCGGAGAAGGAGTGCTGTCAACTTTAAATTATAATTATCAAGTCAGCTGTCGGCTAAAAAAAAGGGGCATTCACCATGCCCCTTTTTTCCGATAGTCTGTCGTGTGCCGAGACTATTTTTTCTTCTTTTTTGCCGAAGAGCATTCCTTGAGAGAAGCCTGCGCAGCCGAAAAGCGGGCAATCGGTATGCGGAACGGCGAACAGCTGACGTAGTTCAGTCCGATCGAGTGGCAGAACTCAACCGATTTAGGCTCACCTCCGTGCTCTCCGCATATCCCCAGCTTCAGGTCTTTCTTGATGCCCCTGCCCTTTTCAGCAGCGATCTTCATCAAGGCGCCGACCCCCTTCTGATCGATCGTCACAAACGGATCCTCTTTCAGTATCCCGGTCTCGACATAAAAAGGCAGGAACCGTCCGGCATCGTCTCTCGAAAGACCGTAGACGGTCTGGGTAAGATCGTTCGTCCCGAACGAATAGAAATCCGCCACCGCAGCGATCTCGTCAGACGTAATACAGGCCCTGGGAAGCTCGATCATCGTGCCGACCGTGTACGGGACCTTCACCTTCTTTTCCTTCTGTACCTTTTCCACGGTCGAAACCACGATCTGCTTCATGGAAATCAGCTCGTTGATATGACCGACGAGAGGGATCATGATCTCAGGGATGACCTTCACCCTCTGTTTCGCCAGTTCGCATGCGGCCTCCATGATCGCCTGCGCCTGCATCTCGTAGATCTCGGGGAATGTCACCCCGAGACGGCATCCGCGATGCCCGAGCATGGGATTGAACTCGTGGAGCGACTTGTTCTTGGCATTGAGCTTTTCGAAGGAAACGCCCATATCATCGGCGAGTTCATGCAGTTCGCCGTCGGTATGAGGCAGAAACTCGTGGAGCGGAGGATCGAGAAGCCTGATTGTGACCGGCAACCCGGCCATCGCCTTGAAGATGCCCGAAAAATCACCCTTCTGGAACGGAAGGAGCTTTGCCAGAGCCTTCTTCCTTCCTTCAAGGGTATCCGAGAGGATCATCTCCCTGACCGCCTTGATCCTGTCCGGACCGAAGAACATATGCTCTGTCCTGCAGAGTCCGATGCCCTCGGCGCCGAAGTTACGCGCGATCGTCGCATCATTCGGGGTGTCGGCATTCGTCCTGACCTTCAGAGTCCTGAAGGTATCGGCCCACTTCATCAGCTGCTTATACCACTTATTGTTATCAGGGTCGGCAGGCAGAAGATCCAGTTTGCCTTCGTATACCCTCCCCTTTGTTCCGTTGAGGGTTACCCAGTCGCCTTCGTGCAGTACCCTGCCGTTCACGTGAATCTCCTTCTTCGCGACATTGATGTCAAGTGCTGAACAGCCGACGATGCAGCATTTTCCCCAGCCGCGCGCGACGAGGGCCGCGTGGCTCGTCATGCCGCCTTTGGCGGTCAATATCGCCTCCGCGGCGTGCATCCCGTGGACATCCTCGGGAGATGTTTCGGTCCTGACTAGGATGACCTTCTCGCCTCTCTTGGCCCACGCCTCGGCGTCGTCCGCGGTCAGCACGATCCTCCCGATGGCGCCTCCCGGACCTGCGGGAAGACCCTTTGCCAGTTCCGTTGCCTTCTTCTCCGCCACCGGGGCCACGCTCGGATGAAGCAGTTCATCGAGCTGGTCAGGCTTGACCCTGAGAACCGCGGTCTCTTTGTTTATCATCTTTTCGGTCGCCATCTCAACAGCCATGCGGATCGCTGCCTGGCCGTTTCTCTTGCCGACCCTTGTCTGGAGCATCCAGAGGCGCCCGTCTTCGATCGTGAACTCGATGTCCTGCATGTCGCTGTAATGCTTTTCGAGTTTCCGCTGGATTGCGTAAAGCTCCCTGTAGAGCTTCGGCATGCTCTCCTCAAGTGAATGAAGATGCTTCGTATCCGCGGTCTTTCCTGCCTTATTGACCGGATTCGGCGTCCTTATTCCCGCAACGACATCCTCGCCCTGCGCGTTGGGAAGCCATTCGCCGAAAAACATGTTTTCTCCGGTGGCGGGGTTGCGGGTAAAGGCGACGCCTGTTGCAGAAGTATCACCGGTATTACCGAAGACCATCGACTGGACATTTACCGCCGTCCCCCAGTCCTCCGGTATCTTCTCGATCCTTCTGTAAGATATGGCCCTCTTGCCCATCCAGGACTGAAATACCGCGCCGATGCCGCCCCATAGCTGGTCCTTGGGGTTGTCGGGGAAATCCTTGTTGAGCGTATGCCTGATGATCACCTTGAACTCTTCACAAAGCAGCTTCAGGTCGTCGACAGAAAGGTCCGTGTCGCTCTTGTAGCCTTTCTCTCTCTTGACCGCCTCAAGGGCTGTCTCGAGTTTGTGGCGGATACCATGGCCGTCTTCGGGCTCGATGCCCGCGGCCTTCTCCATGACCACGTCAGAGTACATCATCATCAGCCTGCGGTAGGCGTCGTACACAAAACGTTCGTTGTTCGTTTTTTTGATCAGGCCGGGTATCGTCTTCGACGTCAGACCAACGTTCAATACCGTCTCCATCATGCCAGGCATGGAACTCCGGGCACCTGAACGTACCGACATCAAAAGAGGGTTGACAGGGTCTCCGAACTTCTTCCCCATGATCTTCTCGACCTTTGCCATCGCGGCATCGACCTGCGCGGTAAGCTCCTTCGGATATCTTCGGTTGTTCGCGTAATACAGGGTGCAGACCTCGGTCGTGATCGTAAAGCCTGAGGGGACAGGGATGCCGAGATTCGTCATTTCGGCCAGGTTAGCGCCCTTGCCACCAAGAAGATTCTTCATCTCTGACTTGCCGTCGGCCTTGCCCGCGCCGAAGAAATAGACGTACTTTTTTGCAGAAGTCTTAGCCATTAAAACTCCCTCCCAAGAGTAATATTATTAGGTCAATTATACGTTAAAAAGCCATTTATGCTAACCCAGTGTCCGAAAAAAATCAATACGCGGACACTCAGGTCCGACAAGAACAAAGTGCCGTAAAATCTGAAGATGAGTGGGCTACTTCACCTTTTCTTTCGTAAGGAGCTCGACCACATTCGACTCCTCCCTCTGCATGGAGGAACGGCCTTCAAAAACAGCACCCTCGATGACCGTCAGTTTGCTCGTATGTATCTCGCCGCAGACCTGCCCCTTGGACCGGATCTCGACAATCTCCTTGGCCCGAAGGTTTCCGTCGATCTTGCCTCCCACCACAATACCGCGTGAGCTGATATCTCCGCGCACGTGGGCCTTCTCTCCGATCACCACCCAGTCCGCGCTCACATTCCCTTCGACGATACCGTCTATCCTGATAGTCCCCTTTGTATCGATATCTCCCTTGAAGGTAGAACTGCTCCCCACAAGAGATTCAAGCTTTTCAGTATTCCTGTGGAACATGGTCTACGACCTCCCCTGAAGAAATTTCTGAGGGTCTATCGCCCTGCCTTCTTTCCATACCTCGTAATGCACATGAGGTCCGGTCGAGTTCCCCGTCGACCCGACATAGCTGACGATCTCGCCTCTCCTCACCTTTTGTCCCGCCTTGACAGCCAACAACCTGTTATGGGCGTAGTATGTCGAATAGCCGAACCCATGCTCGATGACAACAAGATTTCCACCTCCGCCGCTCCATCCCGCAAAGCTGACGATTCCATCGGCCGTCGCCTTGACCGGGCTGCCCGGTTCAGCCCCGATATCCAGTCCCGAATGGAATTTCGGCTCACCGGACCGGGGATCGCTCCGTTCTCCAAACCCGGAAGTGATATGTCCGGCAACCGGCCACCCGATCGGTGTCGACAGATAGATATTTTTTTGCTGGCCAAGATAATCCTTTATTTCACCGATAGATTCCATTGATATCTTAATCTGGTTCTTGATGTTTTCCATGTCGATTGATCCGCTGTCAGAGGTATCGATAT
>JAKAIE010000043.1 GCA_021814475.1 Nitrospirota bacterium
GAACCTGCTTCACCTGATACGGTTTAGCCTTTGTTCCCCTCGGCTGCAGATTCAGAATTTCAATAATGTCGCTTCTGGTAAAGATGTGATGATCACCCCTAATCCTTTCATCGAATCCGAGCTTCTTCAAAAGTCGGCATAGTTCAGAAAAGGATATATTGGCATCCGATGTGCCTCTCAGAATCTTGATCAGAAGTCCGTCATATTTGCCCATCAGATTCCGCGTACAACCGGAACAGGCTCATGGTCCCTGAACTTCAGGATGAGCCATTCTTCGAGCACTTCTATGAGTTCCTTTCTGCAGGCCTCGACAGTCGCGCCATTCGCCCAGACTCCCTCAAATCCAGGGACCTCGGCAAACCAGCTGCCGTCATCGAGTTTCTTGTAAACGGCATCTTCAATAACGCTGTCAGTATATTCCTTAAGCATCGCTATGCCTTCATTCTATCACACAACCTCCGGCAAAAAGAATACAACCCACCCCTGCGCCCCTCCCAAGAGGGGACCACCTCATACGTCCTACCCCGACGCAAGTAATCTATCACCCCTCCCTCTCCCAAAGGGCGAGGGAAGAACCTCAGTCCTCCTGACCTCACCCTACCCTGCCTCCCGGCAGGCAGGCGCTCCTTGTGAAGGAAAGGAGAATAACCCCCTCGGCCCCCTTACCTCAAGGGGGAGGTCCTGTGGCTGATCTCTTCCCCTCCTTGCCAAGGGCGGTTCTAACTCAGGTCCCCTCCTGGGAGGGGTGAAGGGGTGGGTTGTATTGGGAGGGGTGAAGGGGTGGGTTGTATCAGGCCAGGGGCAGTTATGACGGCTGTTTCGTTATAATAAAAAGATGCCTGAACCAAAGTCATACGATGTCATCATCATAGGCGCGGGCCATGCAGGCTGCGAGGCAGCCTTAGCCTCTGCCCGCATGGGTCTTGAAACCTGCATCTTCACGATGAACATAGACACGATCGCCCAGATGTCCTGCAACCCTGCGATAGGAGGTCTTGCAAAGGGCCATCTCGTCAGAGAGATAGACGCGCTCGGAGGCGAGATGGCGAAGGTGACCGACCTTGCCGGCATCCAGTTCCGGATGCTGAACAGGTCGAAGGGGCCTGCGGTCTGGTCCCTCCGGGCACAGGCCGACCGTCAGCTGTACAGGCAGCATATGAGAAGGGTCCTCGAACTGCAGGAGAAGCTCGACATCAAGCAGGCGATGATCGATGACATCCTTGTCGAAGGCGGAAAGGTGAAAGGGGTGAAGACATCCCTCGGGATCGTCTTTCATGCGCAGGCAGTCGTGGTGACGACAGGGACCTTTCTGAAAGGGCTGATCCATGTCGGCCATGAAAATTATCCCTCAGGCAGGGCAGGCGAATTCCCTTCGGTGAACCTCTCGGACTGCCTTGCAGGGCTTGGGCTCCAGCTCGGGAGGCTCAAGACAGGCACCCCGCCGAGGCTCGACGCAAAGACGATCGACTTTTCGAAGACAGAGCCCCAGTATGGAGACGAGCCGCCGATCCCGTTTTCCCACAGCACGGAGAAGATAGAAAATCCCCAGCTGCCCTGCTATATCACCTATACGAACGCTGAGACGCACAGGATCATCCGCGATAATATCGGCCTCTCTGCCATGTACAGCGGGAAGATCACCGGCATCGGTCCGCGCTACTGCCCCTCTATCGAAGACAAGGTAGTGAGGTTCTTTGAGCGCGAAAGGCACCAGGTGTTTCTGGAGCCTGAGGGGCTTGAGACTACGGAATATTATGCAAACGGCATCTCGACGAGCCTGCCATTTGATATCCAGGTCGAGATGGTCAGGACGATCCCCGGGCTTGAGAAGGCCGAGATCATGAGGCCCGCGTATGCGATAGAATACGACTTCGTCTTCCCTACCCAGCTGAACCATTCTTTGGAGACGAAGACGATAGGCGGGCTCTTTCTTGCGGGCCAGATAAACGGAACATCCGGATACGAGGAGGCTGCTGCACAGGGACTGATCGCCGGGATCAATGCAGAACGAAAAATACGGGGCAGGGAACCCGTCATCCTCGGAAGGCACGAGGCGTATACAGGCGTCCTGATCGACGACCTTGTCACAAAGGGGACAAAGGAGCCCTACAGGATGTTCACCTCCCGTGCCGAGTATCGACTGCTCCTTCGCCACGACAATGCTGATTTCCGCCTCATGCCTTTAGGCCGCGAGATCGGCCTGCTCGACGAAATGGTCTACGAGAAATTCCTTGCAAAGAAGAGGGCTGTCGGGAACGAGCTGATGAGGATCAGGAGGACACGGGTGAAGCCGCCGGTAGTGAATGAAAGGCTGAGGGAACTCGGGACGTCGTCTGTGACCGAAGACATCTCCCTCGAAAACCTGCTGAAGAGACCGGAGGTCTCCTACCAGGAGATAAGGAGTTTTGCCCCTTCTCCTGAGCCCCTATCCGAAGACGAGGAGAAACAGGTCGAGATCCATGTCAAATACGAAGGCTACATCAACAGGCAGATAGAGGCGGCAGAAAAACTTGCACGTCTTGAAGACAAAAGAATCCCGGCTAACATCGACTACAACTCAATCCCGGGCATCTCGAAAGAGATACTTTGCAAGCTCGAAGAGGTGAGGCCGGTCAGCCTCGGCCAGGCCGGAAGGATACAGGGCATGACCCCTGCAGCCCTTTCCCTGATAATGGTCGCGATCGAAAAGCAGAAAAGGCGCCAGTCGGAGAAGGGTCAGGCAGATGGACTCGGAACCGCTACTCCGTAGACCTGAGCCTGCAGTTCCCTCTGTACCATCTCCCATCCTCCCTCTGTATGCGGAAGCACACAGGCAGAACAGTCCTTTGTCCCAGAAGGCAGCGTCGTGTATTGTCCTGGACAGTCCAGCAGGAAAAGAGGGCAATAGCAGAAGAGGCATGAGTGCCAGTCCTTCAGGTCATGGCACGGCAGGAACTCGCACGTAAGGTTGATGAAGTGTTTATAGCTCATGGCTGATCTGCGCTATCTCCTTTTGCTCATTGTTGCAAGAAGGGTGCAGGCAGGGAGCGCGCATCCCGGAGAATTTTATAATATCGCAATTTTTGTCTAACCCTTTTTGTTACGAATTGCCGCTTCAATGTTTTTCATTATTCACAAATGTTTCACCCGGTGGCTCAGATAAAATTCCCCGGAATGCACACCCCCTGCCCATTACGTTTCGCAGAAAAGAATTCATCTCCGGGCAGAACCCCCTCTATGCATACGGCGCATGCGGAGAAAAATTTTCTCTGAGCCACCAGTGTAAAACGACTATAGACGCTACGACCCCTCGATAAATCGATCACTTATTATGTTCGCTGCCAATATTGCGATATTAGAAAATTTTTCGGAGTATGTGCCGTATGCAGCACCCACGCTAATCCGCTAATTTCTTTGCAGTAACATGTTCATGATTGTTCAGATGTTCCCTGCAGTATTCGTGGGCTCCTTCGCAGGTGGAGCAGTACCTGAAGTCCATCGTTTTATCGTCATCTTCGGTCATGCCGCAGACCGTGCATTTATGAATCGTCCCCCTGCTCGGCGGGGCAAAGGCACGTCGCCTGTTATACGACGATCCCCGGCGCTTTGTGGTCGAGAGGATCTCCCTGCCGAAGAAGAGGAAGTAATTCGATATCGAGACGAGGGCGGCGACCTTATACGCCAGAGGCGAGGTGACAAGGGTAAACGCGATGAAGGCCCAGTTCAGCCACGCCAGGTACTTCATCTTGACCGGAATGATGAAGAAGAGGAGTATCTCGTAGTCGGGATAGATATACGCAAAGGCCAGGAATAGTGAAAGGTTCAGATAAAGGGCGGTCGTGCCTCCTCCCGTGATAAAGGCCGCAAGGGCGGTCCCGAGCACGCCGGTAAAATAGTAGACATTGAACCTGAAACTCCCCCACGCGTGTTCAAGACCGGTGCCGACCATGTAATAGAAATAGAGGATAAAGAAGATCCAGAGGAGAGAGGCCGAAGGGGGGATGAAAACCCAGGTGATCAGCCTCCATACCTCGCCCCTCATGATCATCTGCGGGTCGAGCATCAGCCGGCCGATCGCATCGCTCTGTGGCATCCCGTAGCGCAGCATATAGACGAGCGCATTGATGCCGACGATATAGACCATCAGCTCCCTGATCGCAAACCGGCCGAGTTTTCTTTCGAGTTTGTCAAGTATGTTCATATGCTGCTTTCCTGTGGAAACCTTTAATCAACGGCAACATATTCCGCGAAAGAAGTAGACTCGGGAATAGGCAAATTGTCTTCCACCAATCCCCGCACATGCATCTCAATAGCCTCGTGCATATTTCTTTCGGCCTCCTCACGAGAAGCCCCTGTAGCAATACACCCCGGCAGGTCCGGTGAATAGGCGGAGTAATTAGCCTCCGCCTTCTCAATAACAACAAGGAAACGATGCATAGATCAGTTTACCTCCTTCAATTTTGCCTGTTTCAAAATACTGTTCAGCGTACCAGGCGCCAAGTCATCACCTGTATGGCCGGCAATAGTAACCCTGCCTGTTTTTGTTGGATGCTTATACTGCCGATGACTTCCCTTTGTATCGACTCTATACCAGCCATCGTCCTCTATCAATTTTATGATATCGCGCACTTTCATTGCTGTTTATTCTTTCAAGCAATATGCTCTACTTCTTTTCAGTGTATCCATCCAGATCGATGAACCCGACAACCCAGGGCTGGGAAATGACCGCCCCGCGAGTTTCCGCGCCCTCCTGTTGAGCCAGTGCCTCGACAGCAGCGGCTACCTTTGGGGAGGTGGTTGCGTATTCGCCCTCGAATGATTCAAATTTTAGCTGCGGGGGTGGCGTCCTTATTCCATACTCCTATCACCGGCTAACTCTTGAACTCCTCCACAAGTTCAAATGGCGAAGGGCTGAACAATCACTATTCAGCCCTTCGCCGTTGGTCTATATAAAAAGTATCCCTACGCGCACTTGGTATAGCCGCAGCTGTGGCAGACGGCGCATCCGCCTTCGTGCTCGACCGCTCCACCGCATTCGGGGCAGGCGCCTATCTGCATCACATCTCCGTGGTGGCCATTGCCGTTCCCGTTGCCTTTGCCGCCCCTCTCCATATACCGTTCGAGCGCCTTTGCGATCGCATCGGAGCACGAGGTGATCTTGCCGCCGGACGCCCATGCCTGGTTGTGGCAGGTGATCCCCTTGAGCTGCTTGATCACGACATCCGGCTCGATGTTCGAGCGGAGCGCCAGGCTGACGAGCCTGCCTATCGCCTCTGCCTGGCTCGACGCGCACCCACCCGCTTTTCCCATATGGGTGAAGAGCTCGAAGAGCTGACCGTGTTCGTCTTCATTGATCGTGACATAGATATTGCCGCAGCCGGTCTTCATATGCCGCGTCTCGCCCCGGATGTTCTCCGGCCTCTTCCTCGGCACGATCTTCATCTGCGCGGGAGCGGCTGCTGCCTCCTGGTTCGTCTTCCCTGTCGAGAGGACCTGGTCCTCGCGGGAGCCGTCGCGGTAGACGGTCACGCCCTTGCAGTTGAGCTCGTACGCGAGCATGTAGACATCCTCGACGTCCTTCGGGGTTGCGTCATGAGGGAAATTGACCGTTTTGGAGACCGCATTGTCGATATACTTCTGGAACGCCGCCTGCATCGCCACGTGCTCGACCGGAGAGATATCATGCGCGGTCACGAAGACCGCCTTGACATCGTCAGGGATCTCGGCGAAATCGTGCAGGGACCCGGCATCGGCTATCCTCTCCATAAGGTCCCTCGACCAGAAGCCGCGCTCTTTTGCGACCTTCTCGAAATGCGGGTTCACCTCGATAAGCTTCGTCCCCTCCATCACGTTCCTGACGAACGATACCGCAAAAAGCGGCTCTACGCCAGAGGAGCAGCCTGCGATGATAGAGAGCGTGCCGGTGGGAGCGATCGTGGTCACGGTCGCGTTTCTCATCTTCACCTGGCCGTCATAGATGCTGCCCTCATAGTTCGGGAAGACCCCTCTTTCGGCCGCAAGCGCTGCCGAGGCGTTCTTCGCCTCTTTCTGGATGTAGCCCATCACATCCTCGGCCAGGCTGATCGCACTGTCCGAATTATACGGCACGCCCATCTGGATCAGCATATCGGCCCACCCCATGACGCCAAGGCCTATCTTGCGGTTCGACTTGGTCGTCTCCTCTATCTTCTTGATAGGATACCTGTTGACATCGATGACGTTATCGAGGAAATGGACCGCCTTCCAGACCGTCTTCTGGAGCTTCGGATAATCGACCGCCTTGTCGACAACCATCCTCGCCAGGTTGATCGACCCGAGGTTGCAGGACTCATAGGGGAGCAGCGGCTGCTCGCCGCAGGGGTTCGTCGATTCTATCCTGCCGGCCTTCGGTGTCGGGTTCGAGGCGTTGATGCGGTCGATAAAGACGACCCCCGGCTCTCCGTTCTTCCAGGCGTGGTTGACGATCTGGTCAAAGACCTCGCGCGCCCTGAGCTGCCTGACGACCTTCTTCGTCCGCGGGTTCACGAGATCGTAGTCCGTATCTTCGGCAACCGCCTGCATGAAACTGTCGGTAAGAGCCACCGAGATATTGAAATTATTAAACCTCTGGTTGTCGTCCTTGGCAGTGATGAACTCGAGGATATTCGGGTGATCGACCCTGAGAATCCCCATGTTTGCGCCGCGCCTGGTGCCGCCCTGTTTCACCGCCTCGGTGGCGGTGTCAAAGACGGTCATGAACGAGATCGGGCCGGAGGATATCCCCTTCGTCGAGCCGACGATGTCCCCGTTTGGCCTCAGATTCGAGAAGCTGAACCCCGTGCCGCCGCCGGATTTATGGATGATCGCGGTATGCTTGACCGCATCGAAGATCGAATCCATAGAGTCCTCGATCGGGATCACGAAGCAGGCGGACAACTGGCCTAGCTTCCGGCCGGCGTTCATGATCGTGGGACTGTTCGGAAGAAAATCCAGAGAGGTGATCAACTCATAGAACTCTTCTTCAAGCAGCATCACCTCCGGCTCTGATTTGCCGTGCAGGAGGTCGGCGGCCGAGATCGCCTTGGCTATCCTCCTGAAAAGTTGCTCGACGGTCTCGATGACCTTGCCTTCTTCATTTTTCTTGAGATACCTTTTTTCGAGAACTTTTACCGAATTTGGTGTCAGGCTGATCGCTGAAGAAACGTGTTCCATGGCCCCCCCTGTTTTGTTTTTTTATATGAATTGTTGCGCGACATAATAACTACCAATTGTGTTGCATGAATATTTAACCACAACATATTGTGCATGTCAAGGCAAAAAAGAGAAAATATGAACCCTTTGATTTTTAATGTTTTTTGCGGTGAATAAGGTGTGAATTACCCGGAAACGCGAAATCGTCAGGCAGCAGGGAAAACCCCTGGCAGCGGAACAGAATCAGTCGAAGAGGCTGGTCAGGACATCGGCCCGCTCATTGATATTCTTGGCTATATGCTCCTGTTCCTCCTTCAGTTTATGCAGCTCATC
Organism: Nitrospirota bacterium; assembly: GCA_021814475.1. Classification (GTDB taxonomy): domain Bacteria; phylum Nitrospirota; class Thermodesulfovibrionia; order Thermodesulfovibrionales; family UBA6898; genus PALSA-1316. The sequence goes on from JAKAIE010000043.1 coordinate 7,483, forward strand.
CGCGATATTCATGGAGGCAAGGATCGCGGCCTTCAGGGGGGTTATCCCGGGAGCGCTGCTGTAGACGTCCTTCAGCTTGCCGTTTACATATGTGGCAAGTTTTTTTATATGTTCCTCGGAGGCGTCTCCTTTTATCGTGTACTTCTGTCCGAGTATGGTGACATCGATGCTCCCCATGCCGCTCTCAGACCTCTATCGTATCGAGTTCATTCAGAAGCTCCTGTATCTGCGATCCGATAGAACTCTTCTCCGTCTTCAGGCCCTCGATCTCCCGGTCTCTGTCCCCGATCACCGTCTCAAGATCGCGGATCCTTTTCTCAAGCAGCGACTTCTCTTCTTTCAGAGCCTTGACCCTCTCTACTGCCGCATTGATCTTCTCTTCAAGGTTTTTCAATCTGTCCATCGGAAGGCCCTCCTTCGTCCTGTTCTTTTGCAAATCCCGGGAACAGGGAACAGATCCGGTATCGAACGCCAGATCGTCAAAAAGCGTTTCCCTGATTTCCATTACCTAAAATAACAGATGTCAGCCGCTGCTGTCCAGATGCCGGAGGAGACATGCCCAGGGTCGATCCTCTGCCCTCAACCGGCCTCACCGTTCCCTGCCATTGCTCCTGCCATCTCCATCGGAAAGCATGTTCTCGACCGAGGGGAGCAGCCGGATCCGCACGACGACTTTGTCCCCATCGACCCGGTAGTCGGTCTCCAGGATATCCTCGACACCATAGGTCAGAGGAAAATACAGAGGCCTGAGTTCATACCCAAGGACACCCCCGCTGTTGTCGACCAGGCTGCTCAGACGCTCTCCAAAATACGAGGTGCTGCACCTGATAAACGCACGGGCCTTTTCGAGCGCCTCCCCTGCAGGCAGACCCTTCTCCACCCGGTAGTTGAAGTCAGGCGAAAACACGTCAAACGTATACGCATCGCCCGCTCTGTCGAGGATGGCGACCGTCTCGGGATCGTTATGGTATCTGCACCCGAAGAGAATCAGGTCCACATCCCCGGAAGTCCCGGCAACAGAGACAGGCTCGGAGCGGAGCGCCTGTCGCGGAGTACAGGCAGTGAGCAGCATCAAACCCATGAGCATTGACATAAACAAGAACGTTCTTCTCATAAAGCACCTCTTGTTTCAGTATATCACTCATTCTTTTTATCGTCTAAAAGCTCGGCAAAATCCTCGAGCATCATGAATTCCTTCGATGACCCCTTCCCCGCCTTCGAGTTTGCAACCGCCTTGTAGAGGATATACCTGATGCCAAACGCCCTGGCTGTTTTGAGGACCGCCTTCGTGTCGTCGATAAAAAGACTCGACTCTTTTTCGAAGCCGAGCAGCTTCTGCGTCTCCTCCCAGAACTCGATCCGCTCCTTCGGGTACCCGATCTCGAAGGAGGTGACCGCGGCGTCGAAATACTTTCCTAAATCGGTCTTCCGGAACTTCAGGTCAAGGACCTTGTAGTGGGCGTTCGTAAGCAGGAAGATCTTCTTTTTACGGCGTCTCATAGCCGCCAGAAAATCCTCGACGTGTGGGTGGACCTCGATCAGATGCCTCATCTGCTCCTTCAGCGCAGGGATATCGATGTCCATCTCCCGCGACCAGAAGTCGATGTCCGTCCAGTTCAGGGTCCCCTCATGGGCCTTGTACCGCGTGAGGAGTTCCTCCTTCGCCCTGCCGAAGGTCATCTGTTTCTTTTCTGCATACTTTTCAGGCAGGAGGTGCTCCCAGAAATAGTCGTCGAAATACTTGTCGAGCAGCGTCCCGTCCATGTCGAGCAGGATGTACTTTATGTCATCAATTGGTATTTTGGTTTTTCGCATTCTGGTTGAGAACATCCTTCCCGATTAGCGTTAAGGAATTGGTCCCGGGGTGGAGGCTGCGAAGAAATTTTGTGCGACACCTTACAGTGCGATATTTTAGGGACCGGGCAACAACATTGATGCTTGGCACGGGCGTGTGACATATTAATTATCTGTCGATGACAAAATTTCCGGAGCAGCCTCCGCCCCGTCCATCTTCCGCTGCAGCCTATATTTTCCCCTTCGTGGAGGGCACACCCTTCACCCGGGGATCGATTGTGACCGCCTGCCTCAGGGCCCTGCCGAGGGCCTTGAATATCGCCTCGATGATATGATGCGTATTCCTCCCGTAGGCGACCCCGACATGCAGCGTGATGCCGGCATTGGCGGCAAAGGCCTGCATAAAGTCTTCGATCAGGTCGGGGTCGAACGCCCTGAGCCTGGACTTCTTCGGGAACTCCACCTTGTAGACGAGATAGGACCTTCCGCTGATATCGAGGCAGACCGAAGCGAGGGTCTCATCCATGGGCACCGACGCCTGCCCGTATCGCGTAATGCCCTTCATATCCCCGAGGGCCTGTTTCAGCGCCTTCCCGAGGGCTATACCTGTATCTTCAACCGTATGGTGGTCGTCGATCTCCACATCCCCTTTTGCCTTCACCTTCAGGTCGAAGAGCCCATGCTTGCCCATGAGCGTGAGCATATGGTCGAGAAAAGGGACCGAGGTGTCGATAGTATACTTCCCGGTTCCGTCGAGGTTGAGCTCGACAAGGATATCCGTCTCCTTCGTCTTTCTCTCAAGCCTGCCTTTTCTCATTGCACCCTCCGTTTTGTTGACTCCAGTACTTTCCCGAGCGCCGAGAGAAAGGCACTATTGTCCTCAGGTGTCCCGACAGTAACCCTTAGGCACCCGGCTGCCGCGTCGTTCATGTTCCTTACGAGGACCCCTTTCCTGAGGAGCCCGTCATAGACAGCCTCAGGATCGTGGACCCTGAAGAGAATAAAATTAGCCTCGGACAGAAAGGGGGTGACCCTGGCCATCCTCTCCATCTCTCCGTAAAGCCGGTCCCGTTCAGCCACAAGCTTATTTACCGACTCTTTCAGTTTCTTTCTCTCCTGAAGGGCCTTCACAGCAACCGCCTGTGTAAGGGCATTGACATTGAAGGGAAGCCGGACCTTGTTCACCTGTTCGACGATATCGGGAGAGGCGATCATATACCCAAGCCTCAGGGCTGCAAGGCCTGTCTTGCTGAGCGTCCTCAGGATGATGAGATTCGGATAGTCCTTCAGCAGGGGGAGAAAACCCCTTTCGCTCGCAAAGGGCTGGTATGCCTCATCGACGACCACAAGGCCTTTCGTCGCTTCGATCAGGGGCAATATCCTCTCTGAGGAAAAGCAGTTGCCGGTGGGATTATTCGGACTGCTCAGGAATGTGAGCTTTGGCCTTGCGCGCCTGACCGCCGAGAGCATTGCCGGTCCGTCGAGATCGAAGGCGGCATCGAGAGGCACCTCAACCTTCTGCTCTCCCAGGGCCTGGGCGATGATCCCGTACATCGAAAAAGTCGGGACAGGATAGAGCACGGGGCCCCCGAAGGTCTCGATCAGGTAGCAGATGAGTTCGTCGGAGCCGTTTCCGAGGAGGATGTTCTCCGGCATGACCCGGCAATCCCGCGCAAGCACTTTCTTCAGGGCTTTCGCCTCGGGATCCGGGTACCTGTTCGTCTTCACCGCCAGAGCCGCATCTAGCGCAGTCTCGAACCCGTACGGGCTCTCATTGGCGTCGAGCTTTACCCTGCAGGCGATCTCCTTCGCGCTGTATGCACGCAACGAAGCAACTTCCTTTTTCACCAGTTTTCCGATATTCATGACCGTTGCATTATATCACAAACCCTTCTGCTGCCCGCGGGGAGACGGCCCAGCTGATATTAATTCCCGCCAAATTCTGCAGGTTCTCCGTCTTCCATCAGAGGATCGGCGATAAAATTCATCCATATAATGTTGAAGACATCGCCGTAGTCCTTCAGATATTCTTTCATGGTACCGTCCTTCTTCACATTCCTGGCATAGCGGCTGAACTGTTTATCGATCTTCGCCAGGACCGACTTCTTCTGCTCCGCGCTGAAAGGATAGACGCAGCCGCTCATCACCGGATTGCCGTCCAGTTCGAGGAGCCGCGTGGCAAAGATATCCCCTTTTTTAAGCCCCTTTGTCAGGCTCTTATCCCTCAGGGAGATCTCTTCCCCCAGGAGGAGGTCCTTCAGCAGCACCCTCTTGTCGCGGGCGACCGATGTCACTTCGTAAAGGCTCAGGATCGACCCCTTGATTCTGTCGACCACCGAAAGCTCGTCAGCGCCGAGTCCCTGCGCCTCCCTGCTGTAGATCGTGAGGAATGAATCTTTTTCTTCGTTAGCCTTGAAGTCGAATATCAGCCAATCCTCGAAATTGATGAACCCCAGTTCAAGCGCCACCCCCCCGATGAACTCGTCAGGCTGCTGCTCGTCCCAGAAGTAGGCATACGCGCGGTCTATCGCCTCCGGATGTTTTTCACGCACATAGTCTATCGCCGACTGGAAAATCTTCGTCTTAATCTGTTCTTCTCTGCCCATGTAACTCTCTCCTTGATTGATAGGTCTTATTGTGATCCGCAGTGATATCCAGGGGGATGCCGCTCTTTTCCTTCATCGCCTCCCCTATCTTCTGCCAGTCAACACTGTCGGACAGGCCGTATTGATCGACCTCCGCCTTGACTGCAGCCTTGAGATCCCTCACCTTCTTATAGGGGTCTCCGTGTATCTCTATAAATATCCGTCCTTCTTCCGAGAGCGCAATCTTGATCGGTTTGTAGATCACCTGCCCGGGAGTATTGACCGCAACTTTCCCAAAAAAACCCTCCATATGCTCGGGCATAACCCTGATGCATCCGTGACTTCTGAAGTGAAATACTGACCAGGGACTGATCGTCTCGTGGATCAGTATGCCGGGGAGGGACGTCTTGATTGCATAGCGCCCAAGAGGGTTGTCAGGGCCCGGAGAAACGATCGACTCGACCGGCTTGCCCTCCTCCTCCATCTTCGCCTGTATGGATTTCGGTACATACCAGGAGGGATGCTTCTGCTTCATAAGAACCCTGAATTTCCCGAGAGGGGTGGTCCAGTCGGAAGAATCTTTTTGGGGAACCATGCCGAGGGCCACTGGAAACAAAGATTCAACCTGACCATCCTTCATAAAATACAGGGTCTTGTCGGGGATATTGACTATAATGCCATTGTCAAGGACCGTGGGAACGATCCGCCGGGTATTAACCCTCAGCGTCATCCCCTTTTTCAGCGGTTTCTGGGGATCGAGCCTGTTTTCTCTCATGATCCGCTTCCAGCTTATGCCAAGGCGCGCACCTATCAACTCCATCGAATCCCCCTTTCTGACCGTATACACACTGTCGCCGCCTACAAGTATATTTGCGTGGGAGAGTGCCGGCAAAAGGAAAAAAGTGACTGCCAATAAGGAAAAACAAGCCTTCATGCTGAAGTTGATTATACCTCTTTGCTTCGTGTCAAGACAAATTGGGCAGACAGGAACCCCCGTTCACGCTATCCCCTGCAATACGCCTCACCATGAACTCCGCAGAGGGGTTTTGTCCCGTACGGTTACGCGTCGACCCTGCCCGGCTCATCGTTATCAAGCCCCTGAAGATAGTCTCTCATCGAACCGTCTCCGACGACCTCCTCGAGCATGCTTTTTTTTGCAGTTTCGAGTATGGCCCCGGGAAGTGCAAGCCGCAACGCCAGTTCGTCCAGGGGAACCCCCTTCGCAAAATGCTCTTCGGCGATCAGGATCTTCAGTACATCGTCCTTTATCGCAGCCTTCACCCCTTCATCCTGCTCCTGGATCAGCGCGGCGGCCTCTTCAAAAGCGAGCCCGCTGGCGAGGCCTTCCCTGACCCGATTGATCTCGGCCATATACACCCTGTCGGCCTCGGACATGAACGCATCATCCGGAAGCCCTTCGTGCCATGCCTCTGCCATACCGTCTCCTTCCCGACAAGCGAATATGGGAGATATCCTATCACACGGAAGTAAAATAAACATCCTGCAGATGCAAAAAGCGGAAAAATATTCTAGAATATGCAGGTTGCCATGAAACCGGTCGAAGCGTTCCAGTATCTGCATGAAAAGAGTCTGCCGATCATCCTGTCATTTCCGATGGAGGAGGAGACAGGGCATATCATCACCGGCAAAGGCCTCTGCTATGTGGAAAACATCCACGGCACCTCACGCGTCACGCTCGGCCGCTTTTCTCCATACCGGCTCCTGGTCTTCCTCAGGCAGGCACTTGTCTGTCACGCAACCTTCGAGATCGGGGGCGTCACTTACGGATGTCTGATTCAGGATATAACCTTCCATGGCTCTGTCAATGAAAAATCAGTCATCACCGCATCGCTGCCGAATGACCTCAATTCCTTTCCCAGAAGGTTCCTGAGGGTTGAACCGTCGGCGAAGGCCCCCGCGCTGATCTACATCAGAACGGCCCATTTCGGGACACTTCCCTTTACGATCAAGGATATCTCCGAAGGGGGCATCGGGTTCATTTCACCCATTTTGCTGGACCTCGAGGAGAAATTCATCTGCTGCATCACCCTCCCCATCAACGGCGACAATACCATCCTGTCGGATTCGGTCCTCGTCTATAAAAGTGAACGCAAGGACGGACTGCCTTCAAAGTACGCAAAGACCGGATCACGTCTTGCCCAGGGCGGCACCTTTTACGGGCTCGAACTCTTTCCCCACCAGGAGGACGGCAAGAAGATCCGGCTCTATGTCATGGAGAGGGAAAGAGAGATCCGGCGGGTCATCCAGCAGTGGTAGTCGGTCCGGCGTAGGGAGCGTGCTGGCCAGTCCTGATCACCGGATATATTTTTTGAGGGTCTCGACGACGCGCCCGACCGCACCGGCGTTTCTCATATAGAGGGCCCGGGCCTTCTGACCTGCAGCCTCTCCCTTTTTGGCATCGCGCAGGAGTTCACCGATCTTTTCCGCAAGACCTTCCGTCGGCACCTCGAAGGCGGCACCCTCCCGATAAAACTCGGCGATGAAAGGGAAGTTCTCCATGTGCGGACCGCAGATGATCGCCTTGCCCCACATGGCAGGCTCAAGGGGATTCTGGCCGCCCTCAGACAGGAAACTCTTGCCGATGACCGCTATATCAGCGCTGCCGTACACCGCCGACAATTCGCCGATACTGTCGAGGATTACCACATTCCGGTCCAATACGAAAGGCCTTTCCCTGTCGCAGATGTCCGTTCTTCTGATATAGCTCAGTCCGCTCGCTCTCACCGCATCTTCCGCCTCCTGGAACCGTTCGGGATGCCGCGGGGCAAGGACGAGCTTCAGAGAGGGAATTTGTCCAAGGTTCCGCTTCAGGGCTTCAATCATCAGGACCTCCTCGCCAGCATGGGTGCTGCCCGCCACGATGACGGGGCCTTCTATTCCTGAGGCCCAGGAGGGGATTTCCCGAAGGTCCGGGATATCGAACTTGAAACTGCCGGATACGAAGACCTTATCTGCGGCTGCACCCAGGAGACGTATGCGTTCTGCATCGTCGGCGGTCTGCATGAGGAAGAGTGTTACTGAACCGAGAACCTTTTTCATGAAACCCCTGATCCTCCGGTATCCCCTGAAGGACCTCCAGGAGATCCTCCCGTTCACCATGATCACCGGGATCCCCTTATCGTGGGCAAGGCGGATGACATTTGGCCAGATCTCCGTCTCGACGACCACGAAAAGTGCGGGGGCCAGTCTGTCGAGGAAACGCCTCATGACGCATACACTGTCAAACGGCATATAGATGACACGGACCCCTTCGGGGACCTTCGCCAGTGCGAGCTTCTGCCCTGTATCGGTCATCGTCGAAAGGACTAACGGCCTCTCCGGATACGCGTCCTGCATTTTCTCCAGGAAGGGGATCGCTGCGGTCACCTCGCCTACCGAGACCGCGTGGATCCAGAAAGGCCTTTTCCCGCCGGCATCGGCGAGGCCCGAAACCAGCCCGAACTTTTCCCTGAGCCATCTCCCCCGAAGCCCTGCCGGCCGTTTGAGGTACTGCGGAATCAGGAGGATACATGCGGCAAGGGAATACAGCAGACTATAGATATAATACATCTGCCAGGCCCGTCTTCATGACGACGTCTGTCTCTTCCATCCGGCCAGCTCGAATACCATCTCTGCAACCCTGTCGGAGGCGTGTCTGCCGCTGAACAGCGCACGCACCTCTCTGCAGGCCCCGACCATCTGCGTTCTGTAGGCATCATCCGTGATAATTCTCCGGAGTTCAGCCACCACATTGGACGCAGAGGCGCGGTCCTGCAGAAACTCCTTCACGACCTCACGGCCCGAGAGTATATTCGACAGGGTAATGTACTTGCCCCGGATAAGCATCTTCCCTATCAGGTAGGTCAGGGGGGAAACCTTGTAGATCACCACGATCGGCAGACCGAGAAGCCCCGCCTGGAGTGTCGCGGTGCCAGAGGCGACAACTGCGAGATCGGAGGCGGCGAGGACCTGCAGAGAGTTTCCCCTGCTGACCACAACCCCCCGTTTCCTGAGTGCTTCTATCTGAGGACCATAACGGTCCAGATCGGTATTGGGGGCAAAGGGCATGCAGAACTGAAACTCCCTGAACTCCGATCGCACCGTGCCTAGGACCTCCGTCATGACCGGCAGGAGTTTTTCGATTTCATGTGCACGGCTTCCCGGCAGGAGTGAAAGCAGGGGGGACCCGGGAAGAAGACCAAGCGCCTTCTTCAGCTCTGCCCTGTCGGTCCCGATACCTTCGATCTCGTCGAGCACCGGGTGACCGACGAACTCGCAGGCCAGGCCCGTTTCTCTGTATATATCCACCTCGAAAGGCAGGATAACAGCCATCCTGTCGACAAGGCGCGCGATCTTATAAATCCGGTTCTTCCTCCAGGCCCAGACCTGGGGGCTGACATAGTAGAGGACCCTGATGTTCTGCTGCTTCGCCTTTTCGGCCAGTTTGAGGTTGAAGTCGGGATAATCGATCAGCACGAGTACCGACGGCCTCTCCGCATTGAATGCATCCAGCGCGGCGTGAAACGTCTTTCTGAGGCTCCTGATCGCAGAGACCGCCTCGGCGATCCCGAACGCCCCGGCCACCCCGGCGATGAGCCTAACCCCCGCCTCCCGCATCCGTTCCCCTCCGATGCCGATGATCTTCACTCCCGGTGACATTCTCTTCAGGGAGGATGCCAGCAGCGCCCCATACAGTTCTCCCGAGGTCTCGCCGGCAACGATCATGACCGTTTCAGGCATGATTGATTATTTCGGCTATCTCCCTGATAGAGGATTCTTCGAGCTCCGGGTAGACCGGCAGGGAGAGGACCTTCTCTGCGGCCGCTTCCGCAACGGGGAGGTCTCCCTTTTTGTATCCGAGAATGCTGACAGCCTCCTGTAGATGGACGGGGACCGGGTAATAAACCACGGAGGAGGCCCCATTCTCCTGCAGGACCTTCTGGACCTTCTCCCTGTTGTCAGTTCTGATGGTGTACTGATGGTACACATGCCTGCAGCCGGGCCGCTCCACCGGGAGTTCGATATCCCCGGTAAGAAGCTCGTTATACAGTGCGGCCTTCTGCCTTCTCAGGTCGTTATACGCATCGATCCGCCTGAATTTCACGAGTAGTATGGCTGCCTGGATCTCGTCAAGCCTGCTGTTGAATCCGACGCACTCATGGCGGTACATACCCCTGGACCCGTGGTTCCTGAGCTTCCTGATGTCGGCGGTCACCGCGGAATCATCGAGGAGGATCATGCCGCCGTCGCCATACGCCCCGAGGTTTTTGCTCGGATAAAAACTGAAGCATCCGGCGTCTCCGAAACTCCCCGTCTTCTTCCCGTTGAATTCCGCACCGAAAGACTGGGCGCAGTCCTCGATCACCTTCAGATCATATTTCTTCGCCAGAGAACCGATCCGGTCCATGTCCGCCGGATGACCGAAAATATGCACCGGCATGATCGCCCTAGTCCTCTCGGTGATCTTTTTTTCGATCTCGATCGGGTCGATGTTCATGGTATCCGGCTCGATGTCCACAAAGACGGGGGTCGCACCGGTATACATGATCGCCTCTGCCGTGGCAAAGAAGGTGAACGGCGTGGTAATCACCTCATCCCCTTCGCCTATTCCGAGGGCCTCAACTGCAAGGTGCAGCGCATCGGTGCCCGAGGCGACACCGACGGCATCGCGGACACCGTGGTACGCGGCGATCTGTTTTTCCAGTTCCACCACCTTCGGCCCCAGGATATACTGCGAACTCTCGAGGACCTCGGTGATAACTGCACAGATTTCGTCCTTGATGTCATTAAACTGCCGCTTGAGGTCAACCATCGGTATCATATTACTCCATCTCCATTCACGCTCATAATCACTGTCAGTCCTTCAGCATATCCGTTATCTTCAGCGCCACATCGAGGGCATTCATCGCCTCGGTACCTGATACGGCCGGTTTCCTTCTGTACCTGACGCAGCCGATAAAATCCTGCAGTTCTTCCTTCAGGGGCTCCCGGTTTTCGGGCTGTATCACCTCCGAGGTGATCTCAGTCCCTTTTCTCCGGAAGCGGCGCAGTTCCTGCTTCTGATAATCTATAGAAATGTAGGCGTCCCGCTGGAAAACCCTGAGGGTCCGCACCTTCTCCGGTGACAGCCTGCTGGCGGTAATGAGCGCCTTGCAGCCGTTTTCGAACTCAAGCCAGGCCTTCGCCACATCGATCCGCTCAGTGATCACGCTTTCGCCGATCGCGCTCATCCTGCTGAGCCTCGAATCCACCAGGCTCAATACGATATCGATATCATGGATCATCAGATCGAGTGTCACGTCGACGTCCCCGGCCCTGCCCATAAAGGGAGAAAGTCGTTCGGACTCTATAAAACGGGGGGCAGTGATCATGCCCGCCGCTGCAATGACGCCCGGGTTGTACCTCTCGAGATGTCCGACCTGCAGAATGAGTTTTCCCCGCTCCGCCGCCGCGACAACCTCACGGGCCTCGTCTATACCGGCGGTAATCGGTTTTTCTATCAGCAGGTCCTTGCCCGCGGAAATGCAGTCCATCGCCACCGCGTGGTGCGTCGTCGTCGGCGTGACGATACTGACCGCATCACAAAGACCGATCATCTCCGCATAATCCGAAAACGCCCTGCAGTTGTACGTCTGTGCGATACCGGACGCTGCAGTCTCATTGATATCAGCGACGCCGACAAGTTCAACGTCTTCGAGTCCTGAAAAAATCCTTGCATGGTGTTTTCCGAGGTACCCGACGCCGATAACACCTACACGAACCGCCACATTATCTCCTGATTTGTTTTCCGGATATTTTGCACTATCCGGCGATCTTTCAGCAAGGATACCCCGCATAAAACAGGAAGGGATATGATACTATGGATACATGGCGACAGCGATGCAGGAGCGATTTCTCGGGGCGTTCCCGGTATTCCGGAGCGCCTCCGGCGACATGGTGACAGATTTCCTTGCCGCCGCGCGGCATGACTCGTTCCCGGCTGACCTGACGATGTATACCGAAGGAGACTTCTGTCCGTCGATAGCCTTTCTCCTTTCAGGTGAACTTCGCGTCTTCAAGGCAGGGGAGGCGGGCCGCGAGATAACTCTCTATGATATCCATGCAGGTGAAACCTGTATCCTGAATGCCTCATGCATTCTCTCCGGATTGCCCTATCCCGCGCACGCAGTCTCGACTGTCGGGGGGGAACTGCTTCTGGTCCCGGCCGGAGAGTTCCGACGGCTGATCGCCGCCCATGCAGAAATGCGGGACTTTGTTTTCAGGATTCTCAGCCAAAGGCTCTCTTCCGTAATGACGCTCATCGAAGAGGTGGCTTTCGGAAAAATGGACGAGCGTCTCCTGGACTACCTTGACCGGAAACAGACGAAGGGAGAACTCGCCTCTACCCACCAGGAGATTGCAAATGATCTCGGCACCTCACGCGAGGTGGTCAGCCGCATACTGAAGGACTTTGAAAGAAAGGGGATCGTCAGGCTTTCGCGCAACCTAATCCACGTTCGCCTGACATGATTTCGGATTTGTGACTTAGTCACTGACACGGCCCCTTCGGCCGTATATACTAGATCTGAAGAGTACATCAAAAGGAGGAGTTTTTGACATGAAAAAGAACGTGGGAAGTATAGACCGCATCATAAGGATAATCGTCGGGCTCGGGATCCTCTCTCTGGCCTTCGTGGGCCCGAAATCAGCGTGGGCTTACCTGGGAATCGTACCGCTGATCACAGGTCTTATCGGGTGGTGCCCTCCGTACAGTCTGCTGGGAATTTCTACCTGCAAAAAATGCAAATAAAGACATCCTCGGGGGGAGGCTGATGCCTGCCCCCGGTCCAGGTTCCGGACGGCCAACTACGGGGAAAAAGGCACAAAAAAAGGTGGGCTTGTTGGTCCCCTCTACCTTGGTCTCTTCGAGATTAATCATCTCACAACTGCATTGCTGCCTTGTTGTTTCCTGAGACACCGTGTAAAGAGGAGCAAGACCACCTTTGCTGCCTGTGCTTCATCCTTACTCCTTGACTAAAAGGTACTCCTTTTTCCTGCAGCTGTCAAGAGCTAATTCATTTTGTCCTGATTACACTCGTGGAAAACTGTTCTGCCAATAAACGGAACTATGCGCACTCTTTCTTTACGGCGTCAATAAGACGGACAATCTCCCGGGATAGACCCCTCATCTGCTCCAGGATCTGCTCGGCATTGGCCATGTCGCCACGATGATATGCTGCCAGCGCATCCTTCGCCAGGCGGTGTATTTTTTCGTGGGGGGGAGCGATCTCCCCGAAGCCCGGGATGGTTCCGCAGATCTCACCGCCTTCCTTGTCGTACCACTTCCCAAACCTGCATGAATGATGATCAGGCAACCCGGCAATATCAACCGTAACCTCCCCGCGTATGCACGACCAGATCCTGTTGACAAAGCCATGGTGGTCGTTTTTTGCAAGCTCCAGCATCACTATCGCTCCGCCCTTTGTCTTGATACCCGCAGTCGTCGCCCGCATCTCGTCGGCAAACGAAGAGAGCTTTTCAACCTCGTTCTGCACAGTAGCGGAGAGGGCCTCGATCTCCTTTGCAATGGCCGAAGTCGACTGTATGTTTCTCGAAACCTCTTCCGAGGTGGCCGACTGCTGCTCTACGGATGTGGCTATCATGGTAATCTGGTCCTGCACCTGCCGGACAGAGGAGACAATAGTCTCAAGCGAGCTGCCGACCCGGCTGATGTCCTGCGTAGCCTGGGTAACCCGCCCGGAGGCCTCTCCCATGGATGCCATTGTCCTGCCTGACTCCGATTGCACTCCCTCGATTCTCGCCGAGATCTCGGCCGTGGCCTTGATCGTCCTCTCCGCCAGTTTGCGCACCTCATCGGCTACGACAGCAAAACCCCTCCCCTGCTCGCCCGCCCGTGCAGCCTCTATGGCAGCGTTCAGGGCAAGCAGGTTCGTCTGATCCGCGATCTCCTTTATCACGACCGTAATATCCCCTATCTCTCCGACCCGCCCGTTAAGGGATCCGATAGCCGCGGTAAGTTCTGTGGTAGAAGCGTTCACCCGGTTCACAGTGTCAACGGCGCCCATGGCCACCTCCTTCCCGTCTACGGCCGCCTCCCAGGCGCTCGCAGAGGTTTCTGCCGCGGAGGAAGCGTTCTTCGCGATGTCGGTGATGGTATTGCTCATCTCCTCGGATGCGGTGGCTATCCCGGCAGCCTGGTCCGATTGTTTCCTGGCACCGAGGTTCGTCTTTTCTACCATCGACTTCAGGATATCGACGACCGGCAGTATCTTGCTCGTGCTGATCATTATGTCATTGATCATCGCATTGAAATACTGCATGGCCCTGGCGACGTTCTGCGCGACCCTGGCGACCTCGTCCCTCCCTGAGTACGAAAGGACCAGCTCCGTATGCTTGGTCGTCGCATCCTTGAGGTCTTCGGCCAGCCGCACAAGCGGCATGTGTGTATACCGTACGACGACAAGTACGATAAAAATCGTCGCGGCGATACCTGCCAGGCCGAGGGCAAGATACAGCTGCTGCAGAGACCTGATCCTGCCGATCGATTCCTTTATCGATACTGTAACACTGACCGCCCCCAGAACATCCCCCTCACGGACCTGATGACAGGAGAGGCAGTTAACCCCCATGAAGTCCCTCATCGCGATATAGGGAAATATCCCCGTCACATACTCCCCGTTGATCAGGATTTTTTCGATGCCTTTTGTGATGACTTCCTTCTCAGCCGGGGTCATTTCCCGTGAACCGTTTCTCCCGAAATCCTTTTCCACTGCCGAAGCCCTGAAGACCTCCACATCCGAGGTTTTTCTCATCTGGGCGATGAACTGTCCCCTCGCTTTTTGGTAGTCACCGGCCATCATCATCGCCACAAGGGAGTTCAAGACAGTGTCACGAACCCGCAGCATGGAGGATTGTTTAAGTTCATCGAGGACTATCTCCCTTGTCTTGAGGCCTGTGATGATCACAGTCAGCAGGACCCCAACGGATATGACCAGAATAATCGGTATCGCAGTCTTCCATCGGATAGACGTATTTTCAAGGTTAAACATGACGCCCCCCTCATTAATGATATCCGCTGTCTCCCGTCCTTCATAGATACCACATCATGATGCAGAGGGCAAGTCACAGCCCGCGGGGCTGAGCCCCGGGGTAGTGGAAAGACTCATTAAATCGGAAGTTGGAGAATGGCCAGAGTAGGATATAAACAGACACAGGCAACTGTGAATCAAAGGTATGAATTAAAATAACTGTTCACGGTCTGCCTGAGGTTCTTTAAGATTTCGGAAAGCTGACTGTTTGATTTAAAAAGAGGGAAATGGTGCCGAAGGCGGGACTCGAACCCGCATGGATTGCTCCACACGCCCCTCAAACGTGCGTGTCTACCAGTTCCACCACTTCGGCACTGTGAAGATTAGAGAAGAATTTTACTATAATTCTGCAGGAGTTTGCAAGAAAAGTGCTGTACGGTTGCTGTACGGGCGGCCGGCAGAGGTCAGCCGTACAGCAACCGGAAAAATCAGGAAATGGTCTGCAGTTTCGGGATCAGCGGAGTCATGCCCTCGCTTTTTATTTCTCCCTTGATCCCTATGACAACCTCATTATAGGGAATCTCCCTGCCGGAGGCTTCGACAGCCTTCTTCGCGATAAAGGACAGTCCTCCGCAGCAGGGTACCTCCATCCTCACGACCGTAAGACTCTTTATCTCATTCAGCCTGAAGATCTCTGTCAGCTTCTCGAAATAGGCCTGAGAATCGTCGAGCTTCGGACATCCGATGATCACTTTTTTGCCCCTGATGAATCTGCCATGGAAATTTATAGCCGAAAAGGCGGTACAGTCGGCAGCCAGGAGCAGATCGGCATTATTCAGATACGGCGCGGTGGTTGCGATCAGCTTCAGCTGCACCGGCCAGTTCGTCAGTTCCGGCTTCGTCTCCGCGACTCCTGACCCGCCCGCATCCTGCTCGTGCTGGCCGGAAAAGTCCATGCTCTTCGTTCCGGGACATCCCCGGGGTATCTCCTTCACCTTTTTTAGCTCCGCCATATGCTTTTCTGTAGCATGCTCGTCAAAGGGATCGGAATCCCTCTGCACAATCTTCAGTGCCCCTGTCGGGCAGCCCCCGAGACATGCACCCAGACCGTCGCAGTAGATCTCCTTTACGAGCTTCGCCTTGCCGTTCACGATCTGCAGGGCAGCCTCCGCACAATCGGTCACGCAGTTGCCGCAGCCGTTACATTTTTCCTCATCGATTTCGATTATGTTCCTTATAGCCATGTGTTCCTCCTGTTCACGTTTTATATATTGAGTATAAGAGATTCTTCATGCCAAAGGTATGATATAGATCAATAATTACGGGTCATATCCATGGATCGGCGTACCGCATCAATGCTATAATTTCAGATATGTCAGATGATCATGAACATGGCGGCGGCCATCCCTGCAGCGGGGAAAAGGCCTTCCTGTCAAGGACTGCGGAAGAGATCGATAAGATCTACAGCGAAGAGTTGGAACAGCTGCGCCAGGATCTGATCAGCCAGGGGGTTGATGTCACCTCTGGCGAGGGACTGAAAACATTCATCCTTGCCGTCCGCAAGCTCAGCGAGCGGTTCAAATAGCCTCCGGATGGATCTCCTGGATGTAATCAGGTCCCGCCGGAGCGTTCGAAAATTCAGCGCAGATCCAGTGCCCGAGGAGCTGATAGAGAAGATCCTTGAAGCAGGAAGATGGGCACCCTCCGGCCTGAATAACCAGCCCTGGCGTTTTGCGGTCGTCACGAACCGCGAGACGGTCACGGCGATATCAAAACTTACCCACTATTCAAAGGTTGTCCTTGCTAGTCAGGTTCTCATCCCCGTTTTCCTCGATACCGAGAAGAGTTACCACAGGGAAAAAGATATCCAGGCGATCGGGGCGTGCCTGCAGAATATGCTTCTTGAGGCCCATTCTCTCGGTCTTGGCGCAGTGTGGCTGGGAGAGATAATCAGGAGCGGCGCAGAGATCAGGTCGTTGCTTCATCTGCTGGATAGCCTCGACCTCATGGCTGTGCTTGCGATCGGGTATCCCGATGAGCAGCCCAGGCCGACAAAACGCAAAGCACCTGAGGAACTACTGGTCTATAAAGACTCATAAAGCGCAACCTGTCCGGCATCCCATACCTTATCTGATACCATGATCAGAAAACCGGCGATGCGGGAATCCTTCTACTTTGTCGTGGCCATGGCGAATTTCTTACCCTGCCAGACGTCCCGTGCGACCAGATTTTTTTCTATGTCATGGAGTATCTGGTGCCTGCTCTTACCCCACTGGGGCGCGATCAGGATATCGTCAGGCGCAGTGGCAAAAAGCCTCTGGAAAACTATATCCGGAGATGTCCGCTCGATAAAATCAACTATAAAATCTAGGTATTCCTGATAGCCGAACGTATGGAAGGTCTTTTCCCCATACGACTCGGCCAGGGGTGTGTCACGTACGATCTGGAGCTGGTGAACCTTCAGGAAGCGGACCGGCAGCGCCGATACCCCCTCTGCCATCGCCAGCATCTCCTCGCGGGACTCGGTCGGAAAGCCGACGATGAGGTGCGTACCTATATGGATATTCCGACCCTTTGTCATCTCCAGGGCTGCTAGAAAGGTCTTGTAGTCGTGGCCCCGGTTGATGAATTCGAGGCTTTTGTCATAGATCGACTGGAGGCCATATTCCACGAGAATAAAATACCGGGAGGCAAGCTCCTCGAGCATCGCAATCTTATCTTCATCAACAGCGTCGGGGCGTGTGCCAATCGCAAGCCCGATCACATCGGGATGACGGAGAGCCTCGTGATAGAGTCTTTCGAGCTGTGCCAGAGGGGCATAGGTATTCGTGTACGCCTGGAAATATACCAGGAACTTTCCCGCTTTATATCTTTTCCTTGTATGATATATGCCGTTATTTACCTGCTCGGTGATCGAGAGAGTCGGCTTGCAGGAATTCGGCCTGAAGCTGTCGTTATTGCAGTAAATACAGCCGGTAACCCCCAGTGTCCCGTCCCGGTTCGGACACGTAAATCCCGCATCCACATTCACTTTATAGACAGTGGTTCCGAAGTGTTTTCTCATGAAAGGGCCGAAGGAGTTGTAGCGCTGCATAAGTGAATTATCGTTGTTTACTGACAGAGATGTCAAATAGCGTCTATAATAAGCTTGACAGTTTCGGTCGTGTCGGTTATTTTTTAGGTAGGTAATTTATTAGTGAAGGAGATGCTTATGCGCTACCGGGGAGTACTATATTCGTTTTTATTGCTGGCCTTAGTTGTGCCTTCTTTTGCATCGGCGCGGTCGTCGGATGTTATCGAGTATAAGGTCCGCGGCGGGGATACTCTCTGGGGCATATCCGGAGGTGAACTGAAAGATACGTTTCTCTGGCCCAAGATATGGAAGGAGAACCCTGAAGTCTCAAACCCGGACAGGATATTCCCGGGACAAACAATCCGCATACCGCTTTATCTCCTTCAGAAGGAAAGGCAGGCGGAACCGGTTGCATCAGGGGAAAAGACAGCGCCTGCGGGGTCCGGGGAGCCCGCACGTGCTGTGGTTTCGCCTGCACCGGCTGCCACCCACGAGCCTGAGCGCATTCCGCTCACGCCGCTGGTCGGCAGGGAGGCCCTCATGGCGAGCGGCTATATAGCGGATTCAGTCAACGGAGTTGGAAGAATTGACGGCTCGCCCGAGAACAAGCTGCTTTTCGGGAACAACGATACTATATATGTCCGGATGAATGATCCCGTAAGAATCGGTGACAGATTCTATATCATCAGACAGGGGGCACGCGTGCGGCATCCCTTGTCCGGAAAGACACTCGGCTATGTTGTCCAAATCAGGGGTGTTGCTGAAATCAGCAAGTTCAGTTATGGGGAGACGGAGGCGCGTATCGTCCAGATGTTTGACGATGTCCAGAGCGGCGATATTCTCGATACCTATTATGAGATCAATCCTCCTATAACGACCGGTGAGTTCAGGAAGCCGAACATCCGTGGAACGGTGGTTGCCTCACAGAATCTTAAAATATTGAACGGCAACGCTGAGATCGTCTATATCGATAAGGGCCAGGATGACGGGATAGAGATCGGCGATGTACTGCAGACGCTGATTGTCGGCAAGCACACGATACCAAACAGCAGAATACAAATAATCAATTCGCGTGCAAGAACCTCTACCGCAATCATCCGCTCCTTTTCAAGCCCTGTTGCGGCAGGCAATGTGTTCGTCAAGGCTGAGTGATTTCGGTCAGCTGCGGGTAGTTACGCCGAGGTGAGGACCTTAAGGGCGCGGAGTCTGCTGGGGTGCTTTAATTTTCTGAGGGCCTTTGCCTCAATCTGGCGGACCCTCTCCCGGGTGATCGAAAGGTGTCTCCCCACCTCTTCGAGTGTGTGATCCCTTTCGACGCCGATGCCGAACCTCATCCTTATCACCTTCTGCTCTTTTTCTGTCAATGTCTTCAGGATCATCAGAATCTGCTCTGATATCTCGTTCCGTTCAGCGTCTGAATAGGGTGATGGACTATTCTTATCCCCGATAAAATCTTCCAGCTCGGTATCCTCATCTCCCACAGGGGTCTGAAGCGCTATCGGATCCTGGATGGCCCTGAAGACCTCCTCGACCTTCCTCGTCGGTACCACCAGCTTCTTTGCGATCTCCTCGTTGCTAGGTTCGCGTCCCAATTGCTGGGTCAGCTCGCGGGAGGCTTTTGTGACGCGATTGTAGAATTCCATCATATGGACAGGGACCCTGATCGTCTTTGTCTGGTCGATCAGAGCCCTCGTGATCGCCTGGCGTATCCACCATGTGGCATAGGTCGAAAATTTGAATCCTTTTTCATATTTGAACTTGTCAACCGCCTTCATCAGCCCAATATTGCCTTCCTGTATAAGGTCCAGCAGCGGAAGCCCCCTGCCAACATAGTTCTTGGCGATATTGACGACCAGCCTGAGGTTACGGGTAATCAACTCATTCTTCGCATCCGTGACCAGAGTTCTGGCGTTCGTAATTTTATCCCATTTGATCTTGAGATCTTCTATCCTTATGCCGACCTCGGTCTCAACACGCCGGTATTCCGCCTTCACTTCCTTCTCCAGAGTCGCGAGTTTCAGAGGATTGCCGTTCTTTTTCCTGCGGTCGGTAATGAGACGCTTGATATCCTTCAGGGATCCGTACTTCGATGTTTTGCGGTCGGTTGCCTCAATTTTCTTCATGAGATCATCGAGCATCTTCAGTGAGAGGATGAAGGCCTCATCCGGCTTCTCGTCCTCTTCTTCTTGCACCTCTTCCTGGATTTGCTCGTCCACTGTTTCCTTGACGTCCAAAGTGGCCTCGATTTTCTTATACAGGGGGAGGGCGACCACAATCGAGCTTATGATGTCCCTTCCCTCCTCGAGACGCTTTGCGAGCTCGGTCTCTTCGTCCTTTGTAAGGATCGAGATGTCGCCCATCGAGTGGAAATACGCCTGGACGAGATCTTCCGTCTTTTCATATTCACTGATCTCTTCCTCTTCAACAGGCTCTTCTTCTGCCGTTCCTGCTTCGTCGGCATCGGTGACCTTGACTCCCATATCCTGCAGGAGGTCCATTAGGTCTTCTAGTTCATCGGGGGAGAAAAATTCGGAGGGGAGGGCATCGTTTATCTCATCGTAGGTCAGAGTTCCCCGTCTCTTGCCTATATCTATGATCTCTTCGAAAATGTCCCGTTCTCTCATACTACTCCTTGCGCAGTAACGTAGAACCTATAATAAAAAGGGCCAATCGGCCCTTTTCATATTGTACACCTTTTTTTTAATTTGACAATCGGGAATTTTGTTCTATTGACGACAGGAGGGAAGAGGGAAGTAAGGGTCAAGACACACGGCCAATTAGTACTGGTCAGCTGAATGCATTACTGCACTTACACCTCCAGCCTATCGACGTGGTAGTCTACCACGGGC
>JAKAIE010000120.1 GCA_021814475.1 Nitrospirota bacterium
CCGGCAACTACTGACTTGCTTTAAAGCGCCATTTTATGGTAAAAAATAAGACTACTTTTTCCAGGAGGACAAGAATTTGGCAGCAAAAGCACCGGTAAAGAAGAATCTTTCAGCAATCAAGAGGGACCGCCAGGCCGAGAAGAGAAACACCCGCAACCGGGTCGTACGCTCGAAGATAAAGAATGTCGTGAAGGACGTCGAGGCGGCCGTCGCCGGAAAGAATGCCGAGGAGACCGAAAAGGCGCTCCGCAAGGCTGTCAAGACAATCAGCAGCGCCTCCTCGAAGGGTGTCATCCACAAGAACAACGCATCACGCAAGATATCCAGACTGACGAAGAGGGTCACCGCTGCTTCGAAAGCTGTAACAGCCTGACCAGAAGCAGTTCCATCGGATAAGGAGTCCCCGAACTCTTTATCTCTTTGTCGGCTTTGCTCAGTTCCCCGAAGACATTACGGTAATACGTTCTGTCTCTCGGGGATTCTTTTTCCGCAAAATTCCTTGCGTACTGCCAGTTCAGCGCACCCAGCAGGCTGTACGGCTCCTCCGTCTCCTGCAGCACCCTGTAGATCCTGAAGGCGCGTTCGGTATCGCGGTCCCTGATCGCATCTATAAGGGCGAAGGCGTTGTAGGTCCGCTTCCCCTCGATGATTCCCGCGATGTCCTCACGCCCGATCCGCGGCTTGCCGACCAGGCCGCATTTTTCGACCTCGGATGAAAGAAGGCCGAGGTCCGTGCCAATCGTACCGATGAGATACTCGATCGCATCCGCAGAGAGCTCGATGCCTTTTGCCCTGGCCCTCACGCCGAGCCATGCGGGTATCTCCCGCTCCGAAATGTCGAGCGGGATCTGCTTCATGCCCTTAAGCAGTTCCTTCAACTCTTTCTTTACCGGACCCGCGTGGGTGAGGATCAGGCTCGCGGAATCAGAGGGGTTCGCAAGATAGGCGGCAAGCTTTTTCTGGTCTTTTTTCAGGAGTTTCTGGATATTTTCGACGACCACGAATTTGCTGCCCGTAAAAAAGGGCACGGCATTGAGGATATCCAGGATATGGTCAAAGGGTATCATAGTCTCCTTTGACCCCAGAAGGTCGAAGGCCTGGTAATTAAAATCCAGCTCCTCTTCCGGAATGATCTTCCGCACGAGAGACAGGGCCTCCGCATGCAGAAACGGTTCGGACGACGAGAGGATATAATTCCGGCCGGGCAGCCCCTTCTTCACCTCGTCGAGAAAATTCCGGAAGCTCATTTATAGACCAGCGCACCGATAAACTGCTCAGCCACATCCCGAAGGGTCTGCTCCTCCGCAATTCTCTTTGCCGCAAGAAGACTCCCCATGTCATCCGCTGCCGCAAACGGCTTCATGAAAGGGGCCCCGATATTCTTCAGGTATGTCTTCTGCCCGTCTTCGCCGACGACCGTGAAGTCGACACTGACGGTGATACGGTATTCCCGGCTGACATCGTTCTTTTCAGAAAGACTCGGCATATCGAAGCTGCGTATCACCGCGGATACCCGCCGTTTCGACAAGGGCGTCACCTCTATTCCCTGCCTCATGAACTCTTCGACCAGTGCCCTGTGGAGTATGTCCTGAAGTCCGGGCTCGGTTGTGCTATTTTCTATGGTATCAACAGCGATCTCATGGAAAGGAAGGGCTGACTGTGGATGCATACTGTACCCGCAGCCGGCCAGGACCATGAGCAACCCGACCAGCGCAATCCGCCCATATTTTCGGAAGGAGCGCCGCACCGTCACCCCGCCACGATATTGACGAGCCTGCCCTGGACCACGATCACCTTCCTGATCTGCTTTCCGGCGATGGCCTCGATGATCTTCGCATCCCCCAGCGCAGTCTCTTTCAGGCGTTCCTCCGGAAGACCTGCCGCCACCATCAGCTTTCCGCGCATCTTCCCGTTGACCTGGATGACCAGTTCTGTCTCTTCGTCCTTTGCCAGCTCTTCGTCCCACACAGGCCATTTCTCCTGTGAGACGCAGGCGTCGCTGCAGCCGATTCCCTCCCAGAGCTCCTCGGCCAGGTGAGGGGTGAATGGGGCAAGCATCAGCAGCATGCTTTCGAGGGCGAACCGGAATACCGCGAAATCCTTTTCATCCCCCGGTGCGAAGGCGTTCATCTCGTTGGCAAGCTCCATCAGGGCCGCGATGGCTGTATTGAAATGCAGCTCGCGGCCGATATCGTTCGTCACCTTCCTGATCGTCTGGTGGGTCTTCCTGAGCAGACCCCGGCCGGCCGGGCTGACCTCCGCACCGTCGACTGACGACGATACTCCCCCGATCTCCTTGCTGAATTTGGAGGAGAGGTTCCAGATCCTGGAGAGGAATCTGAAGGCGCCTTCCACACCCTTGTCGGACCACTCCAGGTCCTTCTCCGGAGGCGCGGCAAAAAGGGAGAAGAGCCTGGATGTATCCGCACCGTATTTTTCTATCAGGTAATCGGGGTCGACCACGTTTCCCTTGGACTTCGACATCTTCGCCCCGTCCCTGATCACCATCCCCTGCGTCAGGAGATTCGTGAAAGGTTCGTTGACGGCCGTCAGGCCGAGGTCCCGGATCACCCTCGTGAAGAACCTGGAATAGAGGAGGTGGAGCACCGCGTGCTCCACCCCTCCGATATACTGGTTCACAGGCATCCAGTACTTCAGTTCAGGAACGGCAGCGCCTTCCGTGAACGAGAGGTGGTCCAGCCCCATGCAGTAGGCGATGAAATACCAGGACGAATCCACGAACGTATCCATCGTATCCGTCTCGCGACGGGCGTCGGCCCCGCAGGCCGGACATGAGGTCTTAAGGAACGATTCTGCGACAAGCAGAGGAGACCCTCCGGTCCCGGTAAATTTCACGTCCTCCGGCAGGATCACCGGGAGGTCGGACTCGCGCACGGGGACGATGCCGCACTTTTCGCAGTAGACGACCGGGATCGGCGTGCCCCAGTATCTCTGCCTCGATATGCCCCAGTCCCGGAGCTTGTAGTTCACGACCTTCTTCCCGAGGCCGTTCTGCTCGATATATTCTATGATCTTCTCTTTCGCCTCCCCGCTCTGCATCCCGGTAAATTCTCCGGAATCGACCAGAAAACCGGCCTCTTCATAGGCCTCCTGCAGGGGGGGCTGGCCATGGGCTGCCCCTTCAGGCGCTATGACCACTCTCACCGGCAGCCCGTACTCCTGCGCAAAATCGAAGTCCCTCTGGTCATGGGCGGGGACTGACATGATCGCGCCCGTACCGTATTCCATCAGGACAAAGTTGGCCACATAGACCGGTATCTTCTCCTTTGTCATCGGGTTTATGCAGTAATGCCCGGTGAAGAGTCCTATCTTCTCGTCGACCTTTCCGTACTGCGCGGTCACCTTCTCGAGCGCGGCCTTGTCCGCGACCAGTTTCCTGCTCACCGGGTGGGGAGGGGAAAGGCAGATGAAGGTGGCCCCGAAGAGCGTATCGGGCCGGGTCGTGAATATGCGTATCACCTCGTCCATGCCGTCGACCCTGAAGTCGACCTCGACGCCGTGGCTCTTGCCTATCCAGTTCTTCTGCATCACCACGACCTTCTCCGGCCAGCCGGTCAGCTCACCGCATCCCTTCAGCAGTTCCTCGGCATAATGGGTGATCTTCAGGAACCACTGGAAAAGCTCCTTCTGGACGACCACGTTGTCGCAGCGCCAGCACCTCGTGTCGATCACCTGCTCGTTCGCAAGGACGGTCTCGCAGGAGGGGCACCAGTTCACGTACGAGGATTTCCTGTAGGCAAGCCCTTTTTCGAGCATCTTGATGAAGAACCACTGGTTCCAGCGGTAATAGGAGGGATTGCAGGTCGCCACCTCGCGGGACCAGTCGTAGCTGAGACCGAGCCGTTTCAGCTGGGTCTTCATGTAATCGATATTCTCGTAGGTCCATTTCGAGGGATGGACCCCGTGTTTGATCGCGGCGTTCTCGGCCGGCATGCCGAAGGAGTCCCAGCCCATGGGGTGCAGGACGTTGTAGCCCTTCATCCTCTTATACCGCGCGATCACATCGCCGATGGCGTAGTTCCGCACATGGCCCATATGGATCCTTCCGGAAGGGTACGGGAACATCTCCAGACAATAGAATTTTTCCCTGTCGTCGCTCCCGGCCCTGAAGGTGTCGTGCTCTTCCCAGTATTTCTGCCAGCGGGGTTCTACTTTTTTCGGGTCATACCGTTCGTCCAAAACTCTTTGTACCTCCGGAAATATTTAAGGACAGCCGTCTCTCTGCAAAATCAGACGGGGTATTATACCACGCAGAGGCAGGACCGAAACAGGCCGCGGCAGGTGCCGCCTGCTCTCAGAACTTGATGCCGAGGTCAGGGAAGAGGCCGGTCAACATCCGCACATTGTTCGTCAACATCAGGATGCCGAAGACGATCAGGAGCCCGCCGCTTGCGATCATGATGAAACGCATGTACTTCCTGATCCTGCCGGAATAGCTCAGGAATGAATTGAACATGAGGGACGACAGGAAGAACGGGACCGCCAGCCCGAGGGAATAGACAGCAAGCAGCTTCAGCCCGTATGTTGCAGAACCCTGCGTGCTCGCGTACAGGAGGATCGTGCCGAGGATCGGGCCGATGCAGGGCGTCCAGGCAGCGGCAAAGGTCATGCCGACAAAGAACGAGCCGATATAGCCGACAGGCTTGCCGCTGACGTGGAACTTCACGTCGCGGGTCAGGAAATCGAGCCTGATGATACCCGATACGAAAAAGCCGAAGACGATCACGAGGATGC
Source organism: Nitrospirota bacterium (assembly GCA_021814475.1). Classification (GTDB taxonomy): domain Bacteria; phylum Nitrospirota; class Thermodesulfovibrionia; order Thermodesulfovibrionales; family UBA6898; genus PALSA-1316. Next base: position 4,756 of record JAKAIE010000120.1, read on the forward strand.
CTCCGCCGATCCTGATCCAGTCCTGGTAGTCGAAGAGGAACTGCCCGACCGCGGAGGACGACGCGCCCAGGGCGATGAACACCGTCGAAAAGCCGCTGATAAACGCCAGGGAGTTGGTGATCGTCAGAAACCGTATCTTTCTCCTGTCCGTGCCTCCCTTGAGGTCCTCAAACGAGATGCCGGTGATAAAAGAGACGTACGACGGGACAAGCGGAAGCACACACGGCGAGAGAAACGACAGGACCCCGGCCAGGAAGGCAAGAGGAAAAGATATATTGTTCGTCATATTACACGCTCTCCTTTGCGGCACAGTCCTCGGTGCTGCCCTTGATTTTTTCGATCGCATGCGGAAGCACATCCATGATGATCTCCAGCCCCTCCCTGATCGCCTTGGGGCTTCCGGGCAGATTGATGATCAGTGTATGCCCCCTCACGCCTGCAACGGCGCGGGAAAGCATCGCGCGGTTCGTCTTCTTCATCCCCCCTGCCCTCATCGCCTCGGCAATGCCGGGGACCTCCCGATCGATTACTTCCAGGGTGGCATCGGGGGTCACGTCCCTCGGCGACAGGCCGGTCCCTCCGGTCGTGAGGACCAGGTCCACCTTGTCCGCATAATAGAGAAGCCTGTCCCTTATCAATTCCTTATCGTCGGGGATCACCTCGTAATGCGCGACGGTTGCACCCATTCCCTTTATCATCCCGGCGATCGCCGGTCCGCTCAGGTCCTCGCGCTCGCCGCGGGAGCCCTTGTCGCTCAGGGTGAGAACCGCGGCAGTGATCATTTCTTCACCACGACGGGGTCTCCCGCCTTCACGATCCCGCCCTTGAGGACCCTGATGAAGATCCCCTCTTTCGGCATCACGCAGTCTCCCGCCTGGTAGTAGATGGCGCAGCGGTTATGGCACTCCTTACCGATCTGGGTTACCTCGCCCACCACCTCGGCGCCGATCGACATCACCGTCCCGACCGGAAGTGAGACGAGGTCTATCCCTTCGGTCGTAATGTTCTCGGCAAAATCGCCGGGATGCACATCAAGCCCCTTCTTCCTCATCGTCTCGATGCTCTCCATGGCAAGCAGGCTCACCTGGCGGTGCCATTCGGAGGAGGCATGGGCATCGCCTTCGATACCGTAATTTTCATTGAGGACTATCTCATCGACAGGCTTCTTGCGCACGCCTTTTTTCGCGCTTATATTGACTGAAATCACCCTCATGGCCATTGTTTAAATT
>JAKAIE010000121.1 GCA_021814475.1 Nitrospirota bacterium
AAACATCAGGTCGGGTGCGGACCTTCCGTTATGGGATGTCGTCGTGCCGGGAAGGGTAACTGGCCTGCTGGTCGAGGCGGTTTCTCTCGACAGTCTTCCTGCCGGCCAGGATATCCCTGTTGCTGCGCTCATAGACAGGATCGAAGGAGACGAATACATACCGGCCCGGGTGGTCGCAATCATCGCCCGACACGATATCCCGCATCTATCGCATATCGCTGTCAGGGCCAGGCAGGCAAGGGTGGTCTTCGTTGTCTGCGAAGACCCTGTCCTTGTGCGGGGGATAAGGGCATTGACGGGGCAGAATGTTCAGATCGATGCCCCCACGGAAGGGGCAGTGACAGAGATCTCCCCTGTCCCTGCGGATCGGGAAGCGGCTGCCGGGCCGAAAGGAACATACCAGACGCTGCCCGGGATCTCTGAAGTGGATCTGTCTTCCGGAGATCACCTCCTTCCCCTGACGAGGGTGACCCTCATGAACGGCGGAGGAAAGGCGGATGGCGCAAGACGCCTCGCCGGGATCTCGACGAGCGGGAATGCGGGATTCAGTGTCCCTGCCGGAATGGTTGTCCCCTTCGGAGTAATGGCGCACGCGCTCCGAGCAGAACCGGATCTTGCCAAAGAATATGGGTTGTTGTCCGGCAGCATAGACTCTCTTTTGCCGGCTGAGGCGGAGGCGGCCCTGAAAAGACTCAGGCAGATCACAGACAGGCTCAAGGTTCCCGACAGCATTGTCCGGGCAGCGGCGGCCTCTTTCGGAAGTGATTCAATGCTTATGGTCCGATCGAGTGCCAATTGCGAAGACCTTGAAGGCATGTCAGGTGCGGGGCTCTACGATTCGGTTGTAAATGTCAGTCCCGCAGATCTGGCAGCGGCGGTTCGCAGGGTGTGGTCGTCTTTATGGAACAGAAGAGCTGCCGAGGGCAGAAAGATCGCCGGTCTGCCTCATCACGCAGCTTACATGGCCGTGCTTATACAGGAGATGATCGTGCCGGAGTTTTCGTTCATTATCCACACCGTGAACCCTGCGGGCCGGGACCGCGATGAACTTTATCTGGAGGTCGCAGCGGGGTTGGGGGAGATCCTTGCATCCGCGCATATCCCTGGCGCGCCCTACCGTATGGTTATCAACAAGAAGACGGAAAAGGTGCAGCTGATATCATTTGCCAGCTTCAGCAGGGCAGCCAGACCGGGAGGCGCTGGTGGTTCGGTCTTGGAAACGGTCGATTATTCCAGGATAAGGCTGTCGACTGTCATGGGAGCTGCCGAAACTCTGGGGGTCCATATCGCGAGGATCGGTCGTGCTGTCGAGGAATCCCTTGGCATGCCGCAGGATATAGAAGGACTCCTGGCGGACGATACGGTTTACCTCGTTCAGTCAAGGCCTCAACAGGTGGTTATATACTGATATGCCGGGGGTGAAAACTGTGAAATTCGAAGGTCCTGCTGTGCTTGCACTTTTCCAGAAGAGGATAGAGGGAGACGATGCCCTTCTTCAGCTTGCGGCCCTTCGTTTCAGGGAGGCTGGACTCGGGACCGAGTATTATGCTGAGTCGCCTGGGGAACTGGAATGGCTGCTGAATTTCAGGCCGGCTCCGGATACCCTTGCGGTGGTCCACCTCCGCCGTGGACTTGACCTTCTCGATAGACCCCACAGGATGCAAATCCTCGACTTCGCGCGGGAGTTCAATGGCCGTCTCTACGGTATGGTCGTCCATGACCAGAGCGAGATCACGACCCGGCCCGACGAGTATCTCGCCGCTCTCCATGATATCGGAGCAGGGTTGAAAGAGATGGGTGAGTCGGCCCCCTTTCTTTTCATCGAATATGCTGTTGGTCTCGACCCAGAGGCGTATATCGGGTTATTCAGGTCCATGCGGGATATTGAACAGGTGAGCGCCTGCATTGATACAGGACATCTCGGCCTCTGGCAGGTGCGGGCGACCTATTCGCGTAAACATCAGGGAAAGGACGTCTGCTCTCTCTCTTCCGAGGACCCCTCCCTGCCTGACCTTGTGGAAGACGTGCAGGAGGCCGTCGGGTCGGGAATGGATACGGTACTGCGCGTCATCGCGGAGATCGGAGGGATCGGGAAACCGCTACATTTTCATCTGCATGACGGACATCCCCTCTCCAGGATGAGCGAGATCGGCGTTTCTGACCACCTGAGTTTCTACGAGAAGATTCCGATACCCTTTGAATTCGGGGGCAGGGGGTACCTCAATCCGATGTTCGGAACAGCGGGTCTCGCTCGAATCGTGAAGGAGGCGCTAAAGGTACTCCCTTCCGGAAAGCTCTCCTTTTCTCTCGAAATCCATCCGAAGGCGGGAAGGCTATTTCTCGGGAACGCGGCCGACCTATTCAGCCACTGGGCTGACAAAGGAAATGCGGAGCGGATGAACTTCTGGCTTTCCGTGTTGCGCCGAAACCGCGAGGCCCTGATGCGTGTATTGAAGAAGACAGCGCAGTCTGTGGTTGGGCCGGAGACGGTGATCATCTATAATCTCTTCCCCCTCCTGGCAGGACGGTTCGATGAGTGGGAAAGTCATCTGCTCAGGGCTGCAGATATGGGGTTCACCTGGGTCTTTGTTAACCCGGTACAGAAGACGGGCAAGTCGGGCAGCATTTACTCTATTGAGGACTATTTCAGCCTCAACCCCCTGCTTATCGACGAAGAGAGCCTGAAGCTTCCTCCTGCGCAGCTTCGGGATGTGGTGAAGACGGCGGAAGGCCTGGGCCTGAAGATGATGATTGACCTCGTCATAAACCACTGTTCAGTCGATTCCCCACTGCTGAAGACGCATCCTGAATGGTTTGTCTGGGAACGTGGCAGGGTCTCTAACCCGTACGCGTATGAAGATGGCAAAAAGGTGGTCTGGAAGGACCTTGCGAAGTTCGATCACAGAAATACCCGTGACAGAGAGGGGCTGTTCGCCTTTTTTTTCAGGGTCGTGAAATTTCTTGCAGATATAGGCTTCAGGGGCTTCAGATGCGATGCAGCATATCAGGTCCCCGGGGAGCTCTGGCAGCGACTGATCGGTGATATAAAGAGGATTTACCCTGACACGTGCTTCTTCGCTGAGACCCTGGGGAGCAGGCCGGAGGAGACCAGGACGACCGCTGGGGCGGGGTTTGATTACATCTTCAACAGTTCAAAGTGGTGGGATTTCAAAAGCAGCTGGCTGATGCAGCAGTATCTGCTTACGAGGGAAATAGCGCCTTCCGTCAGTTTTCCCGAAAGTCATGATACCGTGAGACTACTCGAGGAATACGCTGGCAACCTGGCGGCAGTCAGACAGCGCTACCTTTTTTCCGCGCTTTTTTCAGCAGGGGTCATGATGCCCGTGGGGTTTGAATTCGGTTTCAGAAGGAGGTTGCATGTGGTCAAAACCAGGCCGGAACAGTGGGAAAACACCGGCATTGATCTGACGTCATTCATCGCGGAGGTCAACAGGATCAAGTCCGGCCATGCGATATTCCGCGAGGATGCGCCGACGGAGATATTGCCTCACGCCAATCCGAATGTCCTCTTCATGTGGAAGGGGTCGTCCGCTTCAGGGGAGGAGGCTCTTCTTATCCTCAACAAGGACGTATACGGCTGGCAGGACGTATACGCGGACAGTCTTCAGGCATACATTCAGTCGGGCGGACCGCTCAGGGATATTTCCCCGGAAGGCGGCCTCGCCGGCATCGCCTCTCCCTTTTCGTACAGGCTGAGACCGGGGCAGGGGCTTGTGTTCCTGACTGCGGGAGACGAATGATCAGTGTCCCGGCACTATTGCACTCAGCCCGTTTCTACTTTTTCCTGATATATTCGTAAATGTTCAGATAATCCTGACCGGGGTGGTTCCATGAGTAATCGCATCTCATGCCGTTTATCATCAGTTCCCTGAAATACTGAGGATATGCATGCCATAAACCTATCGCCCTGTGCATGGCCGATTCCAGGCCGCGCCTGTCAAAATCCCTGAAGACATACCCGTTACGCTCATGATACGGCCTGGGTGCATAATCGGCATCGAATACCGTATCGCTCAGCCCTCCTGTATCCCTTACGATCGGGACCGTCCCGTATTTCATCGCGATCAACTGCGTCAGGCCGCAGGGCTCAAACAGACTGGGGACGATGATCATATCTGATCCCGCATAGATCAGGTGCGCAAGTTCTTCATTAAAACCGATTTCAAGATGACAGTCCTGCTGGTCATTCAGCTCTTTTTTCAGATGCCAGAAAGATTCGCTGATGCCATGCTCGGGACTTGAGCCGAGCAGTATGAACTGCGCACCGGTGACGAGGGCGTAAAATATGCCGTACCTGATCAGATCGACCCCTTTTTGCCTGTCCAGGCGCCCCACATAGGAAATGACCGGTTTGTATGCGTCCCGGATGAGGAAACGGTGCCGGAGGGCCTCCTTGTTCCTGTATTTGCCGTCGATCGTTTCGATGCCGTACGTTTTCGATATATGCCTGTCTGTCTCGGGGTTCCATACCTCGTAATCAAGTCCGTTCAGGACGCCACCGAACTTGTGGCCGTGCCTGTGGAGGGTGTCCCCAAGACCGTACGACAGGTCTGTATTCCTGATCTCCCAGGCATAGCGGGGAGAGACGGTAGTCACAAAATTGGAATAGACGATTCCCCCTTTCATAAGGTTGATCGCCGAATGATTGAAGTTGTCCCGCAACCGGTCGTAATGAAAAAAATAGTTATGCCTGTTCAGGCCGGAGGCACGGAGGATATGCTCCCCTGTCACTCCCTGGTGTTTGAGATTATGCAGTGTGTAACAGACGCGAGGATGGGTCAGGCCCAGATTCTGGTAGATCTCGTACAGGAGGACCGGGACGAGGCCGGTCTGCCAGTCGTGGCAGTGGATGACGTCAGGCTGCTTGTCTGTTTTCCAGATGAATTCGAGGGCCGCCCTGCAGAAAAAAGCAAACCGTTCTTCATCGTCATTCTGCCCGTAGAAGACCCCCCGGTTAAAGAGGTTTCTGTTTGAATGGGGCTCGATAAAGAAACATTTCCGGCCGTGGACAAACCCGAAGAAGACTGAACAGCGCACGTGGTGGTCGTAAAAAGGCACCCAGAGGTTGTCATATGTAATCTGAAGACCGTATATCTGGTCATAACGCATGCAATCATACTTTGGAAGGATTATCTCGACACTGTTCCCCCGTATTTCGAGTTCGCGACTGAGGCCGTAAACAACGTCCGCAAGTCCTCCAACCTTGGCAACCGGCGCGCACTCTGAAGCTATCTGTACGATGAACATTATTCAGCTCTCGGGAAATATTATTTGTGCGAAAAAAACAGTTACATTGTAGCACTGCGGAGGGCAAAATACTACTTCGGTTCAGGCGCGCCGGAGGTTCGTGAAGAAACCGGCATCATTATATTTTCATGAAAAACTGACCCTGACCGGCTTCCTTTCTATACCGGGTTCTTCAAGCTCGAAAAACTCCTCTTTGATGAATCTGAACTGGCCTGCCACGATGTTCGAGGGGAATGTCTCCGTCGAGATATTGTAATCCCTGACGACCGCGTTATAGTAATGACGGGCCGCTTCGATATTGTTTTCGAGTTCGGTCAACTGCGACTGCAGCTGCCGGAAGTTGACATTCGCCTTCAGCTCGGGATATGCCTCGGCCACCGCGAAGAGGCTCTTCAGTGTATCGGCAAACATACTTTCTGCCCTGGCCTTATCCTGGGGAGAGGCGGCCCCCATGGCCATTGAGCGGGCCTTTGCCACGTTTTCGAAGACCGACTTTTCGTGTGAAGCGTATCCCTTGACGGTCTCCACCAGGCTAGGGACAAGGTCATATCTCTTCTTCAGCTGTACGTCGATGTCGGACCACGAAGACTTCACAGTGGTTCTAAGCCTGACGAGTTTGTTGAATAGCGCAATGCCGGCAAGCAGAACAAACAGCGCCAT
>JAKAIE010000122.1 GCA_021814475.1 Nitrospirota bacterium
CAACGTCATTTACCCAAGTGTAACATTCTATTCCCGATTTTTCACCATGGAGAGTTCAACGGCCTCCGGAAACAGGGAGGGGGGAACGGCCCCGGAAAACCGGCCTTCCTGCGGTGGAAACACGGACAATTCGCCGGGCGCCAAGGAAGCCTTCCCGGCAAGCGGGCAGACGCTCAGGAGTCCTTGCGGATCTTATAATCCCCGAGCCTGGAGTGGAGTTCCGCGGAGAGGCGGGACGCCTCGGCTATGCGGGAGCTGGCCTCCCCCGGATCGGACGCCTCCGCCGCGGTCTGAAGGCAATTCCGGATCGCGAGGGAAGCTTCCCTGAACGCCTGTATATCCACCGACATTTTTTCATTGTGCCTGTTGATCATGCCTGCCAGTTCCTTGCCCTCGTCGTTTGTTCTCAGCCTGATCACGGAAGAGTAATCCCCTCCGATCATTTCACGCAGGGCCCCCTCAAGGCGATGGATCGGTCCGGCAAACCGGTGGGTGACAAACATGGCCAGAAACGCGATGAAAAATCCGCCCGTGAGTATGAATATCCAGTTGGCCTTCAGCATCTGCTTTGCGAGCATCACCGGCGTCCTGTCGACCTTCAGCACGGAATCCTTGTAGGTGATCGTCATGGTATCGGCAGAGAGCTGACTGAAGATAAAAGTGAAAAGCAGGGTGCTGAAGACCACAAACAGGAAGATCATGAAGATATACCGGCCCTGCATCTCTTTCTTCACAAAAAAGTTTCTTCTGCGTTTCCACTGCGTCCACATAATGCTCACCTGCCCGCCTTTCCCGAGAAGTCGCTGATCGCCGCGTTGCGGCGGAGGTCTGCAAGCCACTGGTCCATCTCCTGCCTCTTCTTCTGCTCCTTCAGCAGAAGCTGTACCGCCTGCCTGTCAGGAACAGTCACCACGCCGGAGAGGGGTTCGGTCCTGTCAAGCCGGATAACCATGCACCCGGCCCCGGTCCTGATCGGTTTCGTGGATTCACCTTCCTTCAGCGCGGCGACCCTCTCCCTCACCTCCTCGGAGAGGTCCTGGCAGCGGAGCGTCCTGGTTTCCATGCCGGTGAATCGGCCGTTCGCAGCGGACTGAATGTCGTCGGCGCTCCAGATAGTCAGGTGCAGCAGTTTCTTATACAGGTCGAGGTAATGCTCGACATCACCTTCACTCACCTCTGCATGCAGGCCGGCAAATTTTCTGTCCAGGAGAAGCTTGATCAGGGACTGTTCGTAGAAGTTCTCGATAGACTTGCGGAATGCGGGGTCCTTGTCTATTCCCTCTCTCTGCGCCTCCTGTATCATCAGTTCCTTTGTGATCAGGGCATTGACAAGTGCGGCCCTGTCCTGGACCTGGGGCGATTTCGCCATATACAGGTCCTCCAGTTCATCCCGCGTGATGACATGCTTATTAATTACCAGGGCCGCTGCCTTTGGCTCCTGTTTCAGGGGATGAAAGGGAAAGGCCATGAGGGCCGTCAGAAAGAGAGCAACAAAGATTATGTAGTAGATATATTTCATGCCTGCGATCACCCAATGGTCCTAAGTATATCAAAGGCTCCTGAAAAATAAAAGGAATATTCCGGATGCGGGACGGCATTTGCGAGGAGGGAAAAAAAATAGTCTGGCATTTTGCGGAGAGCATATTTTATTCTTCATAATGCGGTTCGAATCCTGCGCGCTGATCCTGGTCTGTCTCCTTGCGTTGCTGGCTGCAACGGGAGGGACGTCTGGAGGGGAAACCCTCCCCGAGGGCATATCCGCCCTGAAATCGTCCGTGGTTTCTCTGTCCCTGCGGGGCCGTGACGGAAGGGTAATCGCCTCGGGAAGCGGATTTATCCTGAGCCGGGAGGGGATTATCGCCACGACCTCCTCTGTTGTCTCGGGATGGCACGACCCGGAGACCTCGATCTCCCTGTACAGCGGTGGGGCCCCGGATCTGTCCGCGGTGCAGGCCATAGACTCTGACCGTGCAAAGGGGATAGGTCTTCTGCAGACCTCGCGCACGCACCTGGCGGAGTTCAGGCTTCAGCCGGGGTATACGCCGAAGGCGGGCGAACCCTTTTATGTCATCTGCGGATCAAAGGGCCCGGTTCCCGAAATTATGCCCGAAGTCCAGCCCGAAATCCTGCCCAAAGTCCTGATTGAAAAGGCCGGGCCGTCCGGAAAGATCAGCACTTCCTGCAGGTCCGGGGGGTCTCCCGTGCTCAACCGGCGGGCAGAGGTAATAGGGATGGTCGTGACTCACCCGGGCGCGCAGGGAAGTTCCGTGGTCGTGCCGGTGAGCCGGCTATGGGGCATGCTCGAAAGTCACAGGAAGAAGCTCCTTAGCCGGGCCTATTTCGAGCTAGGTCTGCTCTATGACGCTGAAAAGGAAAGGTCCCTGGACGCTATCGCAGCCTTCAGTGAGGCGGTCCGCCTTAATCCGGATTATACGGATGCCCGGAATAACCTCGCTGCGGTGTATGGCAGGACAGGACGGTATCAGGAGGCGATCGACACCCTGGAACGGGTTCTGCGGCTGAGGCCTGACTTTGTCGAGGCTAACTTCAATCTAGGAGTGGCATACGAAAGACTCGGCAGGCATAAGGAGGCGGCCGCCGCTTTCAGGCGCGTAGTGGCGGCGCGGCCGGCTTATGCGGATGCCCGTTATCTCCTGGCCCTCGCCCTGATCGAAATGAAGGATTATGCCGCTGCCGGACAGGAATATGAGGCGCTGAAGAAACTCGATTCCGGGCTGGCGGACAGAGTCGGCCCCCTGCTCCCTCCGGCTCAGGGGCGGAAAGACTGAATCACCTGGTTGCCAGGAAGAGAGGGGCCTGGCCGGAGGACGAATGATCGCGTTTTTCCGGGCCCAGTATCCTGCGTGCCGCCACCAGCCCCTTGCGGTAATCTGAGAGGCTGCTGACGATAACGCTGTTTTCGGTCTTGCTGGCGTGGATGAAGTTGCCGTTGCCGATATATATGCCGACATGGCTGATCCTCTTTTTTGCCTTTCCGCTGAAGAAGACCAGATCTCCAGGCCTCAGCTCGCTTATCTGGATGGCGCTCCCCTCGTCAGCCTGAAGGTATGAGTCCCGCTTGAGATAGATGCCGTTGACCCTGTAGACGATGTAGACAAAGCCCGAGCAGTCTATACCCGACGTCGTAATCCCCCCCCAGCGGTAGTCCGTGCCCAGAAATTCCGCGGCATACATGATATCCTCGGCAGTCACGTCCCTTCCAAACCGGTCATCCGCGACAGTGCAGGAAGAGGCAGGGACCGACCCTGTCCTCCCGTCAGGCAGCAGCACCTCGTAAGTATCCGCCGTAGAGCCGATGAGGGGCAGCCGCGTGCAGATTTCTAGGGTCATCGACTCGCTGCCGAGGGAGAGGGAGGTCTTCTTTGCCCGTATCTGGACATAGGTCCGGTTCCTGAGAAAGCCGTCATCCTTCGGAAAGACGAGCGCTGATGCCGGTATCCACCCGGGATAATCCTTCTGTGAGGGGATTGTGCCGTAAGCCCAGCCTTTTTTCATTGACAGCACCCTGAATTCATCGCCGAGCAGGACCTCCGTGACCCTCTCCGAGGAGACCGAGTTTTTCCTGTGGACCCCCGCGACTGGCAGATTCACGATCGCCCTTCGGATCGAGGCTACAGTGCGATCGTACCGCTTCCCGCCGGACCTGGCCGCTGCAGTTGCCGCGATGCCCGCGGACAGGACGATGATGAGGAACAGCGATAGTATTTTTTTCATGCGTTTATTTACCCGTGCCGATGAGGCAGATATCGGCTATCTCGCTCAGTTTTTCGATAATGGGCGAGGCCCCGGCCTCCCGTGAGCCTGTCCTGAGGGTCTCCCGCGCCGCGATACACTCCTTTTTCGACAGCATGAGTTCCCCGAGCCGCTCGTACGGCTCCGCTGCTGCTGGGTGGAAGATCAGCGCCTGTCTGTAAGCAGCCTCTGCCCTGTCGGTCGCGTTCGTCTTTTCATAAAGCAGGGCAAGCTGCATCCAGGAGGAAAGGTCGTCGGGGTTCAGAGAGAGGTGCTGGATGAGATGCTCCTGAGCATCTTTAAGCCTCCCTGCGGAGAGTGCCTTGCGGACTTCCTTCAGGTGGGCAGTATTCTTTATCTGGATAAGGGCATAGCTGTGTTCGTTGAGCTTTATCGGGCCGCTGACCTTTCCAGGCAGGAGTCCGGCGAGTTCCTCCCTCAATTCAGGCTGAAGAGACGCGGTCTCGACTTCTCCCAGGTCTCCATGGGTCAGCCTGCTCTTCCTGTCAGCCGAACGGTCATCCGCAAGAAAGAAAAAGGGTTTCCCCCTTCTGTATTCATCCAGGATCCCGGCCGCCTCGGCCGCGCTTCCCACGACGATCATGCGGAGAGGCAGCCGGTCGGGCAGCGTCTTTTCCCCTGCGGCAGGCAGCGGCTCTGGTGCGGGGATCACCTTTGATTCAGCCGAGCCCCGCGTTTCCGCGGGGGACGCGTCTTTTTTCCCGGCCGAGGGGTTTCCTGAACCTGCCTGCCCCGGCTGCGGAGCATCCGCCTTCACGGTCCCGGCGTCTTCCCTTTGCAGGGCCGCAAGACGCGCCAGGGCGTCCCTGTTTCCAGGATCGAGCTTAAGCGCCTCTTCGTATTCCGGTCTGGCCTTCCCGGGCATATGCCGCTGTTCGTAGATTTCGCCGAGCATGACGCGCGCCTTTATCGCATCGGGGTTAGATTGCAGGTGGATCAGAAGATTTTTTTCGGCCTCCCCGAAATTCTTCGCCCGGAAGGCCTGCGCCCCTGCGCGGTACGGGGCGAGGTCGATCCTCTGGATGAGCGCAAAACGGCTGCTGCCGAGCCTGATCACTCCCGTGATACCGCCTTCGCGCAGAGCCCCCACCTCTTTTGAGAGCTGTTTTTTCAGGGTTGCCGCCTCCGCAGGGTCGAGCTCGCCCCAGTGGGCACTGCTCGGGTCCACAGACCGTTCCCTAGCGAGCATTGCGAAGGAGCCTCCGGCGGAGAGCTCCGTCCGTATCGCCTCTTCTTCGGCCGCTGTCTTTGTGACGATGAGACGCAGGTGGGGGGCTGCCGCATCAGCCGTCGCCGCGATCAGCAGCAGTGCGCAGGCGGAAAGGATTATTCTTCGGAGTGTCTGTGGTTCCCCAGGAGATTTTTTCATGCCGATATTTTGAGTCAGACCCCACCCTTATGATATACCAGGTGCGAGACCCGGTTTACGCGATTATATCAGAACATGCGGAGGAATTTCAAAAAGGCAGCGGGGCGGCGCCCCGTGATGGAACAAGAGAAAAATCGCTCTTCGCTGATTACTGAGTGCTGTTTACTGTAGTTCAAATGGGGCTCTGCCCCAAACCCCGGTTCTTTTCTTGCGCGCCCAAGAAAATGAACCAAAAGAAGGGCGCCCTGTGAACATTTCTTAACGCTGGCCTCGGTCGTCCGGACTACATTTCGGAAACTCGCCCCGCAGGGAATAATCCATTTCCGTATCCGTGGCTCAAACAGTCCGAAATGCTTAACGCCCGGACTCGGTCGGCCACCTAAAATGTTCAGATGGGTATGCGCCTCCGGCGGGCTCGATCTTTATTCCCTTCGGGAGAGGGGATCTTCCCCTTCGGGAATTTAGGATATTGGCGCTGTCCGGAGGGTTAAGTCCCGATGACTGTTTGAAGGCCGGAATCTATATATCTTTCAATCCATGCCGGACAAGTTTCAGCGGGATACCGGAGGGCAGTGGCAATAGCCGTTAAGAATTCCCGTAGGGGCGGCCTTCTTTGGCTCCACCTTGATTGGCCGGCAAGAAAGGTGGACAGGGGTGCGGGGCAGGGCCCCGTGATGGAAAATGATAATGTGTTCTTTCATTTCTGACT
>JAKAIE010000044.1 GCA_021814475.1 Nitrospirota bacterium
CCGGGTTGACCGCCATGACACCGTACTGGTTGAAGAGGGCCGGATCGCCCTCGTGGACGATGATCATGTCGAGTCTGTCCTTGTCCTTCGTAGCAAGCCAGGTGCCGCGGTCCGTCAGGGTATAGGCCCTCTTCTCGTTCGCGATCCGCTGGGTCTTTTCCATGCCCTGTCCGACCTCGAGATACCACTTCTGCCCCTTCGGATCTATGCCGGCCTTTTTCCAAAGAGAAAGCTCTTTGGTATTGGTCCCGGAGTTATCACCGCGTGACACGAACGGGGACGATCCGGCGATCTTTCTAAACGCCTCGACCGATGACTTTGTCTCTTTTATCTTCGCGGGGTCGTCTTTAGGGCCGATGATCACAAAATCGTTGTACATCACATCATGCCGGTTTACGAAGAAACCTTCCTGCACCGCCTTCAGTTCCTGTTCCTTTGCATGGACAAAGGCCACATCAGCGTCGCCCCTTTTTCCCATCTCGATGGCAGCCCCTGTCCCGCGCGCAACGACCTTTACCTTTATGCCCGTCTTCTTCTCGAAGATCGGCAGTATATGTCCGAAGAGTCCGGAATTCTCGGTGCTTGTCGTGGATGAGCAGATGATCTCATTTGCGGCATGCGCAGTTGCCGCAGAGATGATCACAAAGAAAAGTAATGAGGCAAAAAGTTTTATCCTCGGCATAACCCTCTCCTTATAAGCAGATTTCCGGGAACGAGGCCCCTCCCAGCATGTTTTGCAGATAGCGTAATATACGGCATGTTATAACGAAAATTCAAGAAAACGTCTGTAGTCAGGTTGTACTTCCGTGTGCCAAAATGGCCTTCAGGCAGGGGATATGTGCTATACCCCGCTTAAGTCAGGCGGCGGGAGGCGGAGTTATGGATTTGTTCGAAAAGAGCATAAAATAAAGCGCGCCCTGACAGGCGCGCTTCAGGATGAAACGCATGCAGTGTCTATCTCTTCCAGGTCTTCACCACAAGCACCGGGCAGGTGGCGTGTCCTATCACCTTTTCCGTGACACTGCCCATCAGCAGTCGCCGCAGCCCTGTCCTTCCGTGGCTGCCCATCACGAGGATATCCACCTTCTGCTCTGCCGCAAGATCGATGATCGCCTGATACGCCTCGGCCTCCCGGACAAAGGTTTCAGCGGCAACGCCAGCCTTCCCTGCCTTCTGTGCCGCTGCCCCGACATATCCCTTTGCCTTCCTGATAAGGTCCTCGACAAGTTCCGGCGATTCGCCGTAAAGTTCATCAGGGAGATCCACGACCGAAAGAATCTTCAGAGATCCGCCGTAGGACTTCGCCACGTCGATAGCGTGGTCGATTGCAATTGCGCTGTGTTCCGAGCCGTCCGTGGCCACCAGGACGTTCTGCCATCCGACGCTCGCGCCCCGCGGCACGACCAGGACATCCCGCTGACTGTAGCCGATCACCCTCGCGGTAACGCTGCCGACGAGGGCCCGCTCGAACCTCCGGAGCCCCCGTCTGCCCATGATGATCAGATCACAGTTTTCTGCCTCGGCAAGAGCGAGCACCCTTTCATGAGTCTCGCCCTCCTCGATCACGGTCTTGATGAGGACCCTTTCCTCCCCCGCCATCTTCTTCGCGGCGGCGATGGCTTCTTCGGCCGGTCTTCTCATCAGGGCCATAAGGTTGCCGACCCCGGTCATGTCGAGGTCCCCGTAATAGGGCGGAACAACCGACACGACCGTGATCCAGCTCTTTTCGCTCGTCGCCAGCCTGAAGGATTCACCCAGGGCATGCGCGCTCGTCTCCGAGCCGTCTATGGCGACCAGTATCTTCCGGTATTTACCCATGGCCTAGAGTCTTTCGGTCGCTGCCTCTCTTGCGTACTGCAGTCTCTCAGCCCTCCGTCCCTGCCACATGGCCCTCAGTACGATAAACGCCCCGAGGCCAAGCGCAAAGATCATGATCGCGAAGCTCGTCGTCTTCAGTATCTTTGCCGTGTCTGCGCCGATCTGGCTGATCAGGCCGAGCTGTGAAAGGTACACCGGCACCATCAGACCGCGGCTGAACAGGACGATGACCATGATCACCCCCATGACCACCTTGATCATGAACGGCTTCACATAGGTCGTGCCGATCGCGCCGAGCTGAATGCCGAAGAGGGACCCGCCCAGGATGACCATAGCGAGCCTGATATCGACGAGACCGTGCATAGCATACTTGAAGGAGCCCCCAAGCCCCATGACAAAGGCGATGACGAGTTCGGTTGCAGAGGCCATCAGGCTAGGTGCGCCGAGCACGTAGATCATGGCCGGCACGCCGATGAAACCGCCGACAGCTATCGTGGCTGCGAGCATGCCTGTGGCGAATCCAAGAGGTATCGTAAAGAGTATCGAGACCCTGGCATTGAGGCTCTTGAAGTAGACCATTGTGCCGGGGATGTTGACCGACTGGACCCACTTTGCAAGCTTCGTCACCTTCTCTTCTTCATTGGCATTTCCTGCCTTGTAGGTCTTCCACGCATCGCGGAGCACGAACCCGCCGACGACCGCGAGGATCACGACGAAGGCGACACTGACGTAGAGGTTCGAGCCTGCATCGCCGAACGACTTCTTGATCTGTTCCTGGATATGGGCGCCGTAGAGCACGCCGGCCTCGGCAGAGATGCCGATGACCACGCCGAGCTTCACGTCCACCTGTCCGTATTTGGCCCGTTTTATCGAGCCGACAAGGGCCTTCGGGAACTTATGGCACATATTGCTCGCCACCGCCACAAGGCCCGGCACTCCGAGGCTCATCATGCCCGGCGTAAGGACGAAGGCCCCGCCGGAGCCTATAAAACCGCTGACCAGACCTCCGACAAAACCGACGAGAAAGAGATACGTCAGGTTCATCGCATCAAGCTGGATAAAATTGGATGCTGCCTGCGCGATATCGTGCATAGCTTATTTACCCTCCTTTTTCTTTTTCGATGCCTCGACTCCCAGGACAGTCCAGAAATGGCCCGTGAATGAGCCGTGGACAAAGGAAAAAAGAAAGGCCGTCGCAATGGGAAGGAAGGCATACAGTCCGCCTTTTGCGAAGTGGGCATTAATCAGGTCCTGGTTGGTGAGCAGGGCAACATACAGCCCTGTGGCGATGATACCGGTCAGGACCATGATCCCGACCGGTTTTTTCCTAGTTTTCTCCGCGTACGATGACATTTTTCCTCCCTGGGTATGTGATTTAGTGTGATTTTCTTATTGACTGCTGTTTTCTCATCTCATGCCTGTCGGAGACCTGCCTGCCGAGGCGCTCACCCTCGCGCATGATCTCGCGCGCGGTCTCGAACTCCCCAGCCTCTGCGAAGGTCACTGCGGACATCAGCCTGTCAAACTTTGTGATCAGCATCTTTTTCATGTTCTTTTCCTTTCTTATAGCTTCGCGGCCACCGGCCTCGAAATATTCACGATCGGTTTCGATATGTTTTTCAGAAGCTTCCTGATGTCGAAAGATTTCTTGTTCTCGGAGAGAGAGGGGCTGAGGAGGACCATGTCGATATACGGGCGGTTTTTGAGATAGCCCTTGATCGTCGCTGTCAGGTCGCCGTCCGCGCTGTGGCAGACGAGATCCACCTGGGTCTCCCCCGACCCGCTGATCAGACCACCGATCTTCTGCTCCACCATCTTCTTGATCGCGCCCTGTTCAGCCTCGACCATCTCCCTTATGGTCTTCAAATCACCGGCCTCGGCGTAGGTCGCCGCCGTCATGATATCGTCAAAGTCGTTTGTCATCCGCGACGGGTATATGATCAGGACCTCGATCCCCGAGTCCAGGGTCTTCGCAAGTTCCCGCACATACGAGAATCCCTCATCGCACTGTTCACCTCCTTTTGTCACGAACAAGACCTTGTCTTTCATCTTCTTTCAGCCTCCTTGCATCGATCTCACCTCATATACTCCAAGGAGTGTGCCATCGTGCAACATGCTGTTTTCAAACGATATTACCTAAACAGCTGAAATATAATATGTTTCAATGTGAAACCTTAGTGAAACAATATGGAAAGATATCAGGGAGGCGTGTGGAAGGCGTATCCAACAGAATGATAAGAAGTGCTTCCATGCTGTCTGTTGTCCTTCCCGTACAGACGGGAATCCGGTGTCTTCGCAGACTTCCGGATACCCCGCCTTCGCGGTATGACGGCGGTACACTGGGGATCAGAGGTTATTAGTCAGCGTGCAGAGAAGGACAGAAGAGATTACGGACAGGAACGAGACGGAACTTGTTGTAGGCGACCGTCACGGCTGCTGAAAGAAAAGATGCTGATCGCCTTCAGGGAGAGGCCTCCGGCCTGCCCTTGGGCTGCGCTGTCGGACGGGGATTACTCCTGTTTCTTCAGTATCCGCCAGAGGCTGGTGCGGGATATGCCGAGGAGATCTGCGGCCTTTGAGCGGTTGTGGTCCACGAAGTCGAGAATCTTCTCGGCATACTCCCGGTTGAGTTCATCGATCGTCTTGATCCTGTTGGGGTCGATCGTCTCGACATCAAAGAGTTTGATCGACTGGGGAAGGCTTTCGGGCTGGATCACGGCCGTCTTCTCGAGGATCACCGCCCTCTCGATGATGTTTTCGAGCTCACGAACGTTCCCGGGAAAACCGTAGGAGTGGAGCATCTCCAGTGCCTCCCTGCTGATGTCGGAGATCCTCTTATGCTCTTTTTTCGCATACTTTACAAGAAAGTGCTCGCAGAGGGGGGTGATGTCCCCCTTCCGCTCCCTGAGAGGCGGGATGTAGATGTCCATGACGTTGAGGCGATAGTAAAGGTCTTCCCTGAACTTTCCCTCGCGGATAAGATTGGCCAGATTCTGGTTTGTTGCCGCGATCAGGCGGACATCGACCCTGACCGGACGGGTCCCGCCCACCCGCAGGAACTCCCTGTCTTCTATCACCTTCAGGAGCTTCGCCTGGAGAGAGGGCGACATCTCGGCGATCTCGTCGAGGAAGAGGGTCCCCGTGTCGGCGATCTCGATAAGCCCCTTCTTCGAACCGACGGCCCCGGTGAAGGCCCCCTTCTCATGACCGAAGAGTTCGGACGCCAGGAGTTCCTCGGTAAAGATGGCGCAGTTCAGCGCGAGAAACGGCCGGTCCTTCCTGGCACTCGAATGATGGATAAGCTTGGCCACCAGGCCCTTGCCCACCCCGCTCTCTCCGGTGAGGAGCACGTTGCAGTCGGAGTTGACGATACTGCCGATCACCTCGACGACCCGTTTCATCATCCTGCTCTTGGCGATGAAGGGGTACTCTTTATCCAGACCCAGGTTGACCCTGAGTGCCCGGTTCTCGTTCTCCAACCTTTTTTTTTCCTTCAGCCTGTTGACCTTGAGGACCAGCTCATCGAGGTTGAACGGCTTTGTCACATACTCTGCCGCCCCCCTCTTCATCGCCTCGACCGCCGATTCGATGCTGCCGAACCCGGTGATGATAAC
Source organism: Nitrospirota bacterium (assembly GCA_021814475.1). Classification (GTDB taxonomy): domain Bacteria; phylum Nitrospirota; class Thermodesulfovibrionia; order Thermodesulfovibrionales; family UBA6898; genus PALSA-1316. The sequence continues at coordinate 5,433 of JAKAIE010000044.1, forward strand.
GACGTCCGTGCCCGGCGCCTTTTCCTTCACCAGGGCGAGGAGACTCAAACCGTCGAGCCCTGGCATCTTGATGTCCGTAATGACCAAGTCGAACTCCTCCGCATCGATCCGGGCCGCGGCGGCGGCCCCGTCTCCGACGCCGGTCACCGTGTGCCCTTCCTTCTGGAGGGTGTAGACGATATGCTTCAGGGTTATCGCTTCATCTTCCGCAACGAGTATCTTCAGAGTCATGTTCCTCTCGGTATCGCCAGGATAAAGGTCGTGCCCCTGTCGGGACCACTCTCTACCGTAATCCTGCCTTTGTGTTTTTCTATGATAGTATAAACGATCGCAAGGCCCAGCCCGGTCCCCCGCCCCTTCGTAGTAAAAAACGGATCAAAGATCCTGGAGATGTTTTCCCGGGGAATGCCCGGCCCGGTATCCGAAACCCGGCAGACCGCCTCGCCGTCCTTCTCCTGCATATCGATGTTCAACTCGCCTTCACCGTTCATCGCCTGGACCGCATTGGTAAAAAGATTCACAAAGACCTGCTCCAGGAGATACCTGTCCCCCGATATGGTCACCACTCCCGCTCCGCTGACCGTATGCCTGACATGCTGCAGTTCTCCCGATCCTTCCATCTGGTCTACGACCCCTCTCACAAGGGAGACCAGATCAAGGCTCCGGAGGTCGGGAGGCTTTTCGCGGGAAAATTCCAGCAGGTCGCTCACGATTCTCTTGACACGGAGCGTCTGGGCGTATATATCTCCGACCGTCTCCTTCACAATGGCAGGACAGGAGTTCTCGTCTCCGATCTCTTTTGAAAGAATCTGGGCGGAAAGATAGATATTGTTCAGCGGGTTGTTCAGCTCGTGTGCCACACCCGAGGCGAGCGTACCGATCGACGCCAGTTTTCTGCTCTGGAGCAGCTCCTCGTTCTTCCTTCCGATCTCCCGGTCCCGCTCGATGAGATCGCTTTCCATCCGGTTAAAGGCATCGATCAGCCTCCCGACCTCGTCCTGCTCATGAGGAACGGACAGAGAAGAAAACTGCCCCTTTCCTGTCTTCTCGATCGCGCCGGTGATCATCTCGATCTGGTTGACCGCACTGCGGCTGACCACGAACAACGCTGTCATGCCGACAAGGAGAAAGAGGGGGAAGAGGATGACCGACGCCTTCTGGATATATGATATCGCCAGGTCTGCCTTCTGTCTTGCGCCGCTGTCCATCTTCTTCGAGAGCACCAGGATCTCTTCCCCTTCCTTCCTCAGGGAGCCGATTTCGGCGTTGAGGGTGGAGAGTGTGGCGATGACAGGGGCATCGGACGCCAGACCGAAGACGTTCTTCAGCAGGGAGGCATTCACCAGGGGGTTTTCGAGAAAAGTAGCCTCGACCTCCGGGCGGTAGAGCCTTTTTTTCTCCGCCTGCTCATCCAGGCCGTCCAGCTCGTTGTGGACATCGTCCGCCAGCTTCAGGATCGCACCGAAGGTCTTCTCGTACTCCCCTATCCGGGCGTTGAGTTCATGCAGAACGGCACCGTTCTTCAACCCCCGGTTCTGTTCGATGATCGCCCTGACCTGGCCGATATAATCCCGCACGCTGTCGCGTTCTTTCTGCTCCTGGTACAGCAGGAAGTTCTTCTCATGCCTCCGCAACTGGAGGGTCTTGCTCCTCAGGGTATCGGAGAGTTCAAGATACCGGATCTCCTTTCTTATCTCTATGAAACCGACGGATCCGGCAATGGCAAGTGCAGCGATGAGCACCGAACTGATCAGAAAACTGAGGATGATCTTCTTCTGCAATGACATAAGGCTATCTTAGCACTTTACTGTGAGATGTGAATCAGATAAACAATGAGGAAAACGGCCATGGAAAGCACACAGAGGGCGAGCAGCACGTCGAGGATACGCGAGGGCTGATAGGTATCGTCCTCGATCTGACGTTCCACTTTTTTGAACCTTACGAACGCCAGTAGTCCCATCAGCGCACCCAGCGCAACCAGAAAGACCCCGAAGACCTCGGCATAGCCCCTGGGGGGAACAGACGGCGCACTTCCCACAAGCCGTGCGAACTGCCTGATGAACAGGGCGAACCTTTCGACCACGAACCCGAAGGCCATGATCCCGATGCTCGTCCGGACCCAGGCTAGGAAGGTCCTCTCGTTCGCCATATGCACACGACGGTTGCGCACCCCGGACAGCGTCTTCTTTTCGCCTGCATCGCGCATAATAGCCATATTATACTACGCCAGACGGAAAGGATCCTGAAGCGTTCAGAAGAACATCAGACAAAATCCGAATGGCACCTATAGTTCCGGACATATCCATCGATATTATCTATTTGCCACATAGCTTCATTATATTTTATCCTTTACTGTCTCTAAATACCCTGGGGCGCAGAGGGAAAAGGTCACCGCAGCGGCATTCGGTAGAAAACTTTTTGCATTCTTAATCCTGACAAAAATCACAAGAAGAACGAGAAGGAGACGGTCATGCTTATTATTAACGCAAGGGGGCAGGGATGCCCGAAACCTGTGATGATGGCTGAAGAAGCCCTTTCGAAAATGACGGAAGGCATTGTTGAGGTCATCGTGGACAACGAGACCTCGGCGGATAACCTGTCGTGGTTCGCAAAGAACAGCGGTTTCTTTTCCGAGACGATCAGAGACGGGAACGGCTGGCGTGTAAAGATCGTGAAAAATTATGCCTGCTCACCCGCAACGCCGGCTCAAAAGATGCCGGAAAACGGGAAGGACCTTCTCCTCATCGTGTCTACCGATACGATGGGGAAGGAAGAGGAACTCGGCAAGACACTAATGAAGGCGTATTTCGAAACAGTGAAGACATACAAACAGCTGCCGCATACGATATTCTTTCTGAATGCCGGGGTGAAGCTCACGACCACGAACGGGGATATTGTCCCTATCCTCAAAGAGATGGAAGCCCTGGGTGTCGAGATCTACTCCTGTGGTACCTGCCTGAAACACTATGGCCTTGAAGCAGAGCTCAAGGCCGGCCACCGGGGGACAACACAGCATGTGGTCGAGGGGATGAAGGATTTCGGCAAGACCGTCTGGATCGGATAGCCGGATGATTTTGCGACTCCGGGCCGATGTCCCGATTCGCCCTGTGCCCGTCAGGGTTACCTGCCTCCTGCCTGCAACTCTGAGGTGCAATGGGCACAGCGGGTGGCCTTGAGCGATATAAGCGACAGACAGTAGGGGCATTCTTTTGTCGTCACCTCCGGCGGAGCGACCTCCCGGCTTCTGAATCTGTTCATGCTGCGGATAACGATAAATATCGAAAAAACCATGATAAGGAAGCTGATGACCGTGTTGACAAAGACGCCGACGTTGAGCGTGACCGCACCGGCAGCCTTGGCTGCAGCAAGGGAACCATAGGGACCTGGAGCCTTTCCTTCTTTGAGCAGGATAAAAAGATTGGCGAAATCGACATTCCCCAGGAGGAGCCCTACAGGCGGCATGATGATATCGGCCACCAGCGAACTGACAATAGAGCCGAAGGCCGCGCCGATTATTATACCGACGGCCATATCAACCACATTCCCTTTTACCGCAAATTCCTTAAATTCTTTCAGCATGACACCCCTCCTCCGCGCTCCCTGAAATTGATATTGACAGCCTGCGTACAGCCATGGGTAACAGATATAGTCGTGACCATGAGCATCAATAATACAACCATATCACACAAATTTCTGCCTGTCTATGGCAGACGGCGCCTATTGCAGCCGCGCAAAAATGGCGGTAAGATGCAGTCAGCAGTTCAAAAAAAAGGTTACGGGAGTCAAAGGGCAGATCAATGGGCAAATCAATGGAACTGAAAAAAAAGCTACAGGAGAGGCCGCGATTGAGAAGAATTCTTGCCGGGGCACTCATATTCCTATTCCTCTTTACCATCACAGGCTTCTTCGTCGCGCCCCCTATCCTGAAATCATACCTGGTCAGGACGCTTTCGGAAAAACTCCACCGTGAAGTCACAATCCGGAAGATAACACTTAATCCCTTCCTGCTCTCTGCGGACATACGGGGGGTAGTCGTCACACAGCGCGGGAACCCCGGAACGTTCATTTCCGTTGATGAACTATACCTGAACCTCCAGACAGCCTCAGTCTGGAAAGGAGGGCCGATCCTGAAAGAGATAAAGGTTGACCGCCCTTACATAAATGTCATCAGGAATAGCGACGGGACATATAACTTTTCCGATCTCCTGAAAGAGGAAGAACCGAAACCCGCTGCCAAATCAAAACCCATGAAATTCTCCCTGAACAATATCCAGATAGTGAACGGCAGCGTCGATTTTCTGGACGGCCCGAAGCAGACCCGGCACAAGGTGCGGGATATCGTCATAAAAATACCCTTTGTATCGAACCTGCCTCACTTCGTCGACATCTATGTCCAGCCCCTCTTCGAGGCAAAAATCAACGGTACCCCCGTCTCTTTTAAGGGAAGGACCAAGCCCTTCACTGATTCGCTCGAGACGGCCTTTGATGTGAACGTAAAAGACTTCAACGTCCCCTACTATCTTGCGTATGTTCCCTTCAAAATGAACTTCAAGATCCCTTCAGGCTTTATTGATACAAAGATCGACATCTCCTACATCCAGCACCAGACGAAGGCCCCGACCCTCGGCCTGACCGGTGACATTGACATCAAAAAGGTGAAGGTAACCGATATTAAAGACACCCAGATGATAAGCCTGCCCCTGACCTCTGTCTCTGTCGTGTCGTCCGACCTGATCTCGCAAAAGGTGCATCTTTCACGGGTCCTCTTTCAGTCACCCGAGATCAACCTGTCGAAAGACAGGTCAGGAAAGATGAACCTGGAGGCCCTTATCCCTCATGGTGCTGAGGAAAAGAAGGGTACTAAGGAAACAAAGAATCCTGCAAAAGAAGAGAAGAAGGATTCAAAAGGCCCGGCGATCGACGTTGACGGGATAAAGATAGCCGGGGGCAAGGTTTTTTTCAGTGACGCGTCAAAGGCAGCCGCCTTCAGGACCACACTCGAAAATATCGATCTGAATATTGCCCATTTCAGCAACAGCCCCGACAGGAAGACCGCAATGGAATTGTCCCTGCAGACCGAGGCAAAAGAGACCCTGAAGGTAGCCGGGGATTTCTCTGTCGCCCCCATGGCAGCGGAAGGCACTGTGGAACTGAAGCACGTCCCGATAAAAAAATACGCTCCATATTTCAGCGACGCGGTTCTCTTTGATGTCGAGGACGCACAGCTCGACTTTCAGACTCACTATACCTTTTCGAAAGGGGAAAAAGAACCTGAAATAAGGCTCTCCGGAATGACCGCGGATCTGACATCCCTGGTACTGAGGAAGCGAGGGGACAAAGAGGCTTTTCTCCGGATACCCTCGGTCTCGCTCAGAGAAACAGGTGTTGATCTCGCAAAAAAGGAGCTGGTGATCGGTATTATCTCTACCCAAAAGGGTCTGCTGTCGGTGAAGCGTACCGCCGACGGCAGACTGAACCTGGAAAATCTGGTGCCGCCAACCCCGGCGCAGGCAGGAAAAGAGACACCCGAAAAAGTGAAGAAGGCAGAGGCAGAAAAACCGTGGCAGGTTCAGGTAAAAGACCTCAGTCTCGAAGGGTATACGGTGAAGGGGGAAGACCTTGTCCCTTCAGAGCCGGTAGAGATGACCGTCGACCGGATCAGGATAAAGGGAAAAAATATCTCGACCGCAAAGAACAGCCGTGGCAGGGTCTCGCTATCGCTCGTTCTTAACAGGAAGGGGACCCTCTCGACGAGCGGAACCGTGACGGTCAATCCTCCATCCGGAAATCTGAAGCTCAAGGCAAAGGACCTGGATATCGTTCCCTTCCAGCCTTATTTCACCGACAGGGTGAAGATCATCCTGACCGGGGCCGCTCTTTCGGCCGACGGCACCCTTGCAGTATCGTACTCAAAAGAAGGGGGTCCGAAGGTCTCATACAAAGGCGAGGCCTCCTGCACAAATTTCACTTCCCTGGACAAGGCGAATGCCGACGATTTCCTGAAATGGGAATCCCTGCATTTCAGCGGTATAGACGCAGGGTACAATCCCCTCTCCGTCACCATACAGGAGATCGCCCTTACTGATTTCTATTCCCGCCTGATCATCAATCAGGATGGCTCTCTCAATGTCCAGGGGATCGTTGAAGAGGAGACGCCAAAAACCGTGGCACCTGCACCCGCAGATGCCACGGTTACAGCCGCCGGCAATACCGGGGCCGCGCCAGAGGCGGATCGCGCGAATAAGGTGAAGATAGAGAATATAACCCTTCAGGGAGGCACGATCAATTTTTCGGACAGGCATATCGAGCCGAATTATTCCGCAAACCTCGTCGAGATGGGAGGCAGGGTATCGGGCCTCTCGTCAGAGGAGAGCACGCTCGGAGACATCGACCTGAAGGGCAAGCTGGATAACTACGCGCCTCTCGAAATTACCGGGAAGCTGAACCCGCTCAGGAAAGACCTCTACGTTGACCTTAAGGTCGACTTCAGGGACATGGACCTGAGCCCTGTGACACCCTATTCCGGCAGGTACGTCGGGTATACGATCCAGAAGGGCAAACTCTCGCTCAACCTCAGGTACCTGATCGTGAAGAAGAAGCTCGATTCACAGAACAATATATTCCTCGACCAGTTCACCCTCGGCGATAAAGTGGACAGTCCCGAGGCGACGAAGCTGCCGGTGAAACTTGCGATCGCGCTCCTCAAAAACAGGAAGGGGGAGATCAAACTCGACATCCCGGTCACCGGCCGGATCGATGATCCCAAATTCAGCGTGGGAAGAATCGTGCTCAAGATAATCGTAAACCTTCTCGTAAAGGCGGCGACCTCCCCCTTTGCGCTCCTGGGAGCGATTTTCGGAGGTGGGGGAGAGGAACTGAGCTACATCGACTTCGACTACGGCAGCGTGGCCATCACGCCGGAGGGGGAGAAGAAGATCGACAAACTGGTGCAGGCTCTCTCGGACAGGCCCGCCCTGAAACTCGAGATCACCGGACACGTGGATGTCGAGAAAGACAAGGAGGGGCTGAGAGACCTCTTCTTCAACAGGAAGCTCAGGGCCCAGAAGATAAAGGAGATGGCAAAGGAGGGGCTCCCGCCAGTTCCGGTCGACGAGGTGAAGATCGGAGCAGACGAATATCCGAAATACCTGAAAATGACGTACAAACAGGAAAGGTTTCCGAAGCCGCGGAACATCATCGGGATCGCGAAGGACCTGCCGCCGGCCGAGATGGAAAAGCTTATGCTCACCCATATTGAGGTGAAAGATGACGATCTCAGGCAGCTAGCCTCGCAGAGGGCGTTAGCCGTGAAAGACCAGATCCTGAAGAGGAAGCAGGTGGAACCGGAGAGGATATTCCTGGTGGAGCCCAAGACCCTTGCCCCCGAGAAGAAAGAGAAGATGAAAGACAGCAGGGTCGATTTTATGTTGAAGTAGGATCACACGTTCGTGCTACACATTCCCGGCGAGGTGATCCCGCACCATCGCATGGCGCTGCGTATGCGCGAGCTCTGCAGACCCAAACCTGAAAGGAGAACGAAGATGAGTGAAGGCAGCAAGTGCCCCATAACCGGCAAATCAGGCAGAGGCACATCGAATCGCGACTGGTGGCCCAACCAGCTGAACCTGGGCATCCTTCACCAGCACGCGCCGGTCTCCAACCCGATGGGTCCCGACTTTCACTACGCCGAAGAATTCAAGAAGCTTAATCTGACGGCCCTCAAGAAGGACCTGTACGCGCTGATGACCGACTCGCAGGACTGGTGGCCTGCCGACTGGGGCCACTACGGCGGACTCTTCATTCGCATGGCCTGGCACAGTGCCGGCACCTACCGCACAGCCGACGGACGTGGCGGCGCTGGTACCGGCAACCAGCGTTTTGCTCCGGTCAACAGCTGGCCCGACAACTGCAACCTGGACAAGGCACGCCGCCTCCTCTGGCCCATCAAGCAGAAATATGGCAGTAAGATCTCCTGGGCCGACCTCCTGATATTGGCCGGCAACTGCGCGCTGGAGTCGATGGGATTCAAGACCTTCGGCTTCGGTGGTGGCCGTGAGGACATCTGGCAGCCCGAAGAGGACATCTACTGGGGCAAAGAAGCTACCTGGCTGGGCGACAAGCGCTATAGCGGCGACCGCGAACTTGAGAACCCCCTGGCCGCTGTGCAGATGGGACTGATCTATGTAAACCCCGAAGGCCCGAACGGCAAGCCCGACCCCGTGGCCTCGGGCCGCGATGTGCGTGAAACCTTCGCCCGCATGGCTATGAACGACGAAGAGACCGTCGCGCTGGTCGCCGGCGGACATACCTTCGGCAAGGCGCACGGTGCGGGCGATCCGGCCCTGCTGGGGCCGGAACCGGAAGCGGCCCCCATCGAAGAGCAGGGGCTGGGCTGGATCAACCGGTTCGGCACCGGCAAGGGTCTGCACACTACCACCAGCGGTATCGAAGGCGCCTGGAAGCCCAACCCCACAAAATGGGACAACGGCTACCTGGACATGCTGTTCGGCTATGAGTGGGAGCTGCTCAAGAGCCCGGCCGGCGCCTGGCAATGGCAGGCAAAGGACGTCAGGGAAGAAGACATGATTCCTGACGCCCACGACCCTTCGAAGAAACACCGGCCCATGATGACCACAGCCGACTTGTCGCTGCGCTTCGACCCGGTCTACGAGCCCATCGCGCGCCGCTTTCACCAGGATCCGGAGGCTTTAGCGGACGCGTTCGCCCGCGCCTGGTTCAAGCTGACCCACCGCGACATGGGGCCTAAACTCCTCTACCTGGGCCCTGAAGTCCCGGCCGAAGACCTGATCTGGCAAGACCCGATTCCCGCTGTCGATCACCCCCTGATCGATATCAAGGACATCGCCGACCTTAAGGCCAGGGTTTCGGCCTCGGGCCTGTCGGTGGCGGAACTGGTCTCCACCGCCTGGGCCTCAGCCTCTACCTTCCGCGGTTCGGACAAGAGAGGCGGCGCCAATGGCGCGCGAATTCGCCTGGCGCCGCAAAAGGACTGGGAAGTCAACCAGCCTGCACAACTGGCCAAAGTGCTGGGCGTGCTTGAAAGCATTCAGCGGGCCTTTAACGCTGCCCAGAGGGGCGGCAAGAAAGTCTCAATGGCTGACCTCATAGTTATGGCCGGCTGCACTGCCGTTGAACTGGCGGCCAAGGCTGCCGGGTACGCTGTTGACGTACCCTTCACCCCGGGCCGCGCCGATGCCTCACAAGACCAGACCGATGCGAAATCGTTTGCCCTGCTTGAGCCTCAGGCCGATGGTTTCCGTAATTACCAGGAAAAGGTTTTCACCGTGCCGGCTGAAGAAATGCTGGTGGACAAGGCGCAGCTACTGACCTTGAGCGCGCCGGAGATGACAGTGCTCGTAGGTGGCCTGCGCATGCTGGGTGCCAACGTAGGGCAGTCGAGGCACGGCGTATTTACGACTCGGGTAGGGCTCCTCACCAACGACTTCTTCGTCAACCTGCTCGACATGGACACCGTGTGGAATTCTACGTCCGGTACTAATGACGCATTCGAAGGGCGCGACCGCAGGACAGGCGAGCTCAAGTGGACAGGCACCCGCGTGGACCTGGTTTTCGGCTCCAACTCTCAGTTGCGCGCCATAGCCGAGGTCTATGCGCAGGACGACGCAAAAGAGAAGTTCGTGAGAGACTTCGTCGCGGCGTGGAACAAGGTCATGAACCTTGACCGCTTCGATCTCGCCTGATCGTTGATGTGTTTGCAAAAAATCCAAAAATGATAAAGGGGCCTTACGGCCCCTTCCGAAGAACAGACAAATTTATTACTGCAGTTATCTTAATGCCTTAAGCGTTCCCCACGACGAGCACCGGGCAGGGGGCGGACTGGATCACCTTTTCGACGACGTTATCGCCGAAGATCTTCCCGAGCCAGTTGCGTTTCTTTGCCCCGAGGATGATCACGTCGCAGTTCTCTTCTTCCGCCACCTCGAGGATCTTCTCGTGGACAGCCCCTTCTTCTATCCGCGTCTTGATCAGCGCTCTCTCCTCCTCCGCCGTCTCCCTGAAGGCCTTCACCTCCCGCGACGCGCCGTTTTCGAGCACATCTCCGATGTTCTTTATGCCGACGAGATTGAGGTCACCCTCGTTCTCGGGCAGGACCTTCACCACAGTCACCCAGCACTTCTCGTCACTGGCGAGACGGAGCCCCTGCCTCAGCACCTCTTTGTTTCCGTTTACCGCGATAAGGACCTTCCGATATCCTTTCATCTTCGTTCACCTCACAACCAGAATTGGGCAGGCCGCGTCCATGATCACCCGCTCGGCCGTGCTGCCCATGATCGCCTTGTCCAGGCCACGGTAGCCGTGGCTTCCCATCGCTATCAGTTCGGTCTTCAGCCTCTTGGCCGCCCCCACGATCTCGTCGGCCGCGTGTCCGTCCGCGATCTCCGTCTTCACGGTGAGCCCCAGGGCCCCGGCCTCGCCTACCGCCTTTGCAGTGATCTTCTCCGCCTCCTGCTGCAGGCTCGCCTTGATAGAGTCTGTCCGCATAAAGCCGACAAGCTCTTCATACCGGGGGATGACGTAGAGCACGGTCACCTCCCCGCTGTCGAGCTTCGCTAGCTGACAGGCACGCCGGAGCGCCCGTATGCTGCAGTCGGACCCGTCGAAGGGGACGAGGATCGAGCTGTACGACCCGGTGCATTCACTGCACGGCTTTTTAACGACCATCACGTCGGTCGTCGCCCCGGAGATGACCTGGGAGGTTACGCTCCCCATCAGCAGCCGGTTCAACCCCCTCCTGCCGTAAGTCCCCAGGAGGATAAGATCAGCGGCCTTTCCCTCGGCAACACTCGAAAGGACAGACTGGGGCTCCCCTTCACAGAGGACGTAATGAGCCTCGACACCGAACTCGGAGGTGATCATGTCCTTTGCCTCTATGCAGATCTTGTCCCCGATGGCAAGCCGCTTCTCCTGCTGCTCCGGCGCGATCCCGAACTCCTCGGAATCGAAGAAGACCGCATGCGCCAGGGTCACCTTGCCTCCGTGCCTCTTTGTCCAGTTCGAGGCCTCGATCACCGCGGCCTTGCTGGAAGGGGACCCGTCGTATCCAACCACCAATGATTCATACATGATTAATGGGCTCCTCCGCCCTTCCTGAAGACCAGACCCACACCAAACCCTGCGCCAAGGGCAGACAGGATCGAGATGATACCGTAGAACGCCGCACTGTTCTTTGCCATGCCCGAAAGGGTCTTGACGATGCCGGCCTGTTCGACCTTCACCTTCGCCTCGGCCTGTTCGAGGACCTTGCCGTTCTTTACCGCATAGACGGTCACGATATAGTCTCCGGGCGGCGCCTGATACGGCCACTTCGTCAGGATGTAATACTGCTGAGTGCCGTCGCTGCCCTTCTTGATCTCGATCTTGCCCGAGGTGGTGGCATAGAGCTTCGAGTTCTCCTTGTATTTGACATATTCATCGAACCATTTTGCCTTCTCCCCGTCATTCGCCACAGGGGACATCTCTATGTGTCTGGACAATGCCGGATAGCCGATTACATATTTTTCCAACTCGGCGGGTTCGAGGATATCCTCGAGCTTCTTAGTGCTGTGGATCGTATAGAGGTTCGGGACCTTCTCAAGCTTCAGCGTCCCGACGTTCATCCAGAGAGTCCCGCCGACCTTGCCCTTTTGCTTGAGAGACTCATGCCCTTCGGGGGCCGCTATCTTTATGACCAGGTCCGTGTCCGCATCCGAGACACCCTTCACGCTGACGGAACTGCCATGGTAGAAGAAATCGATCTTGATATTATCGTGGTTCGCCGTTGCCGTCAGTTGCGCAGACGCCGTGCCCGCAGAGATAGCCAGTCCGAGGACTGATAATGTTAATGCCAGGAGTAGCACCGCATATTTCTTCATGTTCATCTTAGTGTCCTCCCCCCTGTCCCAGAAGTAATGAGGGTGTCAGGGTAAGATCGAAGATGATCTTCACCGTAACCGCAAGGACGATCCCTGCCAGGATCACCTTCAGCTGCTCGCCGTGGAGCTTCCTGCCGAGGGCCGTCCCGACCTGTGCGCCGAGCGTAGAACCGATAAGCAGGAGCACCGCGAGGATAAAGTCAACGCTGTGGTTCGTATAGGCTTGGAGGAACGTCACCTCTATACAGTTAAAGAGTATCTGGAAGAGGCTCGTGCCGACGACGACATGCATCGGCATCCTGAGGATGTAGACCATGACCGGGACCATAAGGAACCCGCCGCCGACGCCCATGATCGCGGCTAGGACCCCGACAAAACCGCCGAAGATGATCGGCAGCAATGCGGAATGGGTCACCCCGGACTTCTCGAAACGCGTCTGCATCGGGAGAGACTTGAGAAAGCGGGTAAACCCTGACTCTTTCGCAGGTTTCGTCTCAGCTGTCTTGTTCTTGGACTTCTTCATGCTGCTGATGCTCTCGAAGAACATATATGTACCGACGATGCCGAGCATCAGGACATAGGTGATCTTGATCACGAAATCCGCGTTGCCCGTAGCCTTCAGGATCTTGATCGCCTGCACGCCCAAGAGCCCGCCCAGGAACCCGCCGACGAGGAGGTAGAGCCCCATCTTGAAGTCCACGTTGCCTACCTTCCAGTGTGCGTAGGTGCCCGAGGTGGAGGCGGCGACGATCTGGTTTGAGTCTGTTGCCGCGGCGACGGTAGCCGGGATTCCGAACATGATCAGAAGCGGGGTCAGCAGGAAGCCTCCGCCGACACCGAAGAGCCCCGAGAGGAGTCCGACGACAAGGCCGAGACCGACCGGGATAATAACGTTGATACTTGTCAATGCTACTGGCAGATACAGATACATTCTTGTTTTCCTTTCCTTTTTTGTCATCCTGGACTTCCAGGATTTTTCTTTGTTCAGCAGCCGGCTCCGGACAGGCCGGAAGGACGGCCTGCGGATGCTACGCCGCGACTATCGCCTGACGGGACATCGTAACGACCGGCCTCGAGGCGGTCCTTACAAGCCTCTGAAGGTCCCTGCCCGAAAGGTTCCCGTCTCCGGTCACGCTCGGGCTGAGCAGGATCATGTCGATCCCGCTGCTCTGCCTCAAAAAGTCCTTCACCGCTGAAAAAGTGTCCTTGGTAACAGAGTGGATGTTCACCTGGACACCGACCTCGCGGCACTTGTCCTTGATAGACTCGAGGTTCTTCGCAGTCTGTTTGTCGCCTCCGGAGTGTCCGGGGTAGATCTGCCGCGCTGTCTCGTGCAGGCCCTCCTCTGCAAACGCTGCGGCGGTCATCATGTCCTCGAACTTCTTCATCAGTTTGTCTTTCTTCACCAGCAGAACGGTGATACCTTCGTTCATCGTCTGGGCAAGGTCAACCGCATAACCGAGTCCGTCGTCCATCTCTTCATTCTGGTACGTCACGAACAATAGCTGTTTTCTCATCTTATGACTCCTTTGTAAAATCAATTCAGTAGATATATCGCATACCGGATGCCAGCCATAACATATTGATTTAATGTAATAATAAAATTATGACAAAAAACGCGTTCAAATTATGAACGGCATATCCTCAGGGCAGGCTGGGGGCCTCTCAAGGCTAAGCCATTGAAAATTAAAGAAGTTTGGGGAATAAACGGCTCCGTTCATAATTTGAACGGTGTTAACGGTGAAAAAGAACGGTGAGGGGGCGGCCCGGCCCGGTATTGCGATGACAAATTATCCTTGACACATATCCGGCGAAAAATATATAAATACTGCAGCAGATGGGAACAGGGAATCCTCAGGCTGCCGGAATTCCGGGGACACCATACTGATAGAATGAGCAAGTGGAGGGATCGGGAAATGGTATGGGGAGAATAGCAAGGGTGGTAGCGCCGGGGTACCCGCACCATATCACGCAGCGGGGTAACAGGCGGCAACAGACATTTTTTACGGATGAGGATTACGGTACGTATATCGAGCTTATGGCTGAGTGGTGCAATCGGTGCAATGTTGAAGTCTGGGCTTATTGTCTGATGCCAAACCACACGCATATGATCGTTGTGCCAGAGGCGGAGGAAGGTCTTCGGCGAGCGATAGGCGAGGCGCACCGCCGCTATACCCGCCGTGTAAATTTTCGGGAAGGATGGAAGGGACATCTTTGGCAGGGACGGTTTGCATCATTTCCTATGGATGAACCTCATCTGTTGGCGGCAGTGCGGTACGTCGAGCTCAATCCCGTAAGGGCAAAGCTGACGGCAACGCCCGGGACATATCCATGGAGCAGTGCGCGTGCCCATCTGAGAGGTGTTGATGATCAGCTTGTGAAGGTCGAACCGATGTTGAAGATGGTTGACGACTGGGCCGCATTTCTCGCCGGTGACATGAGGGAGCGCGAAGCAGTGGAAATCCGCAGGGGTGAGCGGACCGGCAGGCCGCTTGGTGGCGAGGATTTCTTAAAGAAGCTGGAAACGGCCCTGGGCAGGATACTTCAGCCGGGGAAGCCTGGACGGAAGAGAAGCGGGAAATGAGTATGGTGTCCCCGGAATACCAACACGTGCCGGGCGTACACACGTCAAGCAAGGCGACTGGCAGTAAGCTCGGGTTGGTTTTCAACTCTGGCGGTTGCGCCAGCGCCTTATTGTTGTCGTACCACTGAATCATACTGTATACATAAGATTGCATTTTGCTATGCCTCAAGGTACAATAAATAAAATCTAATCGGGAGGCAATGAAAGTGGCAACAGCAGTCAGAATATCAGAAAAGTTAGTCCACGAGGCAAAGAAATACAGTCGGGTTGACCATAGGTCGGTAACGGGCCAAATCGAGCACTGGGCGAAAATCGGGAAATGTGCTGAAGAGAATCCGGAATTAACGTATTCGCTCATCAAAGAAATGCTTATTGGACTGGAAGAACTCGAAGAAGGAGAGAAGTCAGAATATAAATTCGGATGAAGATTTATCAATCGAGGACATTCGAAAACAAAGTCAAGAAATTATCAAAGCCTGAAAAGGACATATTAGATTCCGAAATCAGGAAGATCGCCTCAAATCCCCTGATCGGAGAAGAAAAGAAGGGGGACCTCAGAGGCGTGCATGTCTACAAATTTAAGATCAAATCTATACAGTATTTACTCTCATACCGTATGATGAAAACCGATTTAGAATTAATTATGATCGGTCCCCATGAAAATTACTATCGCGATCTCAAGACCTATTTAAAGACAAAACCAAAGAAGGGGTAATCGGGTAAGGGACGGTAGTTAGCCGTCCCTCCCCACAACACCCCATATGATGGTCCGCACTACCCTCTCATAAAGGAAAAACCATGATTTTGGACATACTTGAAAATGCAACCCGTTATTTTGCCCTGCACGATGGCTTTGCAAGTTCCTTCGAATTTCTCTCCAGGCCGGGCCTGAAGGAACTGCCGGTCGGAAGATATGAGATAGACTGTGACCGCATCTACGCCATGGTGTCCATTGGGCCGGGCCGCAGGAAAGAAGACGCCATGCTCGAAACGCACGAGAAATATATCGATATCCAGTTCATACTGGAAGGATGCGATACGATGGGATGGAAGCCGAAGTCGGTCTGCGGGCAGCCCACTGGCGAGTACGACGAAAAATCAGACATACAGTTCTTTGCGGATACACCTGATGCCTGGCTCGCCACTAATAGCGGTTCGTTTGCGATCTTCTTCCCGGAAGATGCGCACCTGCCCCTGATCTCAACCGACCGGATCCACAAGGTCGTGGTGAAGGTCAAAGCCACAACCTGAGGAGCGCCCTACTCTTCCTTCAAGATCTTCCAGAGACTCGTCCGCGAGATTCCCAGCAGTTCGGCGGCACGGGTCTTGTTGCCGTCGAGCATCTTGACGACCTTCTCCGCATATTCCTTGACCACCTCGTCGACGGTCTTGATCCGGTCGGGATCGATCGTCTCGATCTCGAGCACACGGATGCCCCGGGGAAGACTCTGCGGGGTGATCAGGCTGCTCTGCTCAAGGATGATCGCCCTTTCGATGATGTTTTCGAGTTCGCGCACGTTCCCCGGAAAGCTGTAGTGCGCCAGGATCTCCATCGCCTCGTCGGCAAACCCGGTGATCTTCTTGTTCACCCTCGGGAGATGTTTCTTCAGGAAATAGGCGGACAGGGGCTTGATGTCCTCGGACCGCTCCCTCAGGGGCGGGATGAAGAACTCCATGATATTCATACGGTAATAGAGGTCCTCACGGAACTTGCCCTCGCTGATCAGGTTCTTGACGTTCTGGTTCGTCGCCGCAATAAACCGCACGTCGACCTTCTGGGGCTTTGTCCCGCCCACCCGGTAGAACTCGCCCTCTTCCACGACCTTCAGGAGCTTGGCCTGGAGGTTCGGCGTGAGTTCGGCAATCTCGTCGAGAAACAGGGTGCCCCTGTGGGCGATCTCGACAAGCCCCTGCTTGGCGGTCAGCGCGCCGGTGAAGGCCCCGCGCTCGTGGCCGAAGAGCTCGCTCGCCAGCAGGTCCTCGGTAAGCGTCGCACAGTTAAGGGAAAGGAAGGGCCTCTCCTGCCGCCTGCTCGTGAAATGGATGATCTTTGCGATGAGGCTCTTGCCCACACCCGTCTCGCCGGTCAGCAGCAGGTTGAACTCCGATTCCCGTATCCCCTCGATCGTATTGAGGATCTTCTTCATCCCCTCGCTCTTGGCGATGATCGTGAAACGCTTGTCCATCCCGAAGTAGGTCTTGAGGGCCGCGTTCTCCCTCCTGAGGACCAGCTGCTCGGCGATCTTCCTGACCCGGAGGATCAGCTCGTCAAGGTCGAACGGCTTGGTGATGTAGTCGAAAGCCCCCTTCTTCATCGACTCGACCGCAGACCCGATGCTGCCGAACCCGGTGATGATGATCACCTCGGTCTCGGGATGGAGCGCCTTCGTCTTTACGAGCAGCTCTTCGCCGGACATCCCCGGCATCTTGACGTCGGTGACCAGGATATCGAACTGGGTCTTTTCCATCCGGCGGAGGGCCTCGGCGCCGTCGGTCGTGCCGGAGACTTCGTACCCCTCATCCTGCAGGGCATCAATGATATTGTCCAGAGTGATCTCTTCGTCTTCAGCCACCAGTATCTTTATCGCCATATATACATGTCCATGCCGTTAGTGTACCGCGGCCTGCGCTGATCCCTCAACCATTCCGGCTGCATTTTCCTTCACCCCGTTATTTTTCGGAAGCGTGATGATGAACGTCGTCCCCTTCCCTTCTGCGCTTTGAACCTCTATATCGCCGTGATGCCGCTTGATGATATTGAAGACGATCGCGAGACCCAGTCCGGTGCCCTTGTCCTTTGTGCTGAAAAACGGTTCGAATATCTTCTCCGCCGTCTCTGCGGACATGCCGCGGCCCGTGTCGCTGACGGTGATCTTCACATGCCGGTCCTCCTCCACCCCGCCGACCGTCAGTCCTCCCGCCCCCTCCATCGATTCAACCGCGTTCGTAAAGAGGTTGATAAAGACCTGTTCTAGCTGCTCCGGGTCCGCGTACATCACGATCTCCTCGGGGACAAGGCGTATGGTAAAGGATACTTTCTCAAGGTTCACCGTATTGGCGACCTGCTTATAGACGCCCTGCATAAAGGTCTTCAGCTCGACCGGCCTGAGGTGTGGATCCCTCCCGCGCGCAAACGATAGCAGGTCGCCCACGATGCGCTTGACCCGCATCGTCTGCGCAAAGATGTCGTCGAGCCCCTTCGAGATATGTTCCGGCGCGTCGGGCCCCGTCTTCCGCTTGAGCCTCTGGGCGGTCGTATAGATATTATTCAGCGGGTTATTCAGTTCATGCGCCACGCCCGAGGCCAGGGTGCCTATCGCCGCGAGCTTCTTGCTCTGGAGCAGCTCCTTCTCCCTCTGTTCCAGCTGCTCCTCCATGACATTGAACTGGTGAATGAGCTGGCCGAGTTCGTCCCTCCCCCAGGCGTCGGCCGGTTCGGCAACATGGGCGTAATTCCCGGTCCCCGTCCGTTCGATCACCGCCGTGACGAGCTTGAGCCTCTTTACGACATTGCTGACGGTATAAAGGATAGTCCCGAACCCGACGATCAGAAAGAGGGGAAAGAAGACGAGGATCGCAATACGGGAAAGATGGATGAAGCTGTCGACATTGTCCCGCGCGGATTTGTCCAGCTCCTTCGAGACCGCGAGGATCGATTCGCCCGTCTTTCTGATCGCGGCGATCTCCACGTCCAGCTCCCTGAGTGCCTGGATCAGCCGGTGGTCCTGTTCCAGGGAAAAGTTCTCCTGCAGATAGGCGACATCCTCGAGCGGCTTGTCGAGAAAATTCGAGACGATCAGCCTGCTCACCCTTGCGTATGCAGGAAGCGACCGGCTGAGCCTGCCGGACTCATCGGCAGCAACCTCCATGAGTCTCTCGATCGAACCGAACTTTTCACGGTACTCCTGCACAAGGCCTTTTAACGCGTGGGTGCGGTCCGGTCTCCCGGGCCTCAGGGTATTGACGATCTCGTCCAGTTCGCCGAGGTACTGGTAGATCGCCGCCGACTCTGCCGAGGCCTTCTCCGGGGCATAGAGAAAATAGTTCTTCTCATGCCTCCTGAGCTGCAGGGATTTGCTCCTGATCGTGTCCGTCATTTCGAGAAACCCCGTCTCCTTTTTTATCTCGACGAAATTGAGAAAAAGGAAGACGGACAGGAGGGCGATGATCACCGAACTGATCAGGAACCCGAGGATGATCTTCTTCTGGAGCGACATAATGCTCTATAGTATCACGTGCCCGGAAAAAGAAAAAGGCCGGCAAAACTCTCTGCCGCCGTGTACGGCCGTAAAATACGGGGGTTCTTTATCGCCCGACACCATCTCTGTCGCGCCCGTTACTTATGTTACAATTAAATGTTTTTATAACTTGTCTCATCCCATGAAAAGATCAGAGGACCGATGCGCGAACACAAAGAGCCTACTGCACAGACCCATGATGAACTCCTGAAGCATATCGGCATGGCATCGGCAGTTCTCGACAGCATCGGAGATGCCGTCAGTATCCAGGACCTGGATTTCAGGATAGTCTATCAGAACGAGGCCCACAGGAAATTATTCGGCTGCCACGTGGGGGAGTATTGTTACTCGGCCCTTCACAGAAAAGCAGAGGTCTGCACAAACTGCTCGGTCCTCAGGGCAATTGAAGAAGGCGTATCCCATACCATGGAATCGGAATGCTTCTGCAGCCGGGGCGTCATTTCCACCGGGGTGACGGCATCGGCGATAAAGAACCCCCGGGGGGGGATCATCGGGGGGATGAAGATCGTCCGCGATATCAGCGCGCGCAGGGGAATGGAAGAGGAACTCACCCGTTACCGCACGGAACTGGAACACATTGTCGAGGAGCGCACCGAAGAACTGAGGTCTCTCAATCAGCAGCTTGAGCAGGACATCTCCGAGAGGATAAAGATCGAGAACGCCTTCAGGAAGAGCGAGGCCTTCGTCAATAACATCCTCGAGAGCGTCGGGGAAGGGCTCATCGTCATCGACCCGGACTACAGGATCATCTCGGCGAACAAGGCCTTCCTCAGGCACGTCGGGAGAGAGGCAGGGCGGACAATCGGCCACCACTGCTACGAGGTCTCACACGGTGCGGATACCCCCTGCCATATGGGCCATGAGTATTGCCCTCCGAAGCAGACCTTCGAAACCGGCGAGCCTCATCAGACAATCCATGTCCACCGTGATGACAGCGGCAACTCCTCCTATGTGGAGATACGGTCTTACCCCATGAAGGACGAAAAAGGCAGGACGGTGTCGGTGATCGAGACTATCAGCGACATCACCACGCAGAGAAAGCTTGAGGAGCAGTTGCGGAGCGCACAGAAACTCGAGGCAGTCGGGCAGCTTGCCGGAGGAATCGCCCACGACTTCAACAATATTCTAACCGGCATCATCGGCTACGGCAACCTGCTCCAGATGCAGATCCCGGAGAAGTCCGCCCTGAGAAGCAAGGTCGACCAGATTGTCGGCGCAGCGGAAAAGGCCGCAAATCTGACGCAGGGCCTGCTGGCCTACAGCAGAAAACAGGTCATCAATCCCCGGCCGGTCGATCTGAACCAGGTGATCGAGAAGATCGGAACACTGCTTTCGCGGCTTATCGGCGCAGACGTGGAACTGAGGACAGACCTGACGGAAGACCCCGCAGTCGTCAATGCCGACCCCGGCCAGATCGAGCAGGTCCTGATGAACCTCGTCACCAACGCACGCGACGCAATGCCCGATGGAGGCCGGCTGACGATCGGCACCGCCTGTACCGATATAACAAGGGAGTTTATCGCAGCCCGTTCCGTCGGGGTCCCGGGAAAGCATATAGCACTGTCTGTCACTGACTCCGGTATAGGCATGGACCGGAAGACGAAGGCAAAGATCTTCGATCCGTTCTTCACGACAAAGGAAGTGGGCAAGGGAACCGGACTCGGCCTCGCCATGGTCTACGGGATCATCAAACAGCACGAAGGATTCACTGACGTCACAAGCGAGATAGGCAAGGGGACGAGATTCACCATATACCTGCCGGCGGCCAAAGACCCTACGGTTGAACAGGGGGTCTCCCCTGTTGCCCCTTTCATCAGGGGAGGGACCGAAACGGTCCTGCTCGCCGAGGACGACGCCATGATAAGAAGGCTTACCCAGGATATTCTGGAGAGGGCGGGGTATGAGGTCCTGGCTGTGGGAGACGGCAGCGAGGCGGTCAGGGAGTTCATACTCCACCGCGACTCCGTCGACCTCCTTCTGCTGGACGTTATCATGCCGAAGAAGAACGGCAAGGCGGTATACGACGAGATCAGGAAGATGAAACCCTCAGTAAGGACGCTCTTCTTCAGCGGCCATACTGCCGACCTCCTTCAGGAGGAAGGGAAGCTCGCCCCTGAACTTAATTTCGTGAGCAAGCCGCTTTCGGTCAACGAACTCCTGGCCAGGGTCAGGGAAATCCTGGACAGGCCATGAATCCGCTCTTGCCCAGATGACCGCCGTCTCAAAGACCAGAAAATACCTCGCGATCATCAGCGTCTTTCTGCTGGTGGCATCCACCGTCTCCCTGGCGCTCAACCTCACCGGAACGCACCGGCAGTATCGTGAGCTGGCGACGGTCATGGGCAGGTCTTTTTTCCAGACAATCCTCGCGACGCGCGAGTGGAACGCCGAACTCGGAGGGGTTTACGGGAGGGTGAGCGACAGGCTGCAACCGAACCAGTATCTCGACGACCCGTTGAGGGACGTGGTCACGACCCAGGGCCTCCGGCTGACCAAGATCAACCCCGCCTATATGACACG
>JAKAIE010000045.1 GCA_021814475.1 Nitrospirota bacterium
GCATGTGTTACTGGAAACAGTGGCGCAGGGTGAGAAAACGCATCGGCGAACTGATAAAGCTCGGCGCACCAAGGCATCATGCAATCCTGACAGGGCTAAGCAGGAAGGGCTATTGGCATCTTGCGAAAACCTTATCGACGAATTGCGGTTTGGGCAACGAGTTCCTTCAAAAGCAGGGGCTGACTTCCATACGTACATTGTGGATCGGGATTCACCACCCGGCCAAGGCCCGGTGATTCTGCGAACCGCCCACTGCGGACCCGCACGGTGGGTGGTGTGGGGAGGGACGGCTAATTACCGTCCCTTACCCGATTAGGTGCTTTTTTATACTTTTGGTTATTTTTATGCCTCGTAGTATTTGTTTTCCCGTAGTGCTGTCGTGTATCGGCAAGAAGGATAAGCGCTGCAACCAACGAAGCGTTTTCCCTTCCAGTTAACGATTTTAAGCTTACTCCCGCACTTCGGGCAAATGGCATTTTTCTTATACTCTGGCGTAAATTGGTCCGGGACAACCTCGTCTTCCTTATAATGTGTGCGAATATGACTCACGAGTTCGTCCAATTCTATAATTCGTATGGGTTTGTTGACTGCCCACTGTCTGGCCTGTTGAGAAACCCTGCCAGTAGTAACAACGACCCCTTCTTTCGCCCCAGTAGCGTGCATTGTCCCAAATAAGTCACGAAGAATAGGTTCGCCAACTGATCCTTTGACCCTCTTGCATTGAAGAATTGATAAATCGCCATTTTTTCTCAGATATCCGTCAATGCCACCGTCGCCGGTATATTGGGTATGTTCGACGGCAAAGCCCATTTTGTTAAAAAGCCCGCACACAAGGTGTTCAAATTCTTCAGGGTGCATCTTTGTTAGGTATTCTGGTAGTCTAATTTTTGCGACCCATTCTTTGTATGCCCGCTCTTTCTCTGCTTGTTTTCGTGCTGCGTCTTCTGCTTCTTTCTTCTTGGCTAATTGAATTTGGGCTTCTTGTTCCGCCTTACACGTGTCACAATGTTTGTACCCGTGTAAAGCGCCAATTATGCCATGTTTGCAGGGTGCCTTCATGCGTTCTTTTTCTGCTTTTCTATTTTTTAACTTTTGATATTGACCAATGACACCGATTATCACAGAAATGCCGATTACCGCAATGACAAGTCCTTGCCCACCCCAGATTTGATAAACCCAGTAGCCGATAATTAAATAGGATATAATTCCTTCACATAAACCACTACCTTTTTTATATGCAGCCAATGAGAGACCCTTTTATAGTCTTAATTCTTATTTGTACCTAACAATGATTATACCCCGGAGGTTTTTTCTGACCCCGCGATCCGGATAATAGCATATCAGCAGACGATTGTGAAGATAAAAGTGAACAAAATCAATGGGACTCCAATTTTGCGGAATGGCATCTCCCGATTTTACGGACCAAAAGCCCTCATGGTAAAACATAGGAAATTAGGCGGACTGACTATTTTCGATCCCATCGATAGTGAACGAGGATCAGATTCTGGTGCGGGAGGAAGAACTCGAAAAGGGTTGACCCCACAGTAAAAGTAACGCCTGGCTGTTATCCCGAATCTATTCCAGACTTCTGTCGTACAGCTCTTTCCTGCTCAGGCCGTATTCTTCCGCGATCCGTTTCGATGCGTCCTTCCGGCTGAGCCCTTTTTTCAGCAGTGTCCTGACCTCCTCCAGCGCCTCATCGAAGGAGATTCCCTCTTCCTCACTCCTGCCTTCGACCACTATGACGTACTCCCCCGCGATCTTCGAACGTTCAAGCTGAGCGAGAATTTCAGAGGGTGTGCCCCTGTATACCTCCTCGAAGAGTTTTGTCAGTTCCTTGATCACCACCGTCCTCCGGTCTCCGAAAATCTCCTGCATCTCGGTGACCGTCTCGACGATCCGGTGAGGGGCCTCGTAGATGATCACCGTCCGCCTTTCGAGGCTGAGCCCCTTCAGCTTCTTCGTCCGCTGCGACTGCTTCGGCGGGAGGAAGCCGACAAAGACGAACTCCGAGGTGGACATCCCCGAGATCGACAGGGCGGTGATGAGGGCGGAAGGGCCGGGTACCGGCACCACGTCGATCCCCGCTTCGATCGCCCTGGCGATCAGTACGGTCCCGGGATCGGATATGCCTGGTGTTCCCGCATCCGAGATGAGTGCGACCGATCTGCCTGACCCGAGGATCGAAAGGACTTCTTCCGCCTTCGTCTTCTCTTTTTCACCCCAGTAGCTGATCAGGGGCTTCGCTATGCCGAAGTGGGTCAGCAGCCTTGAGGAGTGGCGGGTGTCTTCGGCCGCGATCGTGTCGACCTCCTTCAGCACGCGCAGGGCCCGGAGGGTGATATCCTCGAGGTTGCCGATCGGGGTGGAGACGATGTAGAGCGTGCCTGCCGACATCTATTTCGTGTTCAGCATCTTCCTGAGCCGGTGGTCTGCGCGGACGATCTCGTCGACATCGTCGCCCGAGATTTCCCAGCTGTATTCGTCCTTTGCCGTTCTCTTCAGCCGTATCTTCACCGGCTTCTTCGGCCTGATCTGCTGGAGTTCGGGCTGCTTGGTGAACTGGAATGCCGGCTTGTCTGCCGCATACGCAACCTGGGGCACTGCCAGGATAAAAACAAAAAAGATCCCCCAAAGTGTCTTCATCAGAAGCTCCTGTATCTGTTTGTGATCGGGAACCGCCTGTCCCGGCCGAAGGCGCGCGGGGTGATCTTCACCCCGGGAGGCGACTGTCTCCTCTTGTATTCGCTCCGGTCTACAAGGGTGACCACCTTCCTGACCGTCCCGGTGTCGAACCCCATGCCGATGATCTCTTCGAACGTTTTTTCGTCCTCTATATACGCCCTTAGGATCGGGTCCAGGACATCGTAGGGAGGGAGCGAATCGCTGTCCTTCTGGTTTCTGCGGAGTTCGGCCGTCGGTTCTTTCACCAGGACCCTCTCCGGGATGAGCGGCCTTCCGGCGGCGAGGTTCCTCCATTTGCATACGTCGTAGACCAGGGTCTTGGGCACGTCCTTGATCACCGCGAACCCGCCGGCCATATCGCCGTACAGGGTTGCGTATCCCACGCTCATCTCGGACTTGTTGCCGGTCGTCAGCACGAGCCAGCCGAATTTGTTCGAGAGCGCCATCAGAAGATTTCCCCGGATCCGCGCCTGGAGGTTCTCCTCAGTGGTGTCTTCTGGCAGGCCTCTGAAAACCTCCGCCAGGTCCTTCTTATACCCGGCGAGAAGCTGCCGGATCGGCAGTTCGATGATCCGGATGCCGAGGTTGGCGGCGAGGGCATAGGCGTCCTCGCTGCTGGCGCGGGAGGTGAACTTCGAAGGCATGAAGACGCCGGTGACCCTGTCCCTGCCAATGGCGTCTGCGGCAACCGCGGCCACGAGGGATGAATCTATCCCTCCGCTGAGGCCGATCGCAGCCCCGCGGAACCCGTTCTTTGTGATATAGTCCTTTGTCCCGAGCCTCAGGGCCGCGTAGACCTCTTCCTCCCTGACCGGCCCGGCAGAAAGGGGTATGGTTTTCAGAGGTTTCCGTGAGTCGCATCCTGCGGCAGGTATGCGAACAGGGACGATCTCCCTGCCGGTCCGCTTCCCGGCGGCCGACAGACCCTTTTCCTTCCTGAACCGTCCGGTCCGGGCAGTGTCGATGTCGATGACGATCAGATCTTCCGCAAATGGTTTCCCCTGCGCGATCATCTTTCCCTCATGATCGCATACCATGCTGTTGCCGTCGAAGACGAGTTCGTCCTGCCCTCCGACCGTATTGAGGTAGGCGACGACCACGCTGTTATCGGTCGCCTGCTGCCGGATCAGGGTCTTTCTCGTCCGGGGCTTGCCGATTTCGTAGGGAGATGCGTTTATGTTGATGATCACTCCGGCCCCCGCCCCCGCCTGCCACTTTGCAGGCCCCTCCGCATGCCAGATATCCTCGCAGATATTGACGCCGAAAAGGACGTTGTTCATGCGGTAGACCGGGATGCGTTCTCCCGGCGCAAAATATCTCACCTCGTCGAAGACGCCGTAATTGGGCAGAAGCATCTTGTGATAGACATCGATGATCTTTCCCGCGGCCATGACCGCGGCGGCGTTATAAACCTGCCCTCCGGGTCCGGAGTTGATGAACCCGACGATCGAGACTATATCCGGCACCGCCTTGCTGATGCGGAGGATCCCGGTGATATTGTCGGAGATGAACTGGGGTTTGAGCACAAGGTCCTCAGGGGGATAGCCGGTCAGGGCAAGTTCGGGAAAGGCGACGATATCCGCCCCCTTTTTTTTTGCCCCGCGCATCTCCCTGACGATCTTCGCGGCGTTGCCGGGCAGGTCGCCGACGACCGGGTTGATCTGGGCCAGGGCCAGCCTTAGGCACGTCATCGTGTCTGTATGCTCCTCATGGTATGTAAATGATAAAAGATGGGGGGCTGTTTGTAAAGTTCATGGCCGGAGGGCCACGACAGTATTCCTTTTACTTGCCGGGCCGTTTTGATAGAATAGAGAGGAAAGGAGTGGAGGACCGCTTCAGCTGCCATGACGATCGATAAACTATCCAATGCGATAATCCCTCAGTATATCCAGGACGAGCGGAAAGACTATCCCCATGGGAACGCGCCCGGCCAGAATTATGCGGGGAACCCTCTTGTCCTACAGGACCGGACTGGGGATCGGGCGAGGGGTCTGCTCGACCGCAAGGCGCGGGCTCAGGGGAATGACGCGGTCGTCACCCTGTCGGGCCATTCGATCGATACGCCTCAGGTCGGGGCCGCCTATGTATCTCCGGTCTATTTTGCGCACAGTAATACCCCGATACATGGCGCTGATCCGTACTTCAGCAGGGTCCATGAGGCCTATACTGCCACCGAGCGGAAGGATTACAAGGGGATCTACGTTGATACCCTCGCCTAGCCTGAGATGACCCCGCCGATGCCTTGCCGCCAACCAGTCTCTTCCCGATGACCGACTGGCGGAGGAACGTCCATTTCGTACTCGTCGAGCCCGAGGAACCCGGCAATATCGGGGCCGCTGCCCGGGCGATCAAGAACATGGGTTTCAGCAACCTTTGTATCGTCAACCCTCCTGTCATGACCGACGAGGCGAGATGGTTTGCCCACAATGCACTCGATGTCCTGGATTCGGCGAAGGTCTACGGCAGCGTGAAGGACGCTGTGGCGGACAAGGCGCTCGTGGTCGGGACTGCGAGGAGGAAGGGGAAGAGCAGGGGGCTGATCCTTCCTCTGGAACACGGGGTGCAGCGTATCACCGGGATGGTGCAGGACAACAGCATCGCGGTCCTCTTCGGCAGGGAGTCGAAGGGGCTGCTGAACGAAGAGGTCGATCTCTGCGGCATCCTCCTGACGATCCAGACGAGCAGTGCCCAGCCCTCCCTCAACCTCGGCCAGGCGGTGATGGTCGTCGCCTATGAGCTGTCGAAGGCCGGTTGGCAGATGCAGGAGGGCGGTCCGTCCCGGGGACCCGGCCACCAGGACCGGCTCAAGCTGGTAAGCCACCGGGAGGTCGCCGCCCTGTTCGAGAGGATGACCGGGGTGCTGAAGAGGCTCGACTATATCCCCCGGGGCGATCGCGACCTCGAAACCAAGATCATGCTGAACCTCCGCCACTTCATCGGCAGGGCAGGGCTCACCGACTGGGAATTGAATATGCTGTATGGCATATGTGCACAGATCGAGAAGAAGATAGGGAATTGAAGAAAAAAATTGTCCGCATGAAATAAAGCTGTACAACATAAAATAAAGATGTACAATTTTGAATAAAGTTATACAATCAGAAAATATAGTTGTACAGTAGCGTCTGGCTGATTTTGTCGCAAAGGCATCCGAAAAAGACTTCTCTCTCCTTATTTCCCAAATCGTGGGAAGTGAATTGGACAAATAGACTTTTGAGATTCACACTAAAGTCCTGAGATAACTTTTTCTTTATCGGGGAGCGGCCTCATCAGGCCTTTGCAACAATTCTCACAGTATCTGATACCAGCCACGTTTTTCATAACCGAGGGATTCGCCCTGAAACTTTACGGATCTTCCAAGCCTCGGGGAGATACAGAAGTTCATGGTGCCCGGATTCTTGGGGAAATGCTGAAGTCTTATGGTATAAGATGAAATAAAACGGCGAGGGTGATTAACCATTCGCCGTTTTATTGTAGTGTTAATTCCCCCTCCTTCGACTATTTCTTGCCTTGGGCTGACTCAACCGCTTTCTGCGTAGGAGTCTCTTTCGCCTCTTCTTGAGGGCTGTACAATTTTGTTGTCATCTGAGCAGCCAGTTTTGAAATTGTTACCGTGTCCGTCTTAGCCCTTTGAACTGATTTTTGATCGGTTGTGGCGGCTGCCGTCCCTTGGTTATCTTGTCTGTCTACTTTCTTCGCTTGGACAGGCTCTGGGACAGGGATGTTAGGAGATATTTGAGGTATTGCCATCGTCATAGCCTCCTTTCTTAGGGCTTGCCAGATATGCGATCTGGGCTGCCTACTTACTACCCCTCCGTAATATTTCATCGGTCATTACAACCCAGAACTTAAATACTACAAAAATCGTTAAGATTTGAAACGCTAACTCTTGGGGTGTAGGCTCTCCGTCACCTAATCGGCCAACAGGCTCTACTGCACAACAGCCCACCGCCAGCTCCGGGGAGAACTCTTCAAGAGTCGCAGCCGCCAAGATCTGTTGGCTATCAGTCAAATATCGCGGTACGAGTTTTTTGCAGCAGGTCCACAATGGGTCCCTGTTGTACTGGCGCCTATAGTTCGTAAAACAGTGCTGTTAGGATGACTTTTGGGTGTCGTTAAGGAAAGCAAGCAGTGAGGTTCCGTAGAGTTGTGGCTGCTCCAGCATCGGGAGGTGGGCAGACTTCTCAAGCGCCACAAGCCGGACGACACCAGGTATGTCCTTTTCAAGGCGTCTTGCTATGTCGAGGTCGAAATTCTGATCCAGCCCGCCCCAGAGCAGCAGGGTCGGTTTTGTAAACGCTCGCAACCCATCTACTACTCGCAGCGTTTCCGAATTGTGTTCCCTGTCCAGCTGCCATCTCAGAAATCTCCGGAGCCGGCGCCACCGCCTCGTGGAAGATATGTGAGGCCGAACAAAGGCAAAGAGGACATCGTCGGTCAACGTCTTTTGCTCGGCAACTGCGATCCTGTAGATCCATCTCTGAAGCGGCTTTATGGTTATGGCTATTCGGAACAACGGTGAAGTCAGAGGGTTCACAACCAGTTCAACGTCAGCCCGCTCCCTATTACTGGGCCATTGGTCGTACGCCTCGACGTTTGTCAAAACGACGCTGAGTAAGCGTTCAGGATGATGCTTCATGAGCATCTGAGCAATCGCCCCGCCATGGTCGTGTCCCACCACATGAGTATGTTTTATCCCCAGGTGGTCCAGCAGCCCCAACACCATCTCCATCTGCCGAGGCAGTCTGTAGTCGGCATCCTGGAAAACTACCGTATCCCCCAGTCCGAGCAGGTCAGGTGCTATGACGCGATATTTCTCCGACAGGAGAGGTATGACGTCTTTCCATTCGTAAGATTGGAATGGGCAGCCATGGAGCAGCAATACTGCCGGCCCCTGACCTTCATCGATATAGGCAACCTTTGCTTCACCGATTGCGGCAAACCGCTTCCGGAGGGAAAATGGTTCAACTCCCTGCAGCGACGTGTCCGATACCACAACGTGTCTCTCGCCTGCGAATATGCCCGCCAGTATCGCACCGTAGAACCAAAGGACGGCAAAAGCAATAAGTACGATGCCTATGGTCCCGATCATGATGTATTCCCCGGGTCTTTGAAGAGTTCAATCCCGATCATATTTTTGCCCTTTTCAGTCTGAGGGCGTTTCCTATCACAGAGACCGAGCTGGTCATGTCGAGAAGCTCCGGGTTTTCCTCTTCTTCGGCAGTAACTGTTTTCGGCTCCGGCGCCATCCCGCATTTTGGGCAACTACCGGGGCCAGCACGGATGATCTCGGGATGCATCGGGCAGGTCCATTCGGCCATTATAATTGTCCCTCCTTTAATCAGTCCGGGTCTCAGTCCCTCCGTATGTCATCCCTGATCTTATTGTATTCCTCCTTCGAGATCTCTCCCCTGGCATATCGTTTCTCCAGGATAGCCATTGCTGACTCGCACCCGTTACCTTTTGACTTAACAAACACTCTGAAAATGAAGATGATCCCAAAGAGTATGATCGCCCAGAAGGCCAGCATGAAGATCCAGCCGAATCCCATTCCCCACCCATACCAGTTCCAGTGCATCATTGTCAGCCTCCCTCTTTCGTGATCATGCCTCTGAGCACATGCTATCACTCATTACACGGCTGCACAAATCAGTCATGCCACTATTCAAACCCGCCTCGCCGTCCGATATCAGCCTTCTGAAGGTGTATCCGGAAAGGGAGGCCTGACCTGGAGAGGCTCCTGAAGGATATTGATGTCGGAGTCTATATGATGGACAGCGCCCCGATGTCTGAATTCGCCGAACACCCTGTGTTTTCCAGCTCTGGTGAATACGATGCTCACTCCGATATCAGGGCCGCCGAGGTTCTGCTTAGGAGTCATATATACGAAATCATCCAGATTCTCGTCCCATCCGGCAACTTGGATGTCCGATCCGTCTGCTCTTTCGAGATCGTTCAGTGGGCTGCCCTTGTATTCCAGGTGATAGACGAATGTCCCGACATGATCCGCATAAACCATCTTGGGATAGGGTGTGACTGTCGCCTCGTAACCGTAGTCTCCCGCATCGCGAGACAGATTCCCTGACTTTGCAAGTTTAAGGTCTTTCCTGAGGTCTACCCACCCGGTTGCGGTCCTGAAGACGACCTCGAAACGATAGACCCCGTCGGCAGGGGGAGAATATTGAAACGAATAGCCCTGGTCGGTTACTGAAGGACGGATATGGGCAAAGGTAGAGAGTCTGTAATCCGTCACAAAGACATGCAGGTCTTCCTGTTTGACCTGATGAATGCCCCTGATGTTCAAAATGAAGGTGTCCTTGCAGTGGCTGCAGGGGCCGAGCTCCAGGAGGATACCTTTCGGCGACCTGCTCACATTCCAGACATAGGGTTTTATATCGTGAGTGTCCGGGATGACAAGCACCTCCTTGTCGAGGTTTAGTTCTGCATGGGCAGGTGGCGGCAGAAGTGACACCCCCAGAATGACAATGGCCGCAATCAAAAGAAAAGGTTTCATTACATACCTCCGTGAGTATGCCGCATCGCCATCGGCTGGCCGAGGATGTAGGCGTTTACTGCCATGAAGAATACTGCCAGGATAGCCATGGGGATGAACGCCCTGACCGCCTTATCTCCATAGAACCGTAAAGCTATCCTATACCCGGCATAAAGTGAGAAAATGTTCATAACGCATATGATCGCCATCTGGAGCCAGAATATCGATTCCGCGCCCATCAGAGGGGTTACAGTCCAGTCCGGCTGCCCGCCTCCGACCGCGTTATAAACAAGACGCTGCACGGCAGGGACGATCCCGGGGCCTTCCCTGAACAGGTGATTTATATTGTGGGCGAGATGCATCGAAAGACCAACCGGGATGAACATGTACGAAAACTGGATAAATGTACGTTTCAGGGAGAGAGGAGATTCTGGCCCGGTCGTCCTTCTGACAATGGAACTGAAGAGAAGAAGCAGCAGAGTCGGTATCAGAAGAGAACCCACGGTCAGGACAAAGAGGTACGTAGCTTCCTCTCGTTCCGCATGGGATATAATTCCGAATGATTCGAAAGGAAGGAGGCGCGCGACTGTATCCATCCATCCGTGCCACGGCCCAACCATCTCGCCGGTGACAATGATCGTGATTCCGACAAGGACCATCGCAAGAAGGGACTCGTCGAGATAACCCTTTGCTGATACCCAGAGGTCCTTTGCAAAACTCCTCGTCCTGACTACGATATTGTCCTGTGAGCAGGATTTGATGCACTCGCTGCAGAAGTTGCAGTAGTTGTTCCGGTCGAGAGTCAACGGAGTCTCAAACATGGGGCAGGGGCGCCCGGTGTCGGACCCCTTCATGCACTCCTTTACCTTATGCCCCCTGCATGTCTCAAGACATTTGTTTCTTAGTTCAACCGGGCTGAACATCGAATAGATGCCGATAAGTCCGCCGATAGGGCAGACATACCTGCAAAACGAGCGACCCTTGAAGACGAGCGCCATGCCCGAAGCAACTGCAAAGAAGCCGATCAACAACCATGAGGTGAGCGCGGGTTTGTTTACAATGCCGCTGTAACTGTCCCACCAGGTCAGGACAAAGAATATTCCGCTCGAAAGATAGATATTGCGCAGGGGCCCCGGGAAGTCCCTGTTCATGCTCTTTAGCCGGCCAATCCAGTCTTGTATCGCTCCGAAGGGGCACATCATGCACCATATCCTGCCAATGAAGACAAAGGTGAATATGATTGCAGCCCACCAGATCGTCCACATCAGAAGTGTTGCGATGTTCCTGTCGCCCTGTTGGATATCGAAGAGACCTGCCGCAATAATCACAAGAAATACCGCGAGGACAGGTGCCTGGAAGACAGGCTGAAACCATGCTGATCTGAAAAAACGCTTCAGCCACGGAATGTCGAGTAAATTCATCTTCTGTCCGGCTGCCAGGCCAGCGGACCTTCTCTGGTATAGGATATAGCCACCGATAATAGCACTCAGGATGATGAGCAGGATTACGAAGACTATGCGGTAGAACGGTGCTTTCGACTTGACATCGTACGCAATTCGTCCACCGTACGTGAGGGGGAACGGAAACTGCCTGTCTCTCAGGGACTTCACGGCAATTGTGTAGAGATAATTCCCTTTTTCAGGAAAGGGATAGTCAACCGCAAAAGCACCTGCCATCTGCTGCGGCTGGAGCCTCCTGAACAAAGAAAGATCGATTGCTGGCGTCGTCCCGGCAGAGTGGGGCATGCTCGTGTCATCTCCGAAATCAAGGCTTCCTTCGGCCTGGCCGCTTCCCATCTGCATCTTCATATGATCCGTCGGATGAGATGAATGGTCCATCGGAGAGTCCTTGTCGAATTTTATGTATATTTCGGCATCGTAGACCGGTTCTCCTGTCATGGGGTCCTGCAGGGATAAGATAACCCTGGTCTTCGACCCCTCTGTGAAGGCATCGGGGACGAGTTTCAGGCTGAACTCTGTCCCTTCAACCCTGAAGGTTGCAGCCGGGGTGTTATGGTCATGCCCCTCCATCGCTTCGGCGCGGATTTCTGCGACAAAGAAAACTGCCGTGCTCAGTAGAGCAATATACAGAATCTTCAGTAGCATCTTCATTTCTTTTTGAACAGCTCGTTGATCAGAATCAGTCCCCTCCTGGCGCCGGATGCTATGGCCTGTGCAGATTTCACGGTCTCGGGAGGAGCGATGATGTCAGAGCCGACCCTGAATTTATCACTGCGTTCTTTTCCCTCAAACTGTTTGAGGAATGCCGTCCCTGTCAGGCTGGCGGATTCCATGTTTTCGAAGATATGCAGCCTGATGAGTTTCCCCTTGCCGCTCACCGCCAGCCCGATTTCAATCTTGCCTCCCTGGCCCCGGGCGTCCATGAAGATAATGGCCGCCGCCTTTCGGGGAGATGTGTCAGGACGGTCTCTGGTGATGGCAAAGTAGACAGACGGCTTCAGGTCTTCGGCAGGAAGCCCGCTGCCAAGGACCTTTTCGATTGCAACTCTCTGTTCCTCAGAAACAAAGAGGTTCTTCTGCTCGAAAGATACCGCCTGCGGGAACATTGTCTTCAGCTTCTCGCCGGGCCACACGAGATCGTGAGCATCCGCCGAAGCCCTCACCGTGAATATAACAGCTATAACAATGAAGGCCCGAATAAATAATGACTTTCTGCGTCGATGCATGACAAGGCTCCCTTGGTATATTTAGTACTTCCTTTGCCCGCGTTTCGGGCGCTGTTTAATGGGCATCGACGCTGAATTTGACGGTAGACGTCTTTCCTCTACGCGTCGTCTTTATTGCAATGCTCCAGGGACCGGCCATTGACAGGTTCATTTTAGCCTGGTACGCGTTCCCGATCAGTGAGGCGTTGGCCTTATAGTTCATAGGGGGCATACCCGGCATCGCCGGCATCGAATATTCGAGCTTTACCTTCGCATCCGTCACTGCCCTGCCCGAGGAATCTTTGACTGTGATCGATATGTTGTTATCGCCGACCACGGGAGGATTCTTGTCGATTGATGCAAGAACCGTAAGGTCTCCGGATTTCTTTGATATTTCATAGTTCCCCGCAAAAGCAATCCCTGCAGCAATGAGTACCATAACTGAAACAACAAAAAATCTTTTCATGATGATCTCCTTCTTAAGAGAGGTTAATAAGTTCGCGCGCCCTGTTAGACAAAGTTTAACAATTAATATTGAAGGAAATTTGAAGATATGGTCCCATGTCTTTGCTAATGTGGCTACAAAGATGTCAGCTTGTAACTATCTGTGTAGCCACATGTAGTCCTTCTGAAACGTTTTTCTACGGATCATGTAAAAGAGGCTGCCGCCGTTCACAGGTATCGAGTCAGTGACAGGCGAAGCCCACTGTCAAAGACCGTCTAAGGGTAAAGGAAAGAGCTGTCAAAATGAAGAAATATCTACTACTGGGATTATTAGTGCCTCTCGCGATTTCTCCCGGTTGGCGCTACAGATTTTATGGATGATGTTTCTTCTCAGACTCTGATTATTGGGCTTCTCTCCTTGTTACCGGATCGTGTTGATTTATACAAAACATAAGCCAGGTATGCAACGATCCCTGCATTAACAAATAGTAAGCCGACTTTAGGCCAAGTTGCTCCGCGCATGATTTCGTAAAGTCCAACAGGCATATACATTCCTCCAGTGAGTAGTCCAAACCATTCGGCCCATTGTCTGTGACGCCATAAAGCAGTAGCTTCGACAAAACGGACAACAGAGTAAACCAAAGCAGATAAGGCCATTGCCCAAAGTTTGCCGTCAGTCATATGATTAGCAGCATCGATAAAGATTCTGGGATACCGACTGGCAGGATTAAGATTGAAATCTCCAATGATCTGCTCAGCCGCCAGGTGAAGATTTCTATGGATTAACTCAAGTAATCCAAAGCCGAGGAGCAGGACGAGCAGGCCTTTTGCCCCCTCAAAAATGGCGACGATATGAAGCCCCTTTTTTATTTCAGGCACGAAGAATCTCCCCGGTTATTCTCTCTTGCATGTCATAAGAGCGTCATGCTTCAGCCGCCTCAAGTCATATGATCGATTCATCTTCCCTGCGGGATCATTCCTCAAACTTGTATCCCAATATTTCTACATTGT
Organism: Nitrospirota bacterium; assembly: GCA_021814475.1. GTDB lineage: Bacteria > Nitrospirota > Thermodesulfovibrionia > Thermodesulfovibrionales > UBA6898 > PALSA-1316. The sequence continues at coordinate 13,296 of JAKAIE010000045.1, forward strand.
CGCGTGTAATCCTGGTCAGTTATCCCCCGCCGAGCTTTGAACCGTCAAACACCACAGCAACCCTACCGCCTTCAACATTAATGGATTCGCCCTTCCATATGCCCGATAACCCTTCTTAAGGCAATCTGTTCTTGACCTCCTGAGATATAGGTACTATTCGGCACTATATGGAAGTAACGAAATGGTAGAGCGCCTTCGCCTGTTTGTCGGTGATTTTTGACCTCGCGAAAGAGGGCATCGTCCCTTGAGACCCGTCGGGCATCTTAGGATGACGAATGAAGTTAAGAAAAGTCTTAAAGTTCGCCAGCACACGAGAGCCTTTAAGAGGGAGATCAGCAGCCATAATATTTCCGCCGTTAGGATGACAACTTGCGCAATTGTCCCCGAATATCTTCGCCCCGGCAGTTTCATTCTGAGATTTTTGTTTTTCACCCTGCCCGGACTCCATCATCTGCCCCTGTTGACCCATCATGCCTGGACCCATCTCGGCAAAAATATAGGAACCAGAAAAAACTAGAAATGAGATGCACCATGTTAATAATATCTTTTCCATCTTAAGCTCCTTTCCTTGGACATCGTTGACAAGCCAAACTACTTATTCCTTCTTTCGCTACCCTGTCCGAGAGCGAGCATCGGAATCTGGGTCTTCACGCAACTCCTGCTAAAAAACTATCACAAAATGAGTTGTTGTCAAGCTGGATACGTAGTCCCGATCCACTCATCGCGGCTATACCCGGGCAAATGTTATGGATATGGGGGTGACGTTTGTGTAATCCTGAATCGGTTTCTCATCTCAGTATTATGAAAGGACAGGGCGGATTCAATATTTCCGCTGCACGAGTTCGTTTATAATTGAATTAATTTCGTTCTCAGGAATTATTTCAGGGGCTCGTTCTCTCATCCTGCGTACAACATCTTCCCACCCGTTTCTGTCAAAAATTCGTTTTTTGATTTCTCCGATAGCGTGGCATGGCGCACAATACTTCTGGACCGCTGACAGGCGGGCATCCTCGCGCGGAACGACCGGGTTACGTTTAGTGACCAAATAATTAAGTATCTGGGTTGCTGCGGCCGGGATTATACGGGGAGATGCCAGTCTGACCATTCTGTTAACCACCCCCTCCCACTCTTTAGGGCTTCGAGGGGTGGCTATGTCTCGAATTAGATGGCAGGTGCCGCATTTATTTATGAAAAGTTCCTCACCTAAGTTGAGATCCATTACCTGGCTGCCTGAAGCCGTGTGGGAAATATAGGGCACTCCCTGGTAGAGCCGCAACAGGAAATACCCGGCGGTTATGCCTACGAGAACAAAAGCTGTGAGATATACGGCGATGCCGAACGTTAATAGGTGTTTTGCTAGGCCCGGAAAGATGCGATGGACGGACACCTTAATTGCCAAAAGCAAAAATAACAACACAGCCAGGGAAACATGGATAGCAATCCGCGCGGGGGCGACTTCCCAGTAGTCATCGAGTCTGCGGACCATGACTACCATCAACATTAGGTAGAGTGCCGTAAAAAGCCACCCGAGCATACGGTGAAGAAGGGCCGCAAATTGAGGATGAGCGATTTGCCGTCCGCCGAATTGGGCCATCATAATGATAAGCGCTACGCCTCCGGCGGCGAGGAGGATCAGAGAAAGTACGGTAGTTGTCATCGGCTGCATGTTTTCCGCCTCCTGCAACAAAAAAAATATATCTTTTGCCGTATATCCCACGGTTTTGTGAAATGTAGTCCAGGGCTATGTGCGAGCGACCAATCTGCCCCCATAGGCCAATCTGGAAAACTCCTTGCAGTTCCTACATACGGAAATTATCCCAGACAATCTATTCATGCGCAACTGTCGTGTTGATGTGTACTCTCCAGTGTGATAAGTTCTTTTGTAAAGGTTTACTAAAAATCTGTGACCCTTCGGGTTTTTATGTGGGTGTCATTCCGGCTTGACCGGAATCTTTCTGATATGCTTTCAGCATGCCAGAGCGAACCTTTGCTGTATATATCATGGCTAATGCCAGGCCCACATTATATGTCTGTGTGACAAACGACCTCATTCGAAGAGTATTTGAGCACAGGAACAACCTTGATCCTCATTGTTTTACCGCAAAGTATTATTTGCATAAGCTTGTATATTACGAAACTTGCGAAGATAGCCTGAGCGCTATAATCAGAGAAAAACAGATTAAGAATATGAGCAGGCAAAGCAAACTGGAGCTTATCAGGCATGGGAATCCCGGCATGAGAGACTTATATGAAGCCATCTCCGGAAGGATTCCGGACAAGCCGGAATGACAGAAAAGGGGGCGGAATGCCCACAGTAATCACGGAAGAACCAAATCTGTTATATGCCGTCAAGGCTTCAAAGGACTTAAACCATGATAGCTGTTAATCGGCTGATTCGCTTATTATTTCCAAAAAGATCGGACTTCCCAGGTCGTGTAATGCTTCCGATAGAAGAGCAGATCAAGGCCTGGCGCGGCGCTAACAAAAAAATGAAATGGGAAATAGGCGAAAAAAATTTAACGGGATTGATTCGCCTCCTTCTTTGACTGACAGTGACTTGGAGCAAGGGTTTGTAGGCATTGCTCTTTTTTACGGCTTCGGTGATGACGGCACGGGCCTCGCAGATTCTGTTCTCTCCGGGAAGATGGCCTGGGCTTATGCACTCAAACGATTAAAGAAGAAAGTATGGCAGAGCCCGCATGTCGATTTTGATAAACCTGATTCTTTCCGGCTTCGTCCCCGGGCTCCTCGAAGACCAAAAGGTTTCTATTTTGGAAAAATTCAAATGGGGGGAAGATGTCAAAGAATGACCGCGTCTCAAGCCCGCAGGTTTATTGACTCTGTCACCTGATGCGGGCCTGAAGGTTTACAGTTTCTCTGCATAACCCATACTCATATTCCGGATATGCTGAGCGAAAGAAAAATACCATTCATGATACTCGCGGATTATGATATTGCTCCCTACGGCTACTATGATTTCTTTGATACGCTTCAGATTTTCTCAAGCAACAGAATTCTCGGTCTCGGAATAGGAAACGCGGATCAAAATTACACGGGCTTTGGCATCCCAACCATGATTATCGTCGGCAAAACTTAAGACAGCATATGAAAGTATTCTTTACCCTACTTTCGACTCATACATACAATTCAGTCACGATCCGCGGGCCGGCCTCCGATCATTCTTCTACTATGGATTCAATCACTGGCTTGTGCTCTTTCTTTTTCTCCATTTTTCCAGACAAGAGTTTGGCCAAAAGCAAAGATACAAAGAATAGCAGAAATGCACCGGCCGCTGAGAGTGCGTCAGAACTAGATCCCTTGAAATATGCCGGGAGATATGCCCTACCGAGAACTGCGCCCGTTAACAGCGCAAAAACGGGCAAGATGTAAAGGACCAAAATCCCTTTTACGTAGGTAAAGGTTTTCACGTATATCCTAACCTTCTGACCCACCTTAGCATCGACAAGATTAACGGCCTCTGTCTCGATCCCCCTTGTTTCCAAGTCGCAGGAGTCTTTCTCACAATGGTTCACAGCAACTGGGACCCGGATCCACGAGAACCCTTGCCGTTTTACCTTCAACGCTTTTTACTACGCCTACTGTCATCATGTTATATGATGAAACGGGATGATTAAGAAAATATGAATGGACTTGAACCGTGGCACAGCACTGGTGGTAACGTCATAAGTGCTTACTGCCACTGCTATATTTCCAGTCTGCTGAATACAAGTCTATCTATTCGTGCAATCCCTCTTCTCGTCGCGGATTACCCGCAAGTGCAATCTTATTGGCTCAGCCAACTCTTTGCCTCGGAAAGTTTATCATCGGCAAAAATTCTTACCGGGTAGGGAATGATAAACCCGAATATTTTGACTGCTTCCACTATCCAGCCGACATCGGAAACAACTGCAATTTTGTCGAATGCAGTGAGATGTTTAAACCCGACTTTAGCATCATCCCACATTGCCGCCGCTGTAATTTTATCGAAATCCTGCCCTAAGTGGTACAGCAAACGAATCTTGGCATGTCTTTTCAGCTTTTCTTCGACCGCCGGGATCAGTATCTTTTCATAGTCATCGGCAGTTACTGTTCCCTTTGCGCTTACTGCAACGATATCGTCTGGCAGGCCCGGAATCAATTCTATCATTTGATCCTCCTATGTAAGGTATTGAGTCAGTCCTGACTACTATTTTTAGTTTACCGGATAAATCCTATGTTTCAAGTTTATCGATATAGCACGCGAACATTCTTCCCGAATCGTCAGGGGCGCAGCAGTGCTATATGCGCAATCTTCTCAATCTCAGTGCGTTTCCAACTACGGATACCGAACTAAAACTCATGGCGGCAGCGGCAAATATTGGGCTAAGTAAGACACCCACAAAGGGATAAAGCACCCCGGCGGCTATAGGTATACCGAGGGCATTATAGGCAAAGGCAAAGAAAAGGTTCTGCTTAATATTGCGCATCGTCGCCCTGCTCAACTTTCTTGCCCGTACAATTCCTCTCAGATCGCCTTTCACCAGGGTCACCCCGGCGCTCTGCATCGCAACATCCGTTCCGGTCCCCATCGCAATGCCAACATGCGCATGCGCCAGGGCTGGAGCGTCATTGATGCCGTCTCCTGCCATTGCCACAATCTTCCCTTGCGCCTGGAGTTTCTTGACTATCTCTGATTTCTGATCGGGCAGGACCTCGGCAATCACCTCGTCGATGCCGAGCTTCTTTCCAACAGCTTCAGCAGTCGTCTTGCTGTCGCCCGTGAGCATAACGACCCTTATTCCTTCCTGATGAAGTTTCTCTATCGCCTCGGCTGTCGTTGTCTTGATCGGGTCGGCAACGCCAAGGAGCCCTGCAACCTTTCCGTCTACAGCAACGAACATGGCGGTCTGCCCCTCCCTGCGCATGGCCTCTGCCTTGTCCGGAAGTTCGCCCGGCACAATGCCGAGTTCTTCGATCAGCTTCCGGTTTCCAAGGGCAACCTTCCTCCCGTCAATCAGACCCATTACGCCGCGTCCGGTGAGCGATTCAAAAGAATCAACTTTTGAAGACAATATTTCCTTTTCCTTTGCACCGGCGACTATAGCTGCCGCCAGGGGGTGCTCGCTTCCCATCTCAATGCTCGCAGCGAAGTGAAGAAGTGTCTTCTCATCGAATCCGGCTGCGGGTACAACAGTCACCAGTTTCGGCTTCCCTTCGGTGAGCGTACCGGTTTTATCTGTAACAAGGGTATCAACTGTTTTCATTACCTCGATAGCCTCTGCGTTTTTAAAAAGCACTCCGCCTGTGGCCCCCTTGCCCATAGCAACCATGATCGACATCGGCGTTGCGAGGCCAAGGGCGCATGGGCAGGCGATGATCAAGACCGCAACAGCGTTGACAAGGGCATATGCCATACGCGGTTCAGGCCCGATCCATGCCCAGACCACGAAGGTAAGCACCGCGATGCTGACTACGATCTGGACAAAATAGCCGGCAACGATGTCTGCCAATTTCTGGATCGGCGCACGGCTTCTCTGAGCTTCGGCCACCATATTGACGATCTGTGCAAGAAGAGTCTCGGCGCCGACCTTTTCTGCCTTCATGACCAGGGTCCCGGTCCCGTTTACGGTTGCTCCGATCACTCGATCCCCTTTTTTCTTCTCTACTGGAATCGGCTCACCGGAGATCATAGATTCATCAACGCTGCTTGATCCTTCAGTGACCGTGCCGTCAACCGGAATCTTTTCACCCGGCCTCACACGGAGGAAGTCTCCGACCTTAATCTGTTCAAGAGGGACATCCTCTTCATCTCCGTTTTTTATCCTGCGCGCAATCTTCGGGGCAAGCCCGAGAAGAGCCTTGATCGCGGCCCCGGTCTTGGTTCGCGCTCTGAGTTCGAGCACCTGCCCCAGGAGTACGAGGGTCGTGATGACCGCTGCAGCCTCGAAATAGACGCTGACCTCTCCTCCTTCCGCGCGGAATGATGCCGGGAAGAGCCCGGGGAAAAGCGCAGCGACAAGACTGTAAACGTATGCGACTCCGACGCCCAGCCCGATGAGGGTAAACATGTTCGGGTTCCAGGTGACGACCGACTGCCACCCTCGCACAAAGAACGGCCAAGCACCCCAAAGTACCACAGGCGTGGCGAGGACCAATTCCATCCATTTCATGATGCCGACGGGAATGATGCGGTCCATTATGGAGAGGCCGGGAATATAATGGCGCATGGCAATTAAGACCAGAGTGACTGTCAGTACAACGCTGACCTTGAATCGCCGTGTCATATCGACGAGTTCAGGGTTTTCCTCTTCTCCGGCAGTGATCGTTTTAGGTTCCAGCGCCATGCCGCAGATAGGACAGCTGCCCGGAGCGTCCCTGGTGATCTCGGGATGCATCGGGCAGGTCCACTCAGCTTTGGTCAGTGGGGCATAAGGAGTAACAGGCTCCAAGGCCATCCCACATTTGGGACAAGCCCCAGGTCCCGGCTGCCTTATCTCAGGATGCATAGGGCAGGTATAAACAGCGCTTCTTCCAGACCCTGCAAGTTCTTCTAATTCTGCTTTGTCTTCTGTGTAAGCCCCGGGGTCTTTGTCGAAATCTCCCTTACAGGGCTTGGAGCAGAAATAATATGTGTTGCCCTTGTACGTCGATGTCGCGACCGCCTCGCTTTCCTCGATCGTCATGTGGCATACCGGATCTGTGACTTTCATTGTCGCCTCCTGCCGGCGGTTATATGATCTTTGCATCCCCGCCTCGCATTCTTTGTTCAGTCTGGAATACTTTTATATTCCTACATTTTTCCCCTGCAACTCTGTCTTTTTCTACTTTGCGGGCAGCGATACAATTACTTCTGTCCCTTTGGCGGGCTGGCTCTTAACGCGAATCTCACCTTTGTGTCCTTCTATTATTTTTTTTGCTATAGGCATACCAAGGCCCGTTCCCGTGCTTTTCTTTGTAAAAAACGGGATAAATAGACTTTCGCGTGTTTCCTTATCCATGCCAGCGCCAGCATCTCTGACTGTTATCGACAGAGAATCTTCTTTAGGGTCGACACTGACCGAAACATTTTGTCCCTTTTCGGAAGCTTCAATAGCATTGCTTATAAGATTGACAAGGGCTCTTTGCATATGGGGGCTGTCGAGTCGCATGATCTGCGGGACATCTGGAATATCCAGCGAAAGCTTAACTTCTTTTTCATCTGCCTTTGCCGTACAGAGTTCGCATGCCTTTTTGATGACATGTGCGGCGTCCTCTTCCTTCAACTCCAGCTGTATGGGTTTGGCAAAATCAAGCACATCATGTACTATGTTTTTCATGACTTTCGCAGAATCCATTATTGCTTGAGCTGCGGTATCAACGTTGCCTTTTCCCTGCTGCAGGCGTCTCGCGAATCCCTCGATAGTTATGATAGGATTCTTTAGATCATGGACAATAGCAGAAGAGACCTGCCCGAGCCCTGCGAGGTAGCGTTCTTTTTCAATCTCTTTCTTCCTCCTGCTGTCACGGTCTATAAGATATCCGGCGAGGTATGAGAATATTCCCGAGAAAACCAGAAACAGCATCCTCTTTGTCTCAAACATGATTCCACCGGTCCACGTCCCGGCCATATACGGAAGATATAGGAGAGATACGAAGAGATAGCTTAGGATGGCCCCTCTGAGCCCAAATACTAGCGCCCCTATAAGGAGTGGGATATAATAAAGTTGTCTGTAGATATCGTGAAGGGAGTGGATCGACTCAATCGTCGTATAATGCAGATAAGTTATGAAAAGAGCAGACAAGACAATAGCTGCCAGGGAATATTTCTGACTATTTGTCATAGAATGGAAACGCCTCTAATTCATTCACTCTTAAGATCTTCCTTCATTTTCTCAAACTCTTCCCTGGCTAGTTCCCCTTTAGCATATCTTCTTTTGAGAATATCCATCGGCGTATCATCAAGCTGTTTTTTTCTGCCTCCCCTTATAATCAGCTTGATGAGATAGACGATACCCAATATAATAAGCACCCAAAAAATAAGCATAAACAGCCATCCCAGTCCCATCCCCCAGCCATATCCCATTCCCCATCCGTAATCGTTTAAGTGCATCACGATCACCTCCTTATACTTCTATTTAGGAATTGTCTCAGTTAGAAAAATCTTATCACGCTCTTGTGCTCTTTACAACTTGAACTCATTTTGTTGTGCAAGTGGTCAGGATTCCCGTTGTTGTGTAAGATATGATTATTCAGAACAAAAGGGAGAAATCGTATTTGTTTGATATCATTGCAATTTTGATTACCCTGACAGCTCTTTTCGGCTATATAAATTACCGGTTTATTAAGCTGCCCACAACAATAGGAATAATGCTTATATCCATTCTTATGTCCCTAAGTATGGTTACGTTAGGACACATGGGAAGCATAGGCTTCGGAATCGAGAAGAAATGGATTGAAGTTGTTCTTAAGATTGATTTTAACAAGACCCTCATGGTCGGTATGCTTAGCTTTCTTCTGTTTGCAGGTGCGCTGCACGTCGACCTCAACGAATTGAGGAATCGAAAGTGGGAGGTGCTTGCGCTCTCGACCGTTGGCGTTATTCTCTCAACCCTCCTGGTCGCTGGCATGACTTATCTTCTTTCCGGATATATCGGGCTGGGCCTGAATTTCGTTTACTGCCTTCTTTTCGGCGCGCTCATCTCTCCGACCGATCCTATTTCTGTACTTTGGATACTCAAAAGAGCCGGCGCACCCAAAAGTTTAGAGACCTTGATCGCCGGGGAATCCCTATTCAATGACGGCATTGGAGTCGTCGTGTTTATCACTATATGGGAAGTAGCATTTGGGCCGAAAGATATTTCTTTAGGCGGTGTCTTTGTGCTTTTCGCTAAAGAGGTGATGGGCGGGACCCTGATAGGACTCTCAACAGGCTGGGTAGCCTATAAGCTCCTAAAGAGTATTGACAACTATCAGGTTGAGATACTGATCACCCTTTCATTGGTGATGGGGGGATATGCGCTCGCATCTGAAGTTAGTTTCTCGGGACCTATTACCATAGTTGTTGCCGGTCTCTTAATCGGAAACCACGGCCGACAATTTGCTATGTCAGCGAAGACCCGACAAAACGTCGATATGTTTTGGGAACTTATTGATGAGATCCTCAACTCTCTCTTGTTCGTCCTGATCGGCATGGAACTCCTGATCATCCAGCTTTCTGCGAAATATATTTTCGCTGGAATCGTCGCTATTATAATAGTTCTTCTCTCAAGAGTCGTATCTATAGGAGCACCCCAGTTGATGTTTGCGATCGGTAAGAAGATTGACTACGCATCCCTGAAGATAATGACCTGGGGCGGCTTGCGTGGTGGTATTGCGGTGGCGCTTGCGCTTTCCTTACAGCAGGGAGCTGAACGGGACGTTATTATTACGATGACCTATACGGTGGTGGTATTTTCGATACTTGTACAAGGCGTTACCGTAAAGAACCTTGTCAGGGCGCTGTGATATGGCCGGACTATCGTATCATGTGATTATGACAAAATTAATTAAAATCACAGATCTGATTCCCCTGATCCAGAGGCGGCGGGAGACTAACGCTAGCCAGATAGACCATGGTTCTGTAATAAAGGATATCTATCTTGATGGTGAAATGTCATTTGGGTATTTTCTTACACTTACACTCGCCAGTCTGATTGCACTGAACGGCCTGATACAGAACAGTATCGCTGTTATTATCGGAGCGATGCTCATTTCTCCCCTAATGGGGCCTATGTTGAGTTTCGGTTTTGCCTTTACAACAGGAAACATGGTCGTCTGGCGAAAGTCGACGAGGAAGATTATTTTCAGTGTTGTGCTGTCAATTGCGGTTGCCTTTGTTGTGACACTTATTTCGCCGTTGAAGGATATTACTGGTGAAATAATGTCGAGGACGAGACCAAACCTCTATGACCTCTTTATAGCTTTCTTTGCCGGGACTGCAGGAGCTGTCGCAATATGCACAAAGAAAAACTATTTAACGGTTGTTCCGGGCGTTGCGATAGCTACTGCGGTTATTCCTCCTCTGAGTGTCACAGGATTCGGACTAGGGATCTGGAATTTCAAAATCGCGGCAGGCGGCTTTCTTCTTTTCTTCACCAATTTTGTATCCATTGTAATTTCGACCTGCATTGTATTCTTCATGTATGGCTTTAGTCCCAAATATCTCAAGGAAGAAGACATTATCAGATTAAAGAGGCGGATTGCCGTTCTCACCGGTATCCTGCTCACGATATCCATTCCGCTGGTGTATACGGTGTATCGGTCTGTTTTAGAGGTGAGAGAGAGAAATCAGATTCAGAATGCCTTGAACCGGGCATTTAACGAAAAAGGGCGTTCTCATCTTGATACGTTCACCTATGCCGTCGATAATAACGGCAGACTCGATATCAGCCCTGTTATCGAGACTGTCAGCTATATGAAGGAATCAGAGATCTCCGATAAAGAAAGAAAGCTAAACGCCGATCTGGGGCGTGAGGTCGTTATTCATATCGAACAGATCCTGGTCCAGGAAGGCGGGCTGAAAGATCTGGTAGGGATCAAGCCTACGTCTTCCATTGCACCATCGACGTCGTCTTCTGAAATACTCAACAGATCTCGAGAGCAGGTTCTTTCCGTGGTGAGACGGGCCGCCCCACAGATTGAAAAAGTCATTTCTCCGTCAAGGATTGCGAGTTTTTCAGTTGCGTTTGACGATAAGACTCCCGCCGTATCCCTGTTGCTGAAAATAGACAGAGATACTCCATTGTCCGACGATGAATTGTTCCGGCTGAAAAGTATATTTGCAGACGTCCTGGATCTCCCTCTGTCTCTCAGCGTTGAAACGGTTCCTTGTGTCCCCCTGCTGATATTCGAAAAAAGAACGACGTCACTAACGGATAAAATGAAAAAAGCTCTCTCGGCAGTAAAGGGAGCATATACAAGAGAAATGAATATTACGGTATTGGTAGAAGCCTATCCGGAATTATCAGTCGGCCGGGCGAAAGGGAGGCGTCTTGCGGAGCAAAGGGTTGAGGCTATACAGGGGTTGCTTACCAAAGAATATGGCATACCGGCGGAGAACATCAAGTCAGACATAAGCAAAAAGTTTGTTAAGGAACCAACTGTCAAGGTGATGGTGCGGCCTAATAGATAATGCCATACCTTGCCATTCATTCTTGCACTGGAATTATTATAGTAAATTTAATGTTTTCTGAATCCAAAGGTGATATCTGAGGACAGGAAGTACATACCTCTTAGTTTTGAGTCTTATGGGGAGGTCTAAGTCCCAACTCCTTAGACACCTTCTCGGCGCATTCCGGACATATTCCGTGACTGAATAATGCGTTGGAATGTTCGGTGATATATGCATCGATCTGTTCCCAGTACCCGGAGTCGTTGCGGATCTTCTTGCACCAGGCGCATATCGGAAGCAGCCCGCTGAGTAGCTTTACACTCTCCAGTGCTTCTTCAAGTTCCCTGAGTTTACTCTGCAACTCCGCCTCTGCCCTTTTCTGCTTAATAAGCATAAAGGACATAATTGTAACGACAACAATGGCGCCGCAGCGATTTGCGAACGCAATATCCGGTCGAATCATACCCGGCGGGGACAAAACCCCTCCCAAAATGATGAGCAGCGATGAACCGGATGTTAAAAGGATAATAGTTTTAGTTGAAAGCCTGTGGTAGGAGATTAGAAGGCAAATGATATAGCCCAGCCAGCTGGCGAGTCCGAGCGGTGACATGATATCCAGAACAAAGATCACTGTTGCGACAATACTGATAAACACCGTCCAGGCCGGATTTTCTTGCATTTTGAGTATCATGTAGAACGTCCTTCCATATAGGACAGCTTATATCTCCGGTCCCGATATCCTTATGGCCTTAGCAAACTGCTGCCAGGATGATCCGATTAAGGCGTTGAATTTACCTCCATTCAGGCATCAATGAGAATGATCTGAATATCCATGACATTTGTCCCCGTGGGACCCGTAGTTAACAGTCCGCCGATGCCTTTGAAAAAGTGATAGGAATCATTATTGTCCAGGTACGCGGCAGGATCGAGGTCCCTGGCCACAGCCTTTTCAAAAGTATATCCGTCAGCTATAGCGCCGGCAGTATCCGTAGGGCCATCCGAGCCGTCCGTACCTGCAGAAAGCAGGGTAATCCCTCTTCTCCCACGTGCGGCTATAGCGAAGGCCAGTGCAAGTTCCGTGTTCCTGCCTCCCAGGCCCGGACCCCTGACAGTGACCGTGGTCTCTCCACCCGAGAGAAGACAATAGCGTCTGTCAGAAATCGGTATTGTCCTCGCCATGTCAGCCTGCGCTGCCAGCCACTCGCCCACATGCCTTGCTTCCCCCTGGAGGTCGGAAGACAATATTTTCACGTGATAGCCAAGCTCCTCTGCACGCCGTTTAGCCGCATCCAGTGCAATCCGGTTATTTCCTATTATCGAGTTGGTGACTCTCAGGAACAGCGGATCGTCTTCATCAGGTGTTTCCGGAATCAGCCCCTCAATTCCGTTTCCGATGACGCGAAGGACCGGCTCGGGGACCTGGTCCAGGAGGTCGTACTTATCCAATATGCGCAAGGCGTCCCGGAAAGTAGTACTGTCAGGAGAGGTAGGTCCGGAGGCGATAACGTCAAGCCTGTCTCCTACTACGTCAGAAAGGATGAGGGACATGACGGTGGCAGGTCCGGCGAGTTCTGCAAGCCTTCCGCCCTTTACCTTGGAGAGGTGCTTTCTGACAGTGTTGAACTCGGATATCGAGGCCCCGGACTTCAACAGGAGTTCGGATACAGATTGCTTGTCTTTCAGGGAAATTCCGTTGCATGGACTGACGAGCAGTGCAGACCCGCCGCCCGATATAAGACACAGGACGAGGGTATGTTCATCGGCTTCCTGCAGGAGGCGGATTATTTTGGCAGTTCCGACATATCCATATTCATCCGGTATCGGATGTCCGGCCTCGATTATTTTTAGTTTACGCAGGGGGGGGCCAGAGACGGAACCACGTTTTGTTACAAGAATTCCTCCCTCGAGTATATCAGCCAGTGAATCCTCGATGGCTCTGCCCATTGACAGCGATGCCTTCCCGAAACCGACTGCCACGAGTCTTTTCGCGTTGGCTGAACGATAGGCAGAGCGTACTTTGTCCGCATTCAGTCTGACGAGCTGATATGGCTCCACAGCATCAAGAGCGGCCAGGAATATAGCCGACGCGTCCCTATCGTGATAAACTGTATTCACAGAGCTCCTCAAGATCATCATATCAGCATTATAGCTAGTTTCTGTTGCGGAAAGCCTTTTTTCAACTGATTTTCTCGCCGCAACTTTTTCACCGACATCCTAATTCTCTATTCAGTATCTCCGACATGTCAAATTCCGCATTTATCCATGCTTCTTG
>JAKAIE010000046.1 GCA_021814475.1 Nitrospirota bacterium
GCGAGCTAAGCTTAACAGCGTTAAGATTGACTATCAACGCTAAGGAAAGTTAATGGGAGTCAAGGAAAAAAGGGCAAAATACAAGGAAGAGTTCCGCAGGGAGATTCTCGATGCCGCCCGGGAGCTTTTTATAAATGAAGGGTACGAAAAGTTCTCGATGCGCAGGCTTGCCGAAAAGATTGATTATTCTGCGACTACCATTTATCTTTATTTCAGGAACAAGGATGACCTGCTTTTTGCGATATGTGAGGAGTTTTTCGGGCATTTTTCTGATAAATTGAATCATATCAGGGCGCTCTCACAGGATCCTGTCGAGACACTTCGTCATGCCTTGCTCTATCTGATGAATTTTGGACTTGAGAACCCAAATCAGTATAAACTCATATTTTTCACGAAAAGTGTTTACGGGACCAGGGAAGAGTGGGTTGAGCAGGAATCAATGGCGCGGAACACGTACTTCGTGTTCAGGGAGATAGTTCAGGACTGCATTAACGCCGGGAAGTTCCAGGATATTGATGTAGACGTGATTGTGGATACATTGTCGATAGCTTCTCATGGTGTAATGGCGAAGAATATCCACTGCGCGAACTTCTCGAAAGAGAGAAGCGATATTGTCGCGCATACCCTGGTCGACGTCATATTGCGGGGATTGCAGAGGCAGATTTCCTTTGAGTAACCTTATCTGAAGCCGGTCGGGAAACAGGGACAAACAATGAATATCATTATTTTTATGACCGCCCTCTGGGTGGTATTTGCAGGCGTAGCCGTCATTATCAATAAGAAATGCAAATGAGCCGCAGTGTTCATTTTAACGTTATCACGTATGTTTACAGAAAGCAGGAGGAACTGACATGAAGTTCGTGAAGTTGTACATGCTGATCAGGAGCAGAGCCGGAATAATTGCCGTCACTGGAATGCTTGCCGGATGCCTTGTGGCGGCCGGTTGCGGAAAACAGGGCGACACTGGCGCGAAGGCGCCGGGCGCGCCACCGGAAGTGGGAGTCATAACGATACAGCCGCAGCGTGTCTCCCTCACCACGGAGCTTTCCGGCCGGACCTCTGCCCATCTTATTGCCGAGGTGCGGCCGCAGGTGGGCGGCATTATCCAGAAACGCCTGTTTACTGAAGGCACGGATGTGAAAGCGGGTGACGTACTCTACCAGATCGACCCTGCTTTCTATCAGGCAGCCTACAGCAGTGCCAAGGCCGCGCTTGCCAGGGCGGAGGCAAATCTTATTCCCATCCGGCTCAAGGCTGGGCGCTATCAGGAGCTTGTGAAGATCAATGCGGTAAGTCAGCAGGACTGCGACGATGCAAACGCGGCGCTTAAGCAGGCCGAGGCGGATGTGGAGGCAGGCAAGGCAGCGCTGGAGACCGCCAAGATTAACCTGGCCTATACCAGGGTAACCGCCCCCATCTCAGGACGAATCGGCCGGTCATCAGTGACCAACGGCGCCCTCGTCACCGCCAGTCAGTCTTCCTCGCTGGCCACTATCCAGCAGCTCGGCACCATGTATGTGGATGTCACCCAGTCCAGCGCCGAGCTGCTCCGCCTGAAGCAGAGCCTCGCCAGCGGCCTTCTGAAAAGCAATGGAGCAGCCCAGGCGCGGGTCAAACTGATTCTGGAGGACGGCAGTCCCTATCCCCTGACGGGCACACTGAAGTTTTCTGAAGTGACGGTTGACCAGAGCACAGGCTCCATCACGTTGCGGGCGGTCTTCCCGAACCCGAAGCAGACGCTGCTGCCGGGTATGTTTGTCCGCGCTGTCCTGGAGGAAGGGATCAATGAAAAGGCGATTCTCGTGCCGCAGCGCGGGGTCACCCGCAACCCTGCCGGCAATGCTATGGTGATGGTGGTTGGGGCTGAAGACAAGGTGGAGCCCCGGGTCATCAAGGTCGCCCGGACCGTTGGCGACAACTGGCTGGTCAGCGACGGGCTGAAGACAGGCGACCGCGTCATCCTGGAGGGTCTGCAGAAGGCGCGCCCGGGAACGCAGGTCAAGACCGTGGCGTTCGGCGGCGAGGCGGCGGGAACTTCCGCCAAGGCCCCGAAACCTGCGCCGGCAAACAAATAAAGGAGACGTTTCATGCCCAGATTTTTCATAAATCGACCTATCTTTGCCGTGGTGATCGCCATCATGGTCATGCTGGCCGGCCTGCTGGCGATCAAAACCCTGCCGGTCTCCCAGTATCCGCCGATCGCGCCGCCCCAGATCGCCATCAACGCCACCTATCCGGGCGCCTCGGCCCAGACCGTGCAGGACACGGTTACCCAGGTCATCGAGCAGAAGCTCAACGGCATAGACAATCTGATCTACATGTCCTCCACGAGCGACTCGGCCGGGGCCGTGTCCATCACACTGACCTTCAAGGCCGGCACTGATCCGAACATCGCCCAGGTCCAGGTGCAGAACAAGCTGCAACTGGCCGTTCCTCTCCTGCCCCAGATCGTGCAGCGGCAGGGCATAGCTGTCGTTAAATCCACGAGGAACTTCCTGATGATTGTCGGGCTCGTGTCTGAAGACGGCAGCATGGACCGCAACTCCCTGACCGACTACATGGTTTCCAACCTTCAGGATATCGTCAGCCGCCTGGACGGCGTGGGGGAGTTGCAGCTCTTCGGCACCCAGAACGCGATGCGGATCTGGCTGAACCCCGCCAAGCTGAATAACTATCACCTGACCACCAACGATGTGATCGGGGCGCTGCAGGCTCAGAACGCCCAGGTATCGGCTGGTCAGTTCGGCGGCACACCCGCCATTCACGGCCAGCAGTTGAACGCCACCATCACGGCCCGCACACTGCTGAAGACCCCTGAGCAGTTCGATGACATTATCCTGCGCACCAACAGCGACGGTTCCACTGTCAGGCTCAGGGATGTGGCAGAAACCAAGGTCGGCACGGAGAACTATGATATCCAGTCGTTCTATAATGGAAAACCGGTTGGGGGTATGGCAATACGGCTGGCAGCCGGCGCCAACGCCCTGGAAACAGGCAACCGGGTCAAGGCCAAGATGGCGGAGCTGTCGAAATACTTTCCTCCCGGCATGAAGGTGGTCTATCCCTACGACTCAACTCCCTTTGTCAAGATCTCCATCGAAGAGGTGGTCCGGACCCTGTTTGAGGCGGTCTGCCTGGTCTTTATCATCATGTTCATCTTCCTCCAGAACATCCGGGCCACCCTGATTCCCACCATTGCGGTGCCGGTGGTGCTGCTGGGTACCATGGCCGTCCTGGCGGCCACCGGTTTTTCGATCAACACCCTGACGATGTTCGCCCTGGTGATCGTCATCGGCCTTCTGGTGGACGACGCCATTGTTGTGGTCGAGAACGTGGAAAGAATCATGACCGAGGAGGGATTGTCCCCCCATGACGCCACTATCAAATCCATGGGACAGATTACCAGCGCCCTCTGGGGTATCGCCACCGTGTTGACGGCGGTCTTTCTGCCGATGGCCTTTTTTGGCGGTTCCACCGGAGTTATTTATCGGCAATTCTCGGTCACCATCATCTCCGCCATGATCCTCTCGGTGCTGGTGGCGATGATCCTGACCCCGGCGCTCTGCGCCACCCTGCTCAAGCCGGTGGCAAAGGGGCATGTGGCGGGGGAATCGGGCTGGTTCAGTGGCTTCTTTCGCTGGTTCAATAAAATATTTGACCGCAGCCGGGCGCAGTATGAACGCATCGTGGGTCGCTCCTTCGGCAAGCCGGTGCGCTATCTGTTTATATACGGCGGCCTCGTTGCGGCCATGGTCTTCTTTTTTCTGCGGCTCCCCACCTCGTTTCTTCCTGACGAAGATCAGGGCTTCATCATCTGTCAGGTCCAGCTGCCGGCCGGGGCTACCCAGGAGCGGACCATACAGGTAATAAAACAGGTGGAACAGCATTTCCTTAAAGATGAGGCCAAGACGGTGGAGGGGGTAATCACGGTGGCCGGGTTCAGTTTTGCCGGCCGCGGCCAGAACATGGGGCTGGCTTGGGTGAAGCTCAAGGACTGGAAGCTGCGCCCGACCGCTGACATGAAGGCGCCGGCCATCGCCGGCCGGGCCATGAAGGCGTTCTCGCATATCCGTGACGGTCTGGCCTTTGCCTTTTCTCCGCCAGCGGTCCTTGAACTGGGAGTGGCAAACGGCTTCGACCTGCAACTTCAGGATCGTGGCGGTCTGGGACATGACAAGCTGATGGAGGCCCGTAACCAACTGCTGGGGATGGCCATGAAAGACCGTAACCTGATTGCGGTCCGGCCCAACGGTCAGGATGATTCCCCCCAGTTCAAGCTGGATATCGATGACGTGCGGGCCGGAGCCCTGGGGGTCTCTTTGGCTGATGTCAACAACGTGCTGGCCACTGCCTGGGGGAGTTCGTACGTCAATGACTTCATCCAGAACGGCCGGGTCAAGAAGGTCTACCTCCAGTCGGATCCCCGGTACCGGATGCTGCCGGAGGATATCAACAGCTGGTATGTAAGCAACAAAAGCGGTGAGATGGTGCCGTTTTCAGCCTTTTCGACCGCACGCTGGCAGTACGGCTCACCCCGTCTGGAACGGTATAACGGCATTCCGTCAGTGGAGATCCTGGGGCAGGCAGCGCGCGGGGTAAGCACCGGCGAGGCTATGGCCGAGATGGAAAAGATGGTGGCCCAATTGCCGGTCGGTGTCGGGTACGAATGGACCGGCCTGTCGTACGAGGAACAGCATGCCGGCGCGCAGGCCCCGGCGCTCTACGCCATCTCTCTTCTGGTGGTGTTTCTCTCCGTGGCCGCGCTATATGAGAGCTGGACCATTCCCTTTGTAAACCTGCTGATGCTCCCGCTCGGCCTGGTGGGTGCGGTGACAGCGGTAACGCTGCGGGTGCTGCCCAACGACGTCTATCTCCAGATTGGTCTGCTTACCACAGTGGGGCTTTCTACCAAGAACGCCATCCTGATCATCCAGTTCATCAAGGAACAGCTGCATCAGGGCCATGAGCTGGTCGAGGCAACTCTGGCGGCGATTAAGATCCGGCTTCGTCCGGTTATCATGACCTCCCTGGCCTTCTTCTTCGGCACACTGCCGCTGGCGTTGACCAAGGGAGCGGGCGCCGCAGCGCAGAACGCCATCGGGACTGCCGTCACCGGCGGGCTGCTCTCGGCTACTTTTATCGATCTGATTTTTATTCCCTTCTTCTTTGTCATGGTGTCACGGCTGTTTGGCCGGGGAAAATATAAAGCGCACGCAGCAGGGCCTGCTGTTGTCACGGAGGGTGAGTGATATGAAAGCAATTATTCTTAAGAGGCTGACAAACCTGCAAGCTGGCAAACCTGCAATCCTCATTTTGACGGTAATCGTACTGGCTCTGACAGGCTGTGCAGGCATGGCACCTAAATATACCCGGCCGGAAGCGCCTGTTCCATCCCAATGGCCGAACGGTCCGGCTTATAAGGATAATGCAGCTGCGCCCGCTGAGAAGGCCGCCGCTGACATCAGATGGCAGGACTTCTTTATTAATGGGCAGTTGCAAAAGCTGGTCTCCCTTGCGCTCGAAAACAACCGCGACCTGCGCATAGCCGCGCTCAACATCGAAAGGTCGCGGGCACTCTATCAAATTCAGCGCGCCGATCTCCTGCCCACAGTGAACGCAGCTGCCAGCGGCATCGAACAGCGGATACCCGCGGGCCTCTCTTCTACAGGGCGGTCCATGACGGTGCATCAATACAGCGTCGGCCTTGGGTTCAGCGCCTATGAACTCGATCTTTTCGGGCGGGTGAGAAGCCTTAAAGACCAGGCGCTGGAGGAGTTCTTTGCCACAGAGGAGGCCCGCCGCAGTGCGCAGATCAGTCTGATCGCCGAGGTTGCTGGCAACTATCTGACCCTTGCCGCGGATAAAGAGCGTCTGAAGATAGCTCAGGACACGTTCGAAAGCCAGCAGGCTTCATACAACCTGACCAAGCGCCGCTTCGAAGCCGGCGCCTCCTCTGAGCTGGATCTCCGTCAGGCGCAGACCAGTGTCGATTCGGCCCGGGTGGACATTGCCCGCTTCACCAGCCAGATCGCCCAGGATGAAAACGCGCTGGCGCTTGTGGTAGGCTCGCCGGTGCCCCCGGATCTCCTGCCTGCGGGACTCAGTGCGGTTTCCGCATTGAAGGAGCTCGGCGCGGGCCTGCCGTCCGACGTGCTGCAGAGCCGTCCCGACATCATGCAGTCAGAACACCTGCTGAAGGCCGCAAATGCAAACATCGGCGCGGCACGCGCAGCTTTCTTCCCGCGCATCGCCCTTACGGCGAGCGTCGGTCTTTCGAGCGATCAGCTGTCCGGACTTTTTAAGGGGGGGGCCGGAGCATGGAGCTTTGCGCCGCAGATCACCCTGCCGATCTTCGATACAGGGCGAAACCGGGCCAATCTGAAGGTGTCGGAAGTCGACCGCGACATCTTCCTTGCCCAGTATGAGAAGTCGATCCAGAGCGCCTTCAGGGAAGTGGCCGATGCCCTTGCCCAACGTGGCACATTGGGCGATCAGTTGGAGGCCCAGCAATCCCTGACGGATGCGACTGCCCGCAGCTACTTCTTGTCCCAGGCGCGCTACCGCAGTGGCATAGCGAGCTACCTGGATGTCCTGGACTCGCAGCGCTCCCTTTACGGAGCGCAGCAGGGACTGATTTCCGTGCGCCTTTCCCGGCTGCTCAACTTGGTGACACTCTACAAGGTGCTTGGTGGAGGGGTGTAACGACAATGCTGCCGCCTGCTCTGACAAATGCATCATTTCAGCCGGATCCTGCCGATTTTATTAAATAAAACTCATAGTGCGGTTTTGTGACAATTGTCACAAAAAACATGCCCCGCGAGGGGTATTATAAGAACCGGAGAGAGAAGTTCTGATTGATCTTTGACTGTTGATATAACGATATAACGTTTCCGAAAAGGTAAACTCTGGGTAACCAGGGGGCACAAAACCACGGATCCTATTCCTTACGGAGAAAGGACAGCCGGGTTGCCGAAGAAACAGTGCTCTGAACGGGTATTGCCTTTTCCTCTACGGGCCTGTTTCTTATAACGACGAAACAGGCCTTTTTTATTGGCCGGAGGGAGTAGAGTGAAGACAATGAGGGAGATAAGGCAGATCTGTTCATTACGCGCCACTGTCAGTGCGGGGTCGGACCCCGCCCGGTTACAGGAAAAGGGGAAGCCTGCCGAAGGTATGGAGAGCAGGGCTGGCCTCCTGCCGTTACTTCCCCTGGGGTGGTTCATCGCCCTTTCGATGGCGCTTGTAGTTTTATTTTGTGTTGTCTGGATCGGCACGGCCCATGCCGAGCATTTTTTCGGGCTGAACAGCACATGGTATGAACCGGTGCCGACAACCGCCACAGCGGTGACGGATTCGGCGTCCTATGTGGACCGGCTGCGCCGGAACAGTCCTGTGATCTCGGCTGCGGCATATGACTGGACTGTGCCGGTCTTTTATGCGAAGGCGGACACGCCGACCATCACGGTATCTCTGAGTTATTCAGTGCCCACGGGCTGGGACACGGTGCCGATCCCTGATGAGGCGCTGCCGGACATGAACGCAGAGCGGTGCGCAGGGCAGTACACGGACGGGCATATGGTGGTGGTGAGTGCGGACAGGCACTGGGCATGGGATTTTTATCAGGCAAGCAAGTGCAACGGGGTCTGGCACGCGGCATGGACCCGCAGGTGGGACCTGACGACCGACGGTGTAAACCAGCCCTATGACGGTGAGGGGTCATGCCGTGTGGCTAAGGTACCGCTTCTGCAGGGGCTGATCACATACAACGAGGTGGTCAACGAAGGGGCGATCAACCACGCCATAGCATTTGCCACATGGTCGAATGCCGCATCGACAGGCTGGTATCCCACCTATACCTCCACTGTCGAAAGCGCGGATGATACAGACCCGTGGGCGAACATCCTCGGGATGAGGTATCAGCTGGACCCCGCCTTCAACTGTGAGACGACCGGCTGGAACAACTTCAACAAGATAGTCTGCCGCGCGCTGCAGAAGTACGGGATGATCTATGTGGAGAACGCAGGTCCTTACAACAACGCTATCTATGCGGAGAACCTGGTCAACAAGCCGGTTTCATGGGACGGGATCATCACACAGTCGATTGCGATCCCCTGGGACAAGATGAGGATCGTTGCCCCGGTAT
This sequence comes from Nitrospirota bacterium, assembly GCA_021814475.1. GTDB lineage: Bacteria > Nitrospirota > Thermodesulfovibrionia > Thermodesulfovibrionales > UBA6898 > PALSA-1316. Next base: position 8,144 of record JAKAIE010000046.1, read on the forward strand.
ACCCGACGACCACGACGGTGACCCCGACCCCGACTCCCACCCCGACTCCGACCGCCGACACTACGGCGCCGACTGCGCCGAGTGGCCTGACTGCGGTTGTAATATCGTCATCCCGGATAGACCTCTCCTGGGGAGCGGCGACGGACAACGTCGGCGTGACGGGATATAAGGTATACAGAAACAACACGGCCGTTGCTACGGCAACAGCCCTCAATTATTCCGACCTGAACCTCAGCCCCTCGACCGCATATCAGTATACGGTTTCCGCCATCGATGCGGCCGGGAACGAATCCGCAAAGTCGGGACAGGTCCCGGCGACAACACTGTCGGACGCTGCCATGCTCGATCCTGTCAGGGTTGTTGGAGTGGGATATTATGGCGATATCGCGACCGCATATGCGAGCGCCGGCAGCAGGGCCATTGATCTGCAGGCGACGGATATTCCTGGCACACTCGCCGCGAACAGGAACTACGTGGTGACCCTGAGGGGTGGATACGACGGCATCTTTGTCAACAGGTCGGGCATGGGAACGGTGATCACCGGGCCCCTGGTTGTCAGCAGCGGCACGGTAATCCTGGACGAAATCGGGATCGACTAGCCCGGGGGTATGCCGGATACGGTGTTTTTATTAAAAAAAACTCATGGTGATGAATTGTGACGATAGTCACAGCGGGTATTCCGGAAGCGGAGTATGATAAAAATCGAGAGTAGAAGTTTCTGATTGATCTTTGACAGCTGACAGACTGAATGTAGCGTTTCCGAAAAGGTAAACCTTGGGTAACCAGGGGGCACAAAACCACGGGTCCTGCATCCCATGAGGGAGAGAGGACAGCCGGGTCGCCGAAGAAACAGTGCTCTGGCGGATATTACCTTTTCCTTGACAGGCCTGTTTCTCTTTACTGCGAAACAGGCCTTTTTTATTGATTTTAAGGAGGTGAAGCAGGGAACTGACGAGACTTGACAGATATGTACGGAACGGGCAGCAGCACGGCGGGTGTTACCCGCCTGCCAATCACACGAAAAGGGCAAACCGGCCTAAAGGCCGGGACGCAAAGCCATTGGCCTACGTCCCGCGCGACGGGATAGGGCAGCAAGGCTGCCGGGTGAATCTGGACCTCCTGAGGTTACAGTTCACACGGATAAACCTGAGGAGGAATGACAATGATTCGGAACAATGAAATGAGCAGGGTGTACGAGGATGAGACAGCGGTATCAGCGAGGCCGGTCATCGCCTTTCTGATGACGCTTGTAGTTTTATTTCTTTTTGTCTGGATCGGCACGGCCCATGCCGAGCATTTTTTCGGGCTGAACAGCACATGGTATGAACCGGTGCCGACAACCGCCACAGCGGTGACGGATTCGGCGTCCTATGTGGACCGGCTGCGCCGGAACAGTCCTGTGATCTCGGCTGCGGCATATGACTGGACTGTGCCGGTCTTTTATGCGAAGGCGGACACGCCGACCATCACGGTATCTCTGAGTTATTCAGTGCCCACGGGCTGGGACACGGTGCCGATCCCTGATGAGGCGCTGCCGGACATGAACGCAGAGCGGTGCGCAGGGCAGTACACGGACGGGCATATGGTGGTGGTGAGTGCGGACAGGCACTGGGCATGGGATTTTTATCAGGCAAGCAAGTGCAACGGGGTCTGGCACGCGGCATGGACCCGCAGGTGGGACCTGACGACCGACGGTGTAAACCAGCCCTATGACGGTGAGGGGTCATGCCGTGTGGCTAAGGTACCGCTTCTGCAGGGGCTGATCACATACAACGAGGTGGTCAACGAAGGGGCGATCAACCACGCCATAGCATTTGCCACATGGTCGAATGCCGCATCGACAGGCTGGTATCCCACCTATACCTCCACTGTCGAAAGCGCGGATGATACAGACCCGTGGGCGAACATCCTCGGGATGAGGTATCAGCTGGACCCCGCCTTCAACTGTGAGACGACCGGCTGGAACAACTTCAACAAGATAGTCTGCCGCGCGCTGCAGAAGTACGGGATGATCTATGTGGAGAACGCAGGTCCTTACAACAACGCTATCTATGCGGAGAACCTGGTCAACAAGCCGGTTTCATGGGACGGGATCATCACACAGTCGATTGCGATCCCCTGGGACAAGATGAGGATCGTTGCCCCGGTATACCCGACGACCACGACGGTGACCCCGACCCCGACTCCCACCCCGACTCCGACCGCCGACACTACGGCGCCGACTGCGCCGAGTGGCCTGACTGCGGTTGTAATATCGTCATCCCGGATAGACCTCTCCTGGGGAGCGGCGACGGACAACGTCGGCGTGACGGGATATAAGGTATACAGAAACAACACGGCCGTTGCTACGGCAACAGCCCTCAATTATTCCGACCTGAACCTCAGCCCCTCGACCGCGTATCAGTATACGGTTTCCGCCATAGATGCGGCCGGGAACGAATCCGCAAAGTCGGGACAGGTATCAGTGACAACAGTTGCGGCCGGACAGGTGGTATTGCCTGCGCCTACGATCATCGATAACGGGGCGGCGGGGACATCCTTCACCGGCACATGGGAAGTCTCGGGCGCAACGGGTTTCTACGGCGCCAACTCTGTCTGGGCCAGAGACGGCGCTACCTACACCTGGAGCTTCACCCCAGCGGTCTCCGGCAGCTATCAGGTCTCGATGTGGTGGACGCAGTGGTCCTCCAGAAGCACCACTGTTCCTGTTGATATCACCTCAGCCACCGGAACGGCGCGGGTAACGATCAACCAGCTCCAGAACGGAGGGAAGTGGAATCTGCTGGGTACCTACACCCTTACTGCGGGAGTGAAGTATACTGTGAAGATCACCTCGCAGCCCGGTCCGACGTCCACCTGCGCAGATGCGGTCCAGTTCGCAGCGGTTGCCGCCAATGCCGCACCTGTTGCCGTGATCGACTCCATCACCCCGGCTTCGGCGACTGCAGGTCAGAGCGTGACGTTTACCGGTCACGGCACGGACAGCGACGGGAAGGTGACGGGGTACAATTGGAGGTCGAGTGTAAACGGCCAGCTCTCCACCTCGGCGAGCTTCAGCACGACAGGGCTTTCCGTGGGGACGCATACGATATATTTCAAGGTCCAGGACGACAAGGGGGCCTGGTCTCCCGAAGTTAGCCTTTCTCTGACTGTTGCCGCGGCGGTACAGACTGAGATCATAGTGGATAACGGTGCAGCAGGCACCTCCTCGACCGGTTCATGGGGAGTCTCTAGTGCAACGGGTTTCTACGGGGCCAATTCTCTCTGGTCACGTGACGGCGCCACCTATACGTGGAAGGCTTCACTCCCGGCGTCCGGCAAATACCAGGTCTATATGTGGTGGACCGCGTATTCATCACGGGCGACGAGCATTCCTGTGAGCATCGCCGCTTCTACGGGGACGCAGAGCGTAACGGTGAATCAGCAGCTGAACGGCAGCAAGTGGAACTCTTTGGGGACCTTCACCTTTGACGCGGCGAAGGGAGGTTCAGTAACCCTGACCGCTGCAACAGGCAGTACCATCAGTTCCTGCGCCGACGCGGTCAGGTTCGTAGCGGTGCCCTGAGTCTCCGGCAGTCTCAGCGGTTCGGATGTCTTTCCGGTGGGGAGCGGCGGTTGCCGCTCCCCACTTTTTTATTCCCTCGCCATTGATGATCTTCAGCGGATTTTCCATGAAAAGCTCCTCCGCCTTCCCCTGGCCGAATTCGCCGCAGATGACGTGAAACGCGCGGGACAGGACGGGTGGCCGTTTCAGCGGATCATGGGCATCCGAGGCCACTACGTGAACGAGGCCGTATCTGATCATCCTGAAGACCGACCTTCTCACGTCGTTTCCCAGGTCGCTTGTGATGCTCATCGCCGTAACCTGGAAGAGGGCGCCGTGTATGGCCAGCCGGTGCATATAACAGGGAGTGTCACGGAGGACGAGGTTCCGCTCGGGATGGGCGATCAGGGGGATGACCCCCGCTGCCCGAAGATTCCTTACGATCTTCTCCATTACGTCAAGGGGCGGTACGCTGCGGGACGGCAATTCCAGAAGGAGGTGGGTCTTCCCGTTGATCAGTTGCAGGCTGTTGCGGTCGACGCTGTCCACCAGGGCCCTCGTGACCCTCATCTCTGCCCCCTGATAGATCGGACAGGCGTCCTGTGACAATTGCAGTTCCGATGTCGCCAGCCCGATCGCCTCGCAGGAGTTCTCGTAGAGACCCTGAAGAATATGAGGTGTTGCGACGATGCCGGCTACGCCGTCGTCCCTGGCGATGGCGACCATGCGTAGAGAGTCCTCCATCGAGGGCGCCCCATCGTCGAGGCCCGGCAGTATGTGGCAATGCACATCAATAAAGCCTTCGGTCACCGGCATAACCTACTCCTTGAAGTACGACGAATAATAGTAGTTATAGTGGCCGTACTTGAGATCCTTCTCCTTGACGCCGTTGAGCACCACCCCGAGTACCTTGGCGTTGATGCTTCTGAAGATCTTCTTGGCCTCACTCAGGGCCTTGCGCGGCGTCTCGCCGGATTTGACGACCAGGACCGTACCGTCAACTATACTGCTGAGGTAGAGAGGATCGGCGAGTCCCATCACCGGTGCCGCATCGATCACGATAAAGTCATATGTCCCGTAGAGCATGTTCAGCAGTTGCTGCATGCGTGCGGAGATCAGGAGCTCCGAAGGGTTCGGGGGTACCGGGCCCGAGGTAATAATACTTAGTCCCTTTACGCCGGTCGGCCTGATGAGGGTGTTGTCGAGTTCCTCAAACCCGATGTTTCCGGACAGCAGTGTCGACAGTCCTGTGCCGTTCTCCATGCCGAACGCCTTGTGGAGCCGGGGCCGTCTCAGGTCGGCGTCGATGATGATCCCCTTCCCGAGGGATTCTGTCAGGGCGGTCGCGGTATTGATCGATACCGTCGTCTTTCCGACCTTCTCCTCGCAGCTCGTAAAGAGGATCGTCTTCGGGGGCCTCTCGGCGGAAGACAGCAGGATAAAGGTTCCGACAGAGCGGAAGGCTTCGGCCACCGCGCTCGTACTGCCGGGGTAGGTGACCAGGGGCCTCTGGTGAGGGCCGGGCACTGTCTGGGCAGCCGCCGACTTCCCCGGGGGCAGGGCCGGGACTTTTTCTATGTGCGGGATCATGCCGAGAGTCGGTATGCCGACCATCCGTTCCAGGTCTCTGGTGTCATTGATGCTGTTGTCCAGATAGTCGACGAGAAATGTCAGGCCTATGCCGCCGGCGAGTCCTGCGGCCAGGGAAAAGAGGAAATTCATCAGGATGTTGGGTTTGTAGGGACGCCTTGGGACAAGGGCAGGGTCGACGACCTGAATATTGGTGGCTGTGCTCATTGCGCTGATGCCCATGGCGTTCAGTTTCTGGAGAAGCGTATTGTGAAGCTCCCTGTTGACGTCCACCTCCCTTTTGAGGGTGAGGTATTCGATCGTCTTTTTCTGCGAGTCGAGGACCTTCCGTTTCTGGGTCTCAAAGGCTGCCGACATGTTGCGCTCCTTGCGGAGCGACGCCTGATAATCCGACTCGAGGGATCTCGTGATGCTCGCCTTCTCCTTCTCCATCCTGTCTCTGAGGGCATCCATCTGGCTTCTGATACTCTTCATCTTGGGGTAATCGGGGGTATAGGTCTTCAGAAGATTGAAGTACTCGGCTTCGAGCGACGCATGCTCCTTTGCGAGCCCCTGTATCAGCGGATTGTTCATGATGATCGGATTTTCCGTCCCCGACTCCCTGATCTGCCGGTAGAGCGACTCTTTCTGGATGCGTTCGGTCGAGACGCTGCTCAGGGATGCGGTCAGTTCGGTCAGCTTCTGGTTGTTGATGTTCACCTTGTCGTTGTCCAGAAAGATGATCCCGTTGCTCGAGGCATACTCGTTAAGCCGCCGTTCGGAGTCGTCCACCTTTGACTGCGTAATCTCGGCCTGTTTCTCCAGGAAATCCCTTGCCTGGCGGCTCGCGTTGATCCGGCTTTCTGTGTCGTACTGGATGAATGTCCTGGCAACGGCATTGGCCACGTTTGAAGAGACCTCGGCGGAGTTTGCCTCGAAGCTGATCTTCACAAGCTGGGAGTTCTTGACCGGCATGATAGTCAGGCGGCTGATCAGGGCATCGGAAAGATAAAGAGGGATGTCCCTGGCCGCGGTCTTCCCCTGTTTTTCAGACTGTTCCTGCAGGGTTTCGGAGCTCGTTGACGGGAACGCGGCGACAGATGCGGAGGCGCCCCCTGTGAGCTGTCCTATCGTAGCCCTGCTGAAGGCGGACCACCCCCCAGGTACAGGCAGAAAGTCCGTGTTTTTGTCGAGAGACAGCCTGTTGATCACCCGTTCGGCAAGCGCCCGGCTCTTGAGGAGCTCGTACTGCGTCTGGTAGTAGTCCGGGCCTGCGCCGCCCATATCGATGCCCTGTGCAGAGAGGGCGCTCGAGGCGTCCTTGTCGATCTTGATGACGGCAGTGGACTTGAATGTCGGGGTGGTCATCAGCGACAGCACAATCGTGAGAGCGGTGACCGCGGAGAGGAAGCCCAGGGCGATCCACTTCCGCCTGAGGACTATGCCGACGTAGTCTCGTACATGGACCTCATCATCGACTTCGAAGTGGACGCGATCATGATATGTTCCCCCCGGGAGCTCCCTCGGTTCGAATTTCGCCACCTCGTAGGTGGGCACTGCGCCGTCTTTTTTGTCGTTCTTCATTGCCATGATATCATCCTCTACAGGCCGCTGTATTTTCCGAGGCTGAATACCCCGAAGTTGATTGTTCCGGCGACCCCCTTAAGAAAATTCTTGAAGGCGCTGGTGGACACGATGATCACATCCTTGTCCCTGATCTCCACGTCCGGGGCAGTCCTCTTCAGGACCGCATCATAGTTCACGGTGATGACCTCCCGTTCGGGCTTGCCCGTCTCCCGATAGATCTTTATGCTGTCATGCTCCGCCTCGTAGCCGAAGCCCTTTGCCATGCTTATCGCCTGGGTGAGCGTGATCGTACCCTTGAGCGGGAATGAGCCCGGACTCCTGATGGCGCCGTCCACAAAGAAGATGCCGCTCTGGGGGACATGGATCCTGTCGCCCGCGTGAAGGGGGATGTTGAATTCGGCATGGCCCTTGACGAGCAGCTGGCTGAGGTCGACTACCACTGTTTCCGAGGTCGAGGCATCGGGAGACGGCCCGCTTGCCCTATGGATAATGCAGACATCCCCTGCCTCCGCGCTGAGTCCGCCGGCCATCGACAGGAGGTCCAGAAGATAGCGCTGTCCGGTGACAAAGTAGACCCCCGGGGTCTTGACAGACCCCAAGACCGTGATCTGCTGGCTGCGGTACTCCTTGACGAAGACGCTCACGACCGGCTCCGCAAGAAATTTAGTCAGGCGTTCCGCAAGCTCCTTCTCCAGTTCTGCGACGGAGAGCCCTGCGGCATGCACGTTATCGATCAGAGAAAGCCTGATGAGACCTGATGCATTCACCCTGGCAACAGTATTGAGCTCGGGTGCGCGGAAGACGGTTATTTCGAGCAGGTCCTCGGGACCGATCCTGTAATCCCCCGGCACGATTGGGCGCTGGGCCTCAAGGAGACGTTCGTTGAGCTTCCCTCCTGCAGAGACTGACTGTGATTCGGTGGGCAGTTGGCGGATAAGCGTTTCTGCCCTCTGCCCGCTGTCAGTTGCGCAGGAAGACAGCAGGAGAATAAGAAAGACCGCGACGAAGAATACAGTTTCGGCAAGTTCGTTATCGATGAGTCGCCGTATGGTCATGTTGCCACCTCCTGTGCCGGTCGTCGTCGAGTGAACAGGAACCCGCAGACTGCTCCCGACTGTTCTAGGGTATAAGTTGCAAAGGATGTGCCACCGTTATGATGAGCGGTCAGTGCCTGTCATGACGGGAGTTTACGCGGCTGCCCGGAAGTTTCCGGAAGAAGATTGGTGCGATCCTGCCCAGATTGTCCTGATCCTGTATCGAACCGATACATTTGTACGGCCCGGGTCCAGGGCTTAATGCGGGCGGGATATGCGATGAAGGGACTGATCCGGAAATTCCGGGAAACGCGCTGCAATAGTATCTTTGATGTGTTGAGGCAGATCCGGCATGACGAGAGAGAGCGCGCACCCTGCCTGGACGTTCCTGGCGCTCAGCCGCCAGCCCTGGCATTGAGCCGCCTTTTCCGCCAGGTACAGTCTTATGCGTCTTTCGTCGTCTCCGGCGGTGAAAAGCCCGGAAAGATCGCCTTCCGGCAGCGGACGGTTCAGGATGCTCAGAACGGTGACCGGGTCCTCGTGCAGGACGCTGATCCTGATGACATCACCGCGGGAGGCATAGCCGGCAAGCCCCAGGAGGAGGTTAATCATGAGCTGCACTGCGGTCACCCGGTCGCCGATGATCCCGACAGGGCCGGGGAGGGGCTTCAGTATCAGTGCGATGTTCTTTGCGGGTGGTATCATCTGTTCGGAAGAGGAGACGACATCTCTGAGCAGTTCGGAAAGATCGAGGACTTCCTCCCTGACGTCTCCCGGCCGGTTCTCGACCAGGAAGAAGCCGAGGAGATTCTCTACCACCTGCGCCAATTTTGCTGTTTCGTTCGAGATTATCGACGAAAACTCCAACTGATCGCTCCGGCTGATCCTATCGAGTCCCTGCAGATAAAAGACGGCGCCCCCGATGGCGTTAAGAGGCGTGCGGAGCTCGTGGGAAACCCTGGTCAGGAACCGTGTCCTTGTGGTATTGTTTTCCGCGAGCCTCATGTGGGCGGCGTGCAGTGCTGCCGCCTTCTCACGCAGCTTTCTTTCGAGAGCGGCCTTTCCGAGCGCGATTGCGGCCAGGTGTGCGACAGTTCGGATAAGAAGAAATTCCGATGCGGTGAAGGGAGTTCCGTCCGCCTTGTCACTGAGGTTGATGACGCCCAGGATCAAGGACCCCTGCAGAATGGGGCAGCTGATGAAAGAGCGGGTTTTATAACGGTCCCGGGTCCCTCCGCGGAAGGATTCAACCAGGTCGATATCCTCGACCATGACGGGTGTTCCCTTTACTGCGACTGTGCCGGCGATGCCTTCACCGACCTTTGCCACCGAGGCCTCATGGGTCTCAGGGGCAAGCCCGCGGCCCGCAAGAACCCTGAGATGATCATACTCCTTCAGAAGGAGAGAACCCCTCTCCGCCGAGGTGCAGAGGACGGCCAGATCGAGCAGGCTGCCGGCTACGGCGGCAATGTCCTCTGAGTTGGTGATGGCCCTCGTGGACTTCTCCAGAGAGGCCAGGAGCTCCGCGCTGCTGAGGGGCGGTGAGGTATGACCCGCGGTGTTTAACATGGGCATCCCCTCGTGGCCTCCTTCAGTCACGCTGCTCTCCGGTACTTGACTGATCTGCCGGCTACAGTCCGGTGACAACGTCTTTCCCCCCTGTTTTGGCCTTATACAGTGCCCGGTCCGCACGGCAGATGAGATTTTCTTTCGGTTCTCCGCAGTCAGGATAGGTGGTATATCCGATGCAGACAGTTGCCGCTCCGTCAGGCAGTATGCCGCAGGAGCGGCTGAGGCACTGCTTTATCGATTCCCTGATGCGCTCCGTGACATGACTTGCTTCCTGCCGCGAGGTGCGCGGCATGATGATCGCGAACTCATCGCCTCCGAGACGCGCGACCACGTCATGGGTCCTGATCATATTGGTTATCGCTGTGGCGATCTCTGTCAGAACGCGGTCTCCTATGACATGGCCGAGGGTGTCGTTGATGATTTTGAAATTGTCGACATCGGCGATCGCCAGCGACAGGTCATGCCCATGGCGGCGCGCGCGCTGGTATTCCTCGGCAAGGCGCATGTCGAAATAGCGCCGGTTGTATATTCCGGTGAGGGGGTCCGTGATAGACAGCTCGCCGAGATGTCTCGCCAGCCGGTGATATCTGGCAAGTTCAAGGAGCATCGAGGCCTGGAGTACGAAGGGAGCCAGGGTGGTCAGGTCGTCCGCGGAAAAGGCGGCCCCTGTAGACTTGTCCGAAAGGTTGAGGATGCCGAGGATCCTGTCGCCGATCTTCAGAGGCATGCTCAGACAGGACGATGTCCTGAATGCCGGTTTGAGAGAGGTGTTGTATTTTTTGAAGTCTTCCCTGGCCTGCAGGAGGAGGGGCTCGCCCCGTTCATAGACGCTGCCGGCTATGCCCTCGCCCGGTCTGATCCGCACTGCTGCATAGGCGGGCGACTTTCTTCCTACGGCGCTGTTCACCCGGAGAAGACGCGAGGTGTCCGGCACCATGAGCGAGCATTTGTCTGCCCCGACCAGACTGGCAGCCTCCCGGACGATGCCATTGCAGAGGCCCTGCCAGTTCCCGTGTTTGAAGAACAGGTAGCTTATCTTGAGTTCAGTGAGGCCGACGGAGTCGATCCTGCGCCGGTGTCCCCTGCAGTTTTCCTTCATCAGGAACAGTGCTGCCATGCGCCGGCAGAACCTGTTTATCAGCCGTCGTGCCGGTATGGAAAGCTGTTCATTAAGGACGGCGAGGAATCCCGGATTGCCCCCGGCCGTCGTGACAGGGAAGAGTTCTGCCGCGTAGATCTCCCCGGGGAAGCCCGCCTCCTGCAACGTCCCGGCGTTGCTGATGCATATCGGGTACTGGTCGGCTGCCCGCTGCCCCAGCGCCTCATGTGTCGAGGGAATACTCAGCGCCTCTACTCCCTGCCGGTGTTTTCCGGTAGCGGCGGTGACACAGAAGGAGCCGTTATGCCGCTCCAGGAACGCGACCGTCCCGGCATTCGTCAGGGAGCTGACCGCTTCGACCAGGTCTGCGTATCCCGGCTCCTGTTTCGAGTATTCCTGTATGGCCCGGGAACCCCGGAGATACGCCTGGAGCATATCCTTCTCTCCCATTTCCGTGAGTACGCGACCGGCTGCCGCCAGCATTTCAGGGATCCTCTCCTCTGGAATCGTGGCGACGCCTTTCTGCCATTCGTCCAGTGTGAGACCTGACATCCATTGCTCTTGGTGATGTTTCTCGAAAATCCGGCTGAAAGCCACGGGCGAGGTATAAAAACCCTCCGCAACGACAACGAGCGGGGCGTCCTTCCGCAGGACGGGAATGAACAGGTGCTGTTGCCCGGTGGGTCCCTTGGCAACAACTGGCGCTTTCCGCAACAAAACGCGGGAACTCTGTGAGGAGAGAAACCGCCTGTAGCGGCGCATGCCGTCCGCATCTCTTCTGTATGCAGACAGCAGCAGGTCGCTTCGGTGAGAGGCGGCCAGAAGCGCTCCGGACCCGGAGTAGAGCATGCAGGACAGTCCGGTCAGGTCCGATATGTACCAGATGGCCCGTTCCAGATTGTGTATGCCGTGGGATGCAGATTTCATAATTGCAATTTATTCTGCAATTAAAATGCCACACCGGATGTTTGGCCTTGACATGGTGGAGATGCGTTGCTAATATGGCCATAACCGGACGGACCCGAAGGATGGCCCCGGAGCGGCCGCGGAGAGGCAGGGACGCAGTAACAGGATGAAATCGTGAGTATTTCCGGAGTAGGGAGGAGATGATGGGCCTTTCACAGGGCGGACCTGTCCGCTGGGGGGGCGCATGCCTGTATTGAGCCGCAGGCGTCTTTCATTGAGAGTGTGGTGGCCGGTGTTCCTCTGGATGGCGGTGATATTCATCTTTTCCTCGGATCTATTCTCTGCCAGTCACACGTCCTCTGTCATTGAACCGGTCGTATACGCCCTCTTTCCGGGGATTCACCAGGAAACGGTGGAGACGGTACATGAGGGCACGAGAAAGGCCGGTCATGTCATCGAATACCTTCTCCTCGGTCTGCTCCTGTTCAGGGCCTTGCGCGCTGATTCGGACCTGAAATGGCGTTACCGGTGGGCGGTATGGACGCTCCTCCTCGTCACCGGGTATGCAGCCTCCGACGAGTTTCACCAGTCATTTGTCGCAAGCCGTACCTCATCCGCCTTTGATGTCCTCATCGACGCGGCCGGAGGTCTTCTTGCTGTTATTGTCATGCGCATCGCGGCGCTGAAGAGTCAATGGCGGAGATGAGTGTGTTGCCCATTCAGCCAAAATTAATAATGCGTTTCAGTCTTCTTTGGCTTACAATGGGGTTAACAAGGTCTGACGATGAACAGGAATTCCGGATATCAGGGCACTGCCGCAATACGGTGGTACGCAATTATCATTGCGTGGCTTATCCTGTGCGCAGTGAGCCCGGGCCGTGCCCTTGCCGCGGAGCCGTATGACTTTGCGGTCGTCCCGCAGTTCGAACAGCGTAAACTCTTTGCGATATGGAAACCCGTTGTCGATGAACTCCAGAAAAGGACGGGGATCCCCCTCCGGCTCGTGGCCTTGGTTCTCCGATTTCAGCCTGTTCATTAAATATTCGTTATCAGGTAAAATAAGATCGTGCCATGAGCCCAACTATATTGAGGGAAAAGGGGTACCGTTTCTTTTTCTTCTCACGTGAGGAAGACAGGATGCATGTTCACATTTCATGTCCTGAGGGCGAAGCAAAATTCTGGCTGGATCCTGCCAGTGAACTGGCTAAAAACTACAATTTGTCCAGGATTCAGTTGAAAGAAATCGAAGAGATTATCGAGGTGCATTATGCCGAGTTCAAGAACGCTTGGAACAAACGCAGGGGAGGTTGAGATAACGCATATCTCCGCTAATGGAGTGTGGCTCCTTGCGGGGGATAAGGAGCTGTTTATGTCCTACGATGATTTCCCCTGGTTCAAGGACGCATCTGTAGGGAAGATTCTTAAGATCGAGCAGCCGAGTCCGGGCCATTTTTACTGGCCGGAGCTGGATGTGGATCTCACAGCAGAGATAATCGAGCACCCGGATCGATTTCCTCTGAGAATGACATAAAACCTGAACAGCTACCCTTTCAGCACCCTGCTCAGGAAGCTCCTTGTCCTCTCGGTCTTCGGGGAGCTGAAGATCTCCTCAGGCGGACCGGTCTCGACGATATCGCCTTTATCGAAGACAACCACCCTGTCGGCGACCTCCCGCGCAAAATCCATTTCATGGGTCGCAATCAGTGTGGTCATGCCCCCGGTGACAAGGTCCTTGATGACGGAGAGGACCTCTCCGACCACCTCGGGGTCCAAAGACGAGGTCGGCTCATCAAAGAGCATCGCCTCGGGTTTCATAGCCAGGGCCCTTGCGATCGCCACCCTCTGGCGCTCTCCCCCTGAAAGCTGATCAGGATAGCTTTCGACTTTATGTTCCAGATTGATCCTCCCGAGCAGCGAGACCGCTGTCTCTTTCGCCTTCTCTTTAGCCATCCCGAGCACCCTGACGGGGGCCTCCGTTATATTTTCGAGGACCGTCATGTGGGGGAAGAGATTGAACTGCTGGAAGACCATACCGACCTTCAGGCGTACGCGGCGCATTGTCTCGAGGTCCTGCTTCTTCGGCCGTACCCTGTCTATCGAATGCAGCTGGATCCCGTCGACCATGATCTCTCCCTGCTGAAAATATTCAAGGCCGTTGATACAGCGGAGGAACGTGCTTTTGCCGCTGCCGGAAGGGCCGATGAAGACGACCACCTCACCCTTTGTTATCTCAAAGTTAATGCCCCTGAAGAGGTGCTGCGCCCCGTAATGCTTATGCAGGTCCCTGACCCTGATCACCTGTCCGACCCCTTGAGCCTTGCTTCCAGTCTGCGGGCGAGCAGGGACAGCGGATAGCTCATCGCGAAATAGAGGAGGGCGGTGATCAGCCCGAGTTCGAAGAACCTCAGTGTTGTTGCGGCCAGGATGCTGTAAGTCTTCGTGAGTTCGACCATCGCGATGACGGAGACGAGGGACGAGTCCTTGAAGAGTGCGATAAAGTCGTTCGTCACGCCCGGGGTTGCGATCCGCAATGCCTGGGGCAGGACGACCCTTCTCAGGGCGAGGCCCTGCGTCATGCCGAGAGACAGGGCCGCCTCCATCTGGCCCTTCGGCACTGCCATGAGACCGGCCCTGTAGATCTCCGCCTCATAGGCCGCATAGTTCATGCCGAGACCCAGGAAGGCGGCAAGCATGGGACTCAGGGAGATGCCTATATTGGGAAGGCCGTAGTACAGGATGAAGAGCTGGATCAGCAAAGGAGTGCCCCTGTAGACCTCGATATATGCGGACGCAAGGTTGCTCAGGGGCGGTCTTCCATAGAGTCTCAGGATCGTCAGCACCAGACCCAGCGTCACCGCCAGTGCCATCGAGGTGACCGAGATCAGTACTGTCAATCCCGCTCCTTTCAGGAGCATCGGAAAAAATGTGTAGAGCGGCGCCTTTTTGGACGCCTCCAGGCCGACATAGCCTGCATTGCCTATATTCGTAAAGAGCTTCTCCTGCGTCCCGTTCCACATGTCCCATTTTTCATAGATCTTTTTCAGTTCACCCGACTTGAGGAGTTTGATAAGGATCCTGTCGATCTCCTTCTTCAGGTCTTCGTCAGTCTTCCTCATGGCGATTCCGTAAAACCCTTCTCCCACAGGAGCGCCAGCATATTTCAGCTTCGGGTTCGGCTTTCCGTAGTAGGCCGCAATCGGCAGGTCCAGAAGCACGGCATCGACCCTTCCTATCGCGAGGTCGGCATAAGGCTCGACCTGGCCGGAATACACCTTCACGTCAACGCCCTTTATGGCCGTCAGGATATTCTGAGCCACTGTGCCCGAGAGTGTTCCGACCTTCTTGCCCTTCAGGTCATTGATGTCCCGGATCCCGGTTTCATCCTTCCGCACGACAAGCTGCTCAGTGTAGACGTAATAGGGGATCGAAAAGAGCAGTTTCTCCTGTCTTTGGGGGGTTATCTCGATGCCGTTCATCGCAATATCGAAATCTCCCCTTTCGAGTCCGGGGATCAGACTGTCCCAGGCGTTCTGGGACTGCCTGGCAGTGACGCCCATTTCCCTCGCGAGCGCATCAGCGATCTCGACCTCAAAGCCTATCATTTTCGATGGATCATCAGGGCTCGGGAAGATATAGGGCGCGCCCCCCTCTGCGTCTGCGCCCCAGAGCAGGTATCCCCTCTTCTTTATCCTTTCGAGGCTGGTTTCCGCAGCCTGCGAAGGGAGAACCCAGCAGAGAAGCATGGCCAGCCCGGCAGTAAGGGAAATGATCCTGATAAAACCCTTAACCCAGCGTTCCTTGCGATAAGCCCGATGTCTTTGGAGTTCCACCGTTGTATAAGGCATAGCAGAAATAATATCACGAGGCATGGGGGCAGGGGTAGCAAAAAAGCCTGAAGGGGTCGAATTGAACACCAGCCGGAAACGGTGGAAATTGTTGATAACGCCTGGCGAATATGATAATAATGAGATCAGGCGCACGTCTTTATCCGCGGGGCTCGCGGCCGCCGGGGTCTTTATTCCCGCAGGGAAAGCGGGGCGGGCCGGATATCACGGCATATGAAAGGTCCGGCCGCGCAAAGCATACTGGAGGTCCATGCTGAATACAACGCACGCTGATGAACTTCCTTTTCATCGAAAATACCCTGTCCTGCTGTTTCTTGCACTGACAGGGGCGGGCCTTGCCGGCAATTATCTGCGGTACGAGGTCTTCTTTGACATCCAGTTCATCTTCGGCAGCATCTTCGCCATGCTGGCGCTGCAGTACTTCGGGCTTCGCCTGGGTGTTCTTGCGGCTGAAAGACCTTACCGAACCTTACTTCACGACCAAGGACCCGGCGAAAGGCACAGGACTCGGTCTCTACATGTCCAAGGTGATCATTGAGGACCATATGGGGGGGAGACTTGCGGCATCCGGCGGAGAAGAGGGCGCGGTCTTCACGATCGAACTTGCGCAGGCGGCTGCGGAGGGATGATCAGCCCTGCCCCTTTAAAGCTCGCAGACCTCTTCGCCTTTGCGGGGTTGCAGCCCGCCTTGCAATACACCCGCTTTTGTGCTAAAAGAAGAGTAACAATACCGCTTGGCGAAGTACCATTTCTTGCGCAAAAGATGTGGGTATCGAACGCATATTATCAGGGAGGCAGGCCATGAAAAAGGGAATAGGGCTGTACAGTCGTTATCTCGTCGCATTTTTGATTATTCTCCTTGCCTCATGCGCAACGACCAGACTGCTGGTGGTATGGAAGGACGAGGGGTTCCACAGGACGATGAAGAGGGTCGTGGTCGTCGGGGTCTTCAGGCAGCCTTCGGTCAGAAACTTCTTTGAGGACGAATATGTCAGGAAGCTGAAGGAGAAGGGTGTCGATGCTGTGGCCAGTTATACGTTTCTGCCGATTGGTGAACTGCGGAAGAAAGAGCTTCTCATGTCCAAAATCAGGGAGAACGGCGCCGATGCCGCGCTGGTGACGAGGATGGTAGACAAGAAATCCTTCGAGAGCTACGTTCCGGGGACGATATATGCGGTCCCGAACTACTACCGCTCCTGGGGGTCCTACTTTGACTATATCTACCAGCCGGGATATCTCGTCAGGGAAGAGTACGCCTTTGCGGAGACGAATATCTACGAGACAGGCAGCGAGAAGCTGGTCTGGGCCGCACGGTCGGAAACCCTTCTGTCAGGGGATAAACAGGAGTTAATACGGTCATTCGTCAATACGATGACGGAAAAGATGGCGGCGGACGGTCTGCTTCCGTCCGGCCGCTAGGGCAAGTGGGGGCGGCTGACATGAAGGCAGAACCGGGCAGGCAGGGGACCGTGATTTTTACGCTCAGTCATTCCGTCGATATACCTCTCTGCCATTGCCTCGTTTTGTGATACGCCTGGTTTATGGGTCGGATATTTGAGGCAGACAGAAACGGCCGGCTGACGATCTATCCTGCACTGGATCTGCCTCAGCGCGCCAGTTTTTGCAGCAGAGTGAAATCCTTTCTCAGGCTGTTGATTCGCAAATTTCTTTGAACTCCTGACCTTCTGCCAAATCTGGAAAGATCTCTTGTGGAAAACTCGTCTTGACTGCGGCATATCCCCTGCTTACCCGCGGGCGCTCAGGCGCGTCCGTTGATGCTTTCCTTTACCAAACAGGGTGGCTGCTGTAAAATAGCATCTGCGATCCACGGATAAAGTCGACTTTGCAATAATGTCGAAGCCGGGGAGATCGCTCATGGGGTGGGAAATAATCTGGTGGAGGTCTGATATGGAGGATAAGATAACAGTCAGAGATATTTTCTGGAAGTTCCTCAAAATTGGATCTTTTTCCTTTGGCGGCGTATATGCGATGCTCGCCTTTTTTGAAAGGGAGCTCGTGGAAAAGGAAAAATGGCTTACACATGAGGAGTTTGTCGAGAGCGTGGCAGTAGGACAGATGACCCCCGGGGCGCCCATCGTAAATACCGGCATCTGTATAGGATACAGGCTGAAAAGGCTGAAGGGTGCGCTCGCCACAATTGCCGGTCAGTCGTTTACCGGTACCCTGCTGGCTGTACTGCTTGCGGTCTTCTACGTAAAGAGCAGGGGGAATGCCCTGCTGACCTCGATTATGAAAGGCGTGGGAGCGGCAGTCGTGGGGCTGGTTCTTTCTATCGTTTACAAGATGTCAAGGAATACTATAAAGGATCTCGGGGCTGCACTGTTTGCCTTGGCTGCCTTTTTTGCGCTTTCATTGTTTAGACTGAATCCTATCGGTCTCATTCTGCTCTCGGGGATTACAGGACTTGTCGTTTATGGAAGGAGACGCTGATGATCCTGCTGAAGCTCTGCGGGTTGCTTATCGTCATCAACTCCCTCACTATAGGGGGAGGTTTTGTGATGCTTCCAATGCTCCAGCAGGAATTTGTGGAGAAACATCATTTGCTGACCAACCAGGAGTTTCTGGATGCTATTGCAATCGGGCAGGTCACTCCCGGTCCACTGACCGTTATGAATGCCGTTATCGGATATAAAGTCAGCGGTCTGGCAGGCGCGATATTGGCAATGGTAAGCTCCTATCTGCCCTGCATTATCATCGTGACAATTGTCGCGAAATATTATTACGCCTACAGAGAATCGATAATCGTACAGTCGAGTTTCAGGGGAATAAAACCGGCCGTGATAGGACTGTTGTCCGCTGTGGCTATTTCCCTTGGAAATACGGCGCTTGTCGACCCTCTCACCTTCGGGATCGCCATAATCAGCTTTACTGCGATTGTTTTCACGAAAATAGATCCTTCCTTTGTGATCATCGGGGCTGGAATTCTTGGCGCAGTGTTGTTGTGACAGACTGAGGGTACCTCCTCACAATACCATCCGTGGACCTCGGACATGCCTTGGGGGAGGTTCAGGATTATGATCAGATATGAGCCTATTACGGCCGGGTAAACAGAGCGGCGCTGAAATATGCAAGTATTTGTTAAATAGGTGCATTTTAGTATTCCTGGATGACAGACTTCTGTTATACTCAACGTCGGAAGGGGTCAGATTGGGACAGAAGAACGTTTACGAACGCTTTATCTGGTTTGACGATCACGTAAAGCGCAGGAAATACCCGAATGCCACGA
>JAKAIE010000047.1 GCA_021814475.1 Nitrospirota bacterium
TGAGCATCTCGGCCGTCGGCCTCTCGCGTCCTTCGAATTCCGCCTGGGGGATCAGAGGCATGATGTTCATGATATCCGCCCCGCGCTCTCCGGCGTGCCAGGCGATCAGCGGGATCTCGGCGTCGTTGACCCCGGGTATATATACCGTATTGACCTTGACCATGAGCCCGGCATCGATTGCGTTGGTAAGGCCCCGCCACTGGTTGTTCACGATGCAGGCCCCGGCCTCCTTTCCGGTGTAGCGCTTCCCTTTATACGTTGCCCAGGCATAGACCTTTTCGGCCATGTCCGGTGTCACCGCATTGATCGTGACCGTGATGCTCCGCACACCGCATCTGACAAGGGCGTCGAGTCTGTCGGGAAGGTTAAGCCCGTTCGTCGAGACGCAGAGGGTCAATTCCGGGAACTCCTTGTGGATCGAGGACATCACCTCGAAAGTAGAGTCGTTTGCCAGAGGGTCACCGGGACCAGCTATCCCGATGACCGTGATCCTGTCGTTTCGGTCGATGAACGTCCTCACGCGTTCCAGCGCCTCGTATGGGGTCATCACCCTGCTGGTGATGCCCGGACGGGATTCGTTGGCGCAGTCGTACTTCCTGATGCAGTACCTGCACTGGATATTGCAGGCCGGCGCGACAGGCAGGTGGATCCTGCCGAACCTGTGGTGGGCCTCCTTCGAAAAGCAGGGATGAGTTGCCCTGATATCTCTCGCCTTGTGTATGGGTATTTCGGTCATGGTCTCTTGCCTCGCTTTCCGTGGTTTTCCTTCTAAAAAAGCAAGTGAAGTGCCAGAGTGGCATATTTTTATAAATCAGGGCGTTACAAGCAGGCAACGCAAATGGGGAAGTGCATTAATGTAGGCAATGGTACAAATCTGTAGGATTTCAGGGAAATAAGCAAAGCAAGCCCCGCGCCACAGTAAACGAAATTACTGATGAGGTGAAAGAGAGACTCCGGGCGAGTCTCAGACAACGGAACAAAAGAAAGGCAGAATAAGGCCGCTCATGGAGGCCTGCGGGATCGATGTATTCAAGACAGCACGCGCAAACGGTTTTGAAATCGATACGAAAAGAGAGACATTTGGAAGATGGAACTATTTTGCCCTTGTGTTGATCGAGTAAGGCAGTTGACACGATGAGTTTCGATGAAGGATTAAAGATAGATTGACAACCTCCCTGCATAGGATTATTTTATTCTTACAATTCCATCCAAAGGAGGCAGCAATGAAGAAGACGTTCATCGTACTTGCCGTGCTCGCAGCGTTCAGCGCAACTGCATTTGCCGGGGCGAAGAGTTACCAGGTCACCGGACCTGTCATCGCCGTGACCAACGACGTCATCACGGTCCAGAAGGATAAGGAGAAGTGGGAGATCAACTATGACAAGGCCAAGATGCCGGCGGTCAAGGTCGGCGACAAGGTCATGATCAAGTACGAGATGAAGGCTACCGGCATGGAGGTCAAGGGCGACGGGAAGAAAGAGGATAAGAAAGACGCGAAAAAGAAGGACGACAAGAAAAAGAAATAACCTGAACACGGTCTCGCAGGCCGGCGCAGGTTTTCAGGCGCAAAAAAAGGGGTGCGGACATATCGCACCCCTTTTTTACTACTACTGCAACTTCTTGACAGGATTTCCGGGGAAGGGATATAACATAGACTTAAAAGGGATTCTTCAGAAGGCTTATAACAGCTCTTCTGTCCCGTTTCCTGTTTCAGCCGGCTCTTCCCTGAACCTCCTGAGGACCTCTTCCGCATCTTCGAGATCCTCCTCCCGCACCATCACCTTCACCTCTCCCATCCTGCCTACATTGACAGGGTAGGGGCTGACCTTCGCGGACAGAAGCTGCACGGGGATATCCCCGCTTTCGAGGAGGTCCTTCAGTATCTCGGCTTCAAGAAGGTCATAGGTGACAAGAAGTACGGTCCATTCTTCAGGCATGCTTAAAGCATAGGTTCGTTAGACACATATGTCAAACAGGGCAGTCCCACTCAATTTCCTCCCGGGGGGAGGCAGAAAGATTCTTGCTTTAAGTGGTTTGTTGGTGAAGAATATATAGGGCATATATGAACAGACAGAGGATATCGAAGATCATCACAGGCGGACAGACAGGGGCTGACCGGGCGGGGCTGGATGCGGCTATTGAACTGGGGATCCCGTATGGCGGCTCGATCCCTTCCGGCAGAAGGACAGAGGACGGCCACCTTCCGATGAAATACCAGGGGATGACAGAGACGAGGTCCAGGCATTACCAGGTCAGGACCGAGAAAAATGTGGTCGACTCTGATGCCACTTTGTTATTTACCGGCAGAAAGATCGGATCCGGCTCTGCCCTGACAAGGAAGGCGGCTGAGAAGCACCATAAGGCCTTCCTTCATATAAACCTGGATAAGAAGACGGATGATGAGATTATCGATGAGGTCTCGCAATGGCTGGATGATACGAAACCCGCGGTCCTGAACATAGCCGGATCGAGGGAGACAGAGTATGAGGGGATCCATGGAAGGGTCTGCGGCATATTGAAACGGATCTTAGGGCAACAGAGATGAAAGAAGGCGACCAAGAGGCCTCCGGGATGCCGGCGATGCCAGATGATGCCATACTGGTCAAACAGGCTGGTCTCCTGGAGTTTTATTTTTCCAAATCAGGGCACGTCTTCCTTGTCAGCATGCCCGGCTGCCAATCAGGACCGGCCAGGCTTGCGCGGGCCGATTTAATGGGCTTGCTGGACATCTTCGACCAGCAAACCCAGGAGAAGGAGGCACAGCTGTTGGAAGAACTGGAATGCGATGAAGACGATTTTTGACAACTGTTTCGGACGGCAACGCGGACAAATGGAAAGACAATATATCCTTCGTACTCGTTGACACCCTGGAGACCGGCAATATATGCTCCACGGCATCATCTCACAGATGGAAGCCGGTCTCCGGATGAGGGACAAAAGGCGGTAATTTCATTTCATTGACAACGGTCCAAAAGGCGCATATCATCTAATCAGAAAACGCACAGAATCATATCCCGGCCGGGATGAGGCGCTTCACATTGTGACGGTATTAAGGCCTGCGGGCAATATGAAAGGAGTCATGAACATGACGACAGTCAAGCAGATACTCGATACAAAGGGCAGGAATTATTGGTCTGTAGCCCCGAAGGCAACGGTCTATGAGGCGCTTCAACTCATGGCAGACAAGGACATCGGCGCCCTGATGGTTGTCGAAGGTCGCAAGGTTGTGGGGATCTTCTCCGAGCGAGACTATGCCAGGAAGGTCATTCTGAAGGGCCGGTCTTCGAAGGAGATGCGTGTGTCCGAGCTTATGACCAGTCCGGTCTTTGCAGTGACCCCGGATCATTCTGTGGAAGACTGTATGGCACTGATGACGGCAAAGAAGCTCAGGCACCTTCCGGTCATTGACGATAATGTCCTCTCAGGTGTCATCAGCATCGGAGATGTGATCAGCGCATATATATCAGCACAGAAGATCACGATCAGGGACCTGGAAAGCTTTATATACGGGACCGAATACCAAGAGGGGTAGAAATAGAAGAAAGGCTTGGGATACGAGAATTCCGGCAGGAACCCCCGGGCCCGTGATCTGCAGCATACGATCAGCTTCGTCTGCGCGGACATGTCAGATCAGAATATGCAGACCATCCTTTTATCGTTTGCGCCTGCTCAGGCGCATTGGATATAACCTTCAGGCGCTCTAATCTCACGAAATCTGAGAGCAAGGAAGACTCAAAGGCTGCGATGAGCCATGCACTGAAACTGCTTCTCGGGTTTGCCGAATTCAGGGACAAGACAGGTGCATTTAAGTTTGACATGTCCCGCGACTTCTTTATCGATCTGGTCAAGACTCAGATGTGCCGCAACCCGAAATAGTAGCAGCACTGCTCAGAACAGCCGTCTCATGCAGACGAGATTGGTATCAAGCCATCCGTTCGAGGAGTAGAATTCCCTTGCGCCAAGATTGTCCGCATCCCTCAGGAGCTGGATCCTTGAAATGTTCCGTACCCGGCACCATTCTGTAATCTCGAAAAGGAGCTTCGTCCCGATCCCATTTCCCCGGCAGTCCTTTCTGACAATAAGGTCTTCGAGCAGCCCGACAGGTCCCCCCTGCGCGGTCGAGATGACTGTCTGGACAGAGCAGATGCCGGCAATGCCGGCTGCACCTGCCGCCACCAGAATTGCCGAGAGTCCTGACCGGTCGCCCACCAGAAGGCTCAGCCCGTCGGCCTGCCTCTGGAGATCGGCGCTGAAATCGGACTCTATCGAAAAAAGTGCGTTGAGGAGCCCGCACATTTCAGGGATATCATCGAAACGTGCGGGCCTGACGATAAAATCCATGGAGTCTTACCGTGAAGAAGTAACATCATAGCCGTCTACAGCTCTATGTGTATCTGGCATTTTTTTGTGCAGGTCCTCGCGCAGGCCTCGCAGCCGATGCAGTTATCCGGATTTGCTACGGACATTACCTTGTTGCCCATGTCGTCTCCGTATTCATCCTCTCCCTCGAACGGCTTTTCTATCAGTTCAAGGACATCCCTGCTGCAGGCCTTGTAACACCTGCCGCATCCGATGCACTTGTTCACATCGATAGATTCTATAAATCTGGGCGTCCAGGTTCCTCCGCCCCTTGTGTATCCGACAATAGCCACTGCTTTCTCCTTTTGAAAAGACAGGGGCGGGTGTCCTCCCGCCCCTGCGGTTATTACGTGATCGCCTCACCGCCCAGCTCGCCTGTCCTCACCCGGAGGGCGTCGTTGACAGGGGAGACGAATATCTTGCCGTCTCCGGCCTTGCCTGTCTGGTTCACCTTGATGATCGATTTGACGACTGTGGTCACGACGTCATCAGGCACCACGATCGTCAGCAGCCTCTTCGGAACAAAGAGCGCAATCTTGGGGAGCGCATGTTCCAGCGCATAACTCGACGGTGTCGGCGTGAGCTTCACGGCGGTACAGAAACTGGCCGGCATCTCGGAGTCCATCTCCGCGCACATCGCCCCCTTCTGCTTGCCCCTGCCGTCGACACTCTGTATCGTCAGGGAGGGATAGCCGAGCTGTTCGAGAACGGTCTTCGTCTCGGGGAGTTTATCCCTGCGTATGATCGCGGTGATCTCTTTCATAGTGAGGCCTCGCCCGTCCTGACGGTGTAGGCGGATTCTACCGGCGAGACGAATATCTTGCCGTCGCCGATGAAGCCGGTCCTCGCCTTGTCCGAGATGATGGCGATAACCTTCTTTTCATCGCCATCGTCAACAACTGTCATTATGAGAGTCTTCGGCAGTTCGTCGTAATGCACAGGCCCGACCGTCAGGCCCTTCTGCTTCCCCCTGCCGAATACCGGCATCTTGGTCAGAGACGGAAACCCCGCGCCCTCAAGCGCCTGCACCACTTCCTGCT
Source organism: Nitrospirota bacterium (assembly GCA_021814475.1). Lineage (GTDB taxonomy): Bacteria > Nitrospirota > Thermodesulfovibrionia > Thermodesulfovibrionales > UBA6898 > PALSA-1316. The sequence continues at coordinate 5,400 of JAKAIE010000047.1, forward strand.
CCTTCTCCGGTCTTATGAATGCCCTGATCATCTTCATCTTTTGATTCCTCCTGTTTGATTGTTCGTTCATGTTCACTGTTCACTCACCGCCTTCTTCAGCCACGGCGGCGGTGAGGTCTTCACCGTCTCGAAGAGCTTTGCAAGAGACTCCTCGATAGAGACCACCTCTTTCACCCTGATCGGCATCACACCTTTCCTGATCAGACGCGCTGCCGAAGGCCCTCCTATCTCGGTGAGATAGACGATCCTGCAGTCGGCCAGACGGTCCGCCTTACCTTCGACCTTCTCGTCATGCACCCTGCCCATGCCTTTTGTCCGTTCTATCTCAGTGTCCCGGGCTTCGGCAAATCTCCTCATCTCGACAAAACGGTACCCGTCCAGCGTCAGTTCATAGATTGCGAATCTGCCGGATCTCCCGAAATGCTCATCCACATTTGTGCCGTCGGTTGTTGCGAAGGCTATCTTCATGTATGCACCTCCCTGATAAGGATATTTGCTACTTCATGGATAAGCGCCAATGTCCCGGCATAGCCTATCCCCACGGTGCCGCTGTTCCCAAGGGTTTTATACACGGGGAAGCCCTTCTGCAGCAGGGGCATACCCAGGTCTGCTGCGCTGTCTTCCGCATGCGAGTTCGCTATGAGGATATCGGCCTCCCCGCCCAGAAAGGAAAGGTCTCCCGTCACTACCTTCTTTGCATGAATGGACGCCGCGGCCCCTGAGTCAGCCCCTGAATCAGCCCCTGAATCCGCCGGTATCACGGCGCGGTCTATGTCCATACCTATCGAAACCAGTACGCGTGCTACCTGGATGCAGTGATCCGGCTCCAGGGCCAGGATTGCCTTTTTGCCGGCGGTGAAGAAGTGTGCATCCCTCATCCCGTCGATAAGTATTCGTCTCTGCCTTACGTATTTAGGTTGAGGGCTTCTGCCGCTGAGCATGGCGAGCGCCTCCATGAAGGCATCCGTCTCCGCAACCCCGGCAAGACTTTCGAAGACCCTGTACTCAATGCCGAACCGCTCCATCAGAATCCTGGCCGGGGCCTCCATGCTCCTGCCTATCGCGATTGTAAAGTCCGAACTGCCCATGGTCCTTATCTCCTCTATCGTCGTACCCCCGAGCGCAAGGGGAGAGACCCCCTGCCTGCTGCCGTCGAGGCAGGCCAGGTCCGGTAACAGGACCGGTCTCAGACCGAAGGACGACACAATCTCCCTCAACTCAGTAAAATCGGCCGGCGTCAAATGGGAACCCGCTATCACGTTCACCTGGCATTCTCTTTCACCGGTTACAGGCTCGAACGGCATCGCATAGGGGGAGGGGCAGCGGCCCCTGTTTTCCGCCATCCGGAGCAGCGCCCCGACCGCGCAAGCGTAGCCAGTTTCGAGTCCGCCTTCGTAATCCGGCGTCGGCACATGTATCAACGCAACTCCCTGAGCTTCAGCACCGAGGCCCTTCAGTGTCGCCTCGACGTCATCGCCCCTTACCTCGGAAAGACCCGAGGTGAGCACTGCTATCAACTCCGGACCGCTTTTTCCGGCGAGACCGGAAACCAGCTCTCTGAGTTTTTCCCCGCTACCCATCACCACATCCTCGGCAAAGAGCTTCGTGCCTGCCAATGCTATCGGCTCCCTGAAATGTCTTGTCAGGACGACCTTCCCCAGAAACGTGCAGCCCTGCGCCCCGTGAATCACCGGGATCGCCCGGTGAATGCCCTGAATGGCTATAGCCGCCCCCATCGACTGCGAATGCTTCAGAGGGTTGATCGCAACGGCGCGTTCCGCCCTATGAAGCCCCTCTTTAGGCGAACTATTCATGAGTGAAGGCGCGCCTTCACTCTTAGCCCTATGCCCCCTGCCGCGGTCATAGAACTTTATGCTGTTGTGTATCGCCTCAGCGAGGTTGATGAGTCCCGCATAGCCCGCATAGGCGGTATGCCGCTCCTGGTTGACATCCACGAAAGGATAGCCCTCTTTAACCGCGAGATACTGGTTCCTGCCTCCGGCAACCAGGATATCGGCACCCCTGTCTTTCAGAAGACGAAGGAGGTTCTTAGGTGTTACGTCTTCGACGAGAGGCGCATCCTTGCCGAGGATCTGCCTCATCTTCTCCTCGTCCTCGAAGGTGCTCTTCTTCGTACCGATCGCCACGACCTCTATGCCGAGGTCGAGCAGGGCGGCTATGAACGACCAGCTCTTGACGCCTCCCGTATACAGCACGGCTTTTTTCCCTTTGAGATGCCCATATGCCTTCAGCTTTTCACCCAGGGCCATTTCTTCGATCCTGATGATTTCTTCGGTTTTAACCGGGAACTGAGGGCTGAGAGCTGAAAGCTGGGAGCTGATTGCCCTGAGGGCCTTCGACATCTCGGACCTCCCGAAGAAAGATACCTCGACATAGGGTATGCCGTATCTCTGCTCCATCCCTTTTGCCACATTGATCAGTGCCCTGCTGCAGACTACAACATTCAGCATCGCCCTGTGCGCATAGGTGATCTCTTCAAAACTGCTGTCTCCGGTCATCCTTGAAAGGACCGGGAGCCCGGCCGCCCTGAGGACCGGCTCCACCAGCCAGAGGTCGCCCGCGATATTGTATTCGCCGATGAGGTTGATAACCCCCGCCGACTCCTTGCTGCCCTTCTGTGGCGGCTCCCCTTTTCCTATCACATGTTCGAGAAGAACCTCACCCGCTATCCTGTTGCCGAGGTTCTTGGGTCCGACAAATCCCGGCGCGTTCACCGGGATGACAGGGATTCCGAGTTTCTTACCCGCATCGCTGCATATTAATTCGATGTCTTCACCAATGATGCCGGTCACACAGGTGGCATACACAAATATCGCCTTCGGTCGCACGGCTTCCGCCGTTTCTTCGATCGCCGCACGGAGCTTTCGCTCCGCACCATAGATGATATCCATCTCGCTCAGGTCAGTCGTGAAGCCCATCCTGTGCAGGATGCCCCGGGAAGAGAGTGTGCCTCTCCCTTCCCACGAGTTGCCGCAGCAGGCGATAGGGCCGTGGACGATATGGGCGGTATCGGCGATCGGCTGGAGCACGATCATCGCGCCGTCGAAGGCGCAGGATTCTCCGCCCCTCGAACGGCAGACCTTGTCGCTTTTTGCTGTTCCGCAGCCATGTTCGGTCAATTTATCTATGTTTGTGATCATCGCACGCCTCTCATCTTCATTCCCGGTCCTGAGACCGGATCCTCACCGTATAACGTCGAAACTCGTGGTGTCGACAGTCTTCCTGTCCATCTCGTCAAGGACAGTGTTGACGATCATGGTCACCAGGTTCAGCGCACCCTGGTACCCGATGATCGGATACCTGTGCAGATGGTGCCTGTCGAAGAGCGGGAATCCGATTCTTATCAGAGGCGTTCCCGTATCGCGGGTCAGGAACTTTGCATAGGAGTTGCCTATCAGCATATCCACAGGTTCAGTGAACAGAAGAGACCTCATATGCCACATGTCCTTATTGATATACACCTTGCCGCTGGCGCCGAAGGGACCCGATGCAAGCAGCTCGGTCGCCTCAGCCTCGAAGTGCTTGTCCCCGTTTGTACAGACAATATGCACGGGCTCACCTCCCATCTCCATGATCAGGCTGATCATGCCCAGGAGCTGATCCGGGTCGCCCACGAGCGCGAAACGCCTGCCGTGCACATAAGGGTGAGAGTCCACCATGGCGTCTACAGCCCTGCCCCTTTCCGCCTCGATCGCCGCAGGTACGGGCCGGCCGGTGAGCCTGCTCAGCTCCTCAAAGAACCTGTCGGTGTTCCTGATGCCGATCAGGGGGAGCGTAAAAGTCTTCTGGCCCCATTCCTTCTGGATATAATCCATCGTCTTTACCGTAGAATATTTCTGAAGGCTGACGGTCCCGGCCGCGTTTACAGCGTCCATAGCCTCCTCCAGCGGTGTGCCGCCTGGGTAGAGCTTATATTCACCGGTGTTCGGAGAATCAAAGGTCTCGCTCACGTCCGCAAGGAGGGTGTGTTCGATTCCCATAAGGGCCATCAGTCGCTTTATCTCACGGTAGTCTCCGGTATAAGCATCGAACCCGGGGATGATATTGATCTTCCCGTTCTGCTCCCCCTTTCTGTCTTCCGACAGGGCCTTCAGAATGCCCTTGAGCATGTTGTCGTAACCCACGATATGGGAGCCGACGAAGCTCGGCGTATGAGCGAACGGCACAGGCAGGTCCTGCGGTATGACTCCTTTTTCGCGCGCGGTCTTGATGTAGGCGTTGAGGTCGTCGCCGATGACCTCTGCCATGCAGGTCGTCGAGACCGAGATCATCTTCGGTTTGTAGAGCGCGTAGGTATTTTCCAGGCCTTCTAGCATGTTGTTCAGACCTCCGAAGACCGCTGCGTCCTCTGTCATCGAGGTCGAGATCGCGGCAAAGGGCTCCTTGAAGTGGCGGCTCAGGTGGCTCCTGAAATACGCCACGCAGCCCTGGGCACCCTGCACGAACGGCATGGCACCTTCGAACCCTGATGCGCAGAAGACAGCGCCCAGGGGCTGACAGGCCTTTGCAGGGTTGATCTTGATGTTCTGCCTCGCGAAGTTCAGCTTCCTGTAGTCCTCGGTCTTAGTCCATTCGGCGACTTCCTCCACCTTTTCCTCCGGCCAGGGCCTTTCGAACTCTTTTTTGCGCTCGAACTGTTCCTGGTAGTCGGGCTGACCGAAAAGCTCGTTATGGTCTTTTATCTTTATCATCTCTTCCTCCGTATCAGGGCCCACGTAGGGCTGTTGACCGTCATGTCCATGTCCCGCGCAAAGACCGGGAACCCGTCGAACCCGTGGTATGGCCCGGAATAGTCCCAGGAGTGCATCTGCCTGAAAGGGACGCCGAGCTTATGGTAAGAATATTTCTCCTTTATCCCGGAGCCGACCATGTCCGGCCTGAGCCTGCGTGTGAACTCCTCCAGCTCGTACAGGGTCGCGTCGTCCATGATCACTGCGCCTTCCTTCAGCTCCGGATAGGTGCGTTTGTAATCGTCGCCGTGTCCGAACTCATAACCCGAGGCCACAACCTCCATGCCGAGGTCCTCATAGGCCCCGATGGTATGGCGCGGCCTGAGACCTCCGACATAGAGCATCACCTTCTTGCCCTCGAGCTTCGGCCGGTACTCTTCGACGATCCTCTCCATGACCGGCCTGTACTTAGCGATGACCGCCTCGGCCTTCTCCTGGATCTTTTCGTCGAACCGTGCAGCTATCTTCCGGATGCTCTCAAAGGACTTTGTGGGGCCGAAGAAATTGAACTCCATCCAGGGGATTCCGTACTCCTCCTCCATATGGCGGCAGATGTAGTTCATCGACCTGTAGCAATGGATCAGGTTCAGCTTTGCCTTTGTCGCGATTGCGATTTCGTTGAGGGTCGCATCGCCGGTGTACTGGGAGATGACGCGGAGGCCCATCTCCTCCAGTATCTTCCGCGAGGCCCAGGCGTCTCCGCCGATGTTATAATCGCCGATCAGGGCGACGTCGTACGGTGTCGAGGTATCGAGCTCCCCCTTGCCGAGGACATAGTCCTTGATCGTATCGTTTGCGATATGATGACCGAGAGACTGGCTCACGCCCCGGAAGCCCTCGCACCGGACAGGGACTATCGGGAATTTGAATTCCTTTGCCACACGCTTCGACACCGCCTCGATATCATCGCCGATCAGGCCGACCGGGCATTCGGAGAGGATGCCTATACCCTTTGCAAGGGGGAAGAGCTCCTTCAGCTCATGCATCGCCGCTTCGAGGCCCTTGTCCCCGCCGTAGACGATATTCTTTTCCTGGAAATCAGTCGTGATATGCATCGTGCCGAAGGTGTCGATGCCGGTCCGTCCGTTATAGTAGTTGCGGCGCGACCACCAGCTGTACTGTCCGCAGCCTACCGGGCCGTGGCTGATCGTTATCTGGTCCTTCACCGGTCCCCAGACAACACCCTTGGCACCGGCGTATGCGCAGCCCCTGACGGTCATTACGCCCGGCCGCGACTTGATATTAGACTTCACCTGGCAGGTGGAGCACTGCCCCGTGGGATCGTTCGCCGCAAGGTGTTTCGCCCGGTCCTTCTTCGATTTCTCCGGATAGGCGTCGAGGACCTCCTCTATCATCTTCTGTGTATCTTTAATGGCTGTGCTCATATGTTTCTCCTTCCATCCATCTGTAGTTATGCGGCAGCTTCTTCGCTCTCCATGATGCCGTAGTCCATCAGGAGCCTCTCCAGCTCGTCCATCGTTATCGGCGTGGGGATGACGAAGTTCCTGTTGTCGGCTATCTTCCTCGCCAGTTCGCGGTACTCGTCCGCCTGCGGGTGAGTCGGGGCGTAGTCTATCACCGTCTTCTTCCTGAGCTCGGCGCGCTGGACCTCGTTGTCCCTCGGCACGAAGTGGATCATCTGTGTGCCGAGCTTGCTGGCAAGCTCCGAGATGAGCTCGAACTCCTTGTCAGTCTTCCTGCTGTTACAGATGAGGCCTCCGAGCCGCACCCCTCCGGACTGCGCGTACTTGAGAACACCGCGTGAGATATTGTTCGCCGCGTACATCGCCATCATCTCTCCGGAGGTGACGATATATATCTCCTTTGCCTTGCCCTCGCGGATCGGCATCGCGAAGCCGCCGCAGACCACGTCGCCGAGCACATCGTAGAAGACGAATTCCGTATCATCGCCGTATGCCCCGTTCTCCTCGAGGAAATTTATGGCGGTTATCACTCCGCGGCCTGCGCAGCCGACCCCCGGCTCCGGTCCGCCGGACTCTGCGCACTTGATGCCCTTGAATCCCTGCAGCAGCACGTCGTCGAGTTCGAGGTCCTCTACGGTGCCCTTCTCTCTCGCCATATCCATGACCGTGTTCTGGGCCTTCCGGTTAAGGATGAGCCGTGTGGAATCGGCCTTGGGGTCGCAGCCTATGATCATGCACTTGCGGCCTGCCTCTGCCAGGGCCGCTACGAGGTTCTGCGTGGTGGTGGACTTGCCGATTCCGCCCTTGCCGTAGATTGCTATCTGTCTCATCTGTTTCCTCCTGTGAAAGTAGTAACGACTTTACTGCAGCAGCAACCGCCGTGCCATAGCTGCAAATGGCTTGGTTATGCGGGTTAGCAGAGGATCGGCATGATACGACTAAAACATAATTGTCCCGATGATCACAAAAATGTTGAGTTAGGGACAGTGGGTTGAGCATTGTGTCCGCCAATAGTGGCATAACTATACGGCGCATATTTCAGGAGACTTCATTTTGCGGGACATAACGGAACTGTCGGCGGGATCGACCGGCTTATCGTGACGGGCGGCGGGTTAAATGATACGGAAATATTTTGGTGTAAACTTATGAACGGCGGAAAACAGCTTATCAGGGTATGCAGTTTATCGAACAGAATGCCATGTGGTTAAAACTTATCTTGATGCATCTGAAAAAGGCGTTAGACGTGTGCGGGGGAACGTCTGAGATCCGGAAGAAACGCTGTCAAAATGCCGAGAAGCGGCAGATACGAGCATATATGGTAGACGAATTCGATGCCATGCCGGTCGGCGAGCTTGCCGAGCACTGCAGCGCCGATTCCGGCCATACCGAAGGCAAAGCCGAAGAAGAGGCCTGAGACCGCGCCGACCTTCCCGGGAATGAGTTCCTGAGCAAAAACAAGGATAGCAGAGAAGGCTGAAGCAAGGATCCCCCCGATAATGAAGGCAAGAATGCCTGTCCACATCAGGTTCGCATAGGGCAGCGCAAGGGCGAAGGGCGCGGTCCCGAGGATGGAGATCCATATCACGCGTTTTCTCCCTATGCGGTCCCCGATCGGGCCTCCGAAGACCGTACCGAGTGCGACCGCGAACAGAAATGCGAAAAGGTGAATCTGCGCCGACTGCACAGAGAGCTGGAAACGGTGCATCAGATAGAAGATATAATAGCTGCTCAGACTCGCCAGGTAGAAGTACTTGGAGAAGATCAGGACCATCAGAACCAGCATTGCCATGACAACCTTGCGCACAGGCAGATCCGGGTGTAACCCGGCATAAGATGTCCTGCCGGCGGTAATCGTCCTGATATGCCTTTTGTACCAGCCCCCGACCTTCCAGAGCACTGATATGGCGAGGAGGGCTGCGAGAGAGAACCACGCGACGCTGCCCTGTCCCTGGGGGATGACAATCCAGGCAGCCATCAGGGGGCCCAGGGCCGTACCCATATTTCCCCCGACCTGGAAGATCGACTGTGCCATCCCATGGCGGCCGCCCGACGCCATTCTGGCGACGCGCGAGGACTCCGGGTGGAATATCGAAGACCCTGTGCCTACGAGCGCCGCGGCCAGGAGAAGTGCGTGGTAATTCGGAGCCACGGCAAGGGCCAGAAGACCTGTCAGCGTGCAGCCCATCCCGAAGGCCAATGAATAGGGCTTGGGGTGGTGGTCGGTGTAGAGTCCGACAACCGGCTGAAGCAGAGAGGCGGTCAGTTGGTACCCGAGGGTGATCAGCCCGATCTGGGCAAAATTCAGATGGAATTTTCCCTTCAGCAGCGGGTAGATCGCAAGGATCAGGGACTGCATCGTGTCGTTCAGAAAGTGCGAGAAGCTGATAGCCCCCAGCACCTTAAAATGGGTGCGGGGCGTGTCATCTGAAGCATCGGAGTCGATTTTATCGGGTTCTTTAAGGCTGGTTTGCATAACCGGGTCTCTCAGGCGCAGCGCGGCATCAAGGATGTTTTTTGCTGCCGCCGTTCCATAACATTTATTATGATAACACGCTCTGGGGACTCCTGACGATGTTTGCGCCGGAAATCAGCTCCAGGCCCGCCGATTGTTACGGATAAATGATTTCATATCTTCCGGCACGGGGGCATTGAATGCAAGCGGTTCGCCGGAGATGGGATGATTTATGACAAGCTGTGAGGCATGCAGCAAATGCCTCGGGGTTTCCAGCCACGGAAGCAGGTCGTAACATCCGGCCCTGACGTTTCTTGCAAACTGAAGAAACTCATCATCGGTTCTTCCATATAACTTATCACCCACCAATGGATAACCGGCATGTGCCAGATGGGCCCTTATCTGGTTTGTCCTGCCTGTGACGGGCCTGCACCTGACCATGGTGGACGATGCGAAACGTTCCATTACCTCAAAGGCAGTGGCGGAGTATTTTGCGCCTGCTCCATCATCGGATACGACTTTCTTTTTGATCGAGATGCAGCTGTCTTGATCAGGCACTAAGAAACCCTTAACCTCAAAAGAAGAGTTGTTGATTACTCCCCGGGCTATCGCAATATACTCCTTTGCGACTGTTCCGGCCTCAAACTGCCGCAAGAGCGACTGATGTGCGATCTTTGTTTTTGCGGTGACGATTATGCCGCTTGTTTCCCGGTCCAGGCGATGCGCCAGGTGAATGGCACCGCGAAATCCCCTGTCGGCCATACGCTGCCGCAGTAGAAATATTAAGGTATTCCTGATGTAATTACCATCAGAATGCGAAGGCAGATTGCCGGGTTTATTGGCAACAAGAAAGGTTTCCTCTTCATGCATTATTTGTATATTTAGATCAACAGGGGGTTCGGTGTGAACAAACGAATACGCCACAATATCGTTTATCCTCAGAAGATAATCGGCTGTTGCTGCCTTGCCGTTGACCGTCACCTTCCCGCATCCAATTTCCAGCCTCCATTTTTCACTGCTCTGATACTTGAAGCGCTGGGCGTGGAAATCCAACAGGCTCCTGCCGGCATACAGTGATGAGATCCTTAACGAAAGTGTAGTTTCTTCTGTCATGTGCTGTATACCTTAGACATATGGGAGAGCACGGGTGTCGTCTAATTCTTAAAACTCTGGACCGGCGCCGGGATTCTGCCGCCGAGAGAGATGAACCCGTCGGAGCCGCCGTCATTCGGGGCATTCATGATGGTGGCTTCGCCCAGCAGACCTCCGAAGGACGCCCTCTCGCCCGCCTTTTTCCCGGGAACGGGAATCAGCCGGGCCGCTGTTGCCTTGCTGTTGATCACCCCGATGGCCATTTCATCGGCGATGATGCCGGCCAGGGTTGCGGCAGTCGTGTCTCCCGGCAGGGCGACCATGTCGAGTCCTACGGAACAGACACTGGTCATCGCCTCAAGTTTTTCGAGACTGAGATGTCCTTTCCTTGCCGCCTCCGCAATGTTCAGGTCCTCGCTCACCGGGATGAAGGCCCCGCTCAGTCCACCCACGTGCGAGCTGGCGAAGATGCCGCCTTTCTTCACCGCATCGTTCAGCATTGCCAGGATTGCCGTGGAGCCGGGATTGCCGATACTCTTGAGGCCGAGGCTCTGGAATATCTCACCGACGCTGTCGCCCACATTCGGCGTGGGGGCTAGTGAAAGATCCGCTACACCGAAAGGGATGTCGAGTTTTTTTGCCACCTGTCTGCCGATGAGTTCACCGACTCGGGTCACCTTGAAGGCCGTGCGTTTTATGACCTCCGAGAGCTGTCCCAAATCAAGCCCGGGGTTTGCGGCGCGGGCGCGGTCAATCGCCTTTTTAACCACTCCCGGCCCGCTTACACCGACATTGATCACGGCGTCCGGTTCACCCACGCCGAGATAGGCTCCGGCCATAAACGGCACATCCTGCGGTATGTTGGCGAAGACGACGAGCTTCGCGCAGCCGAGGCCGTCCCGGTCTGCGGTGAGCTCTGCCGTCCGCTTGATCGTCCTGCCCATGAGCGCCACGGCATCCATGTTGATGCCGGCGCGCGTTGTCGCCACGTTGATCGATGAGCAGACGCGGCCGGTTTTTGCGAGCGCCTCGGGGAGGGCCTCGATAAGTGCGCGGTCGCCGCTGGTGAAGCCCTTTTCGACAAGGGCGCCGAAGCCGCCGATAAAGTCGATCCTGAGCTTAGCGGCGATGTCGTCCAGCGCAACGGCTATCGCGATCATCTCTTCAGGCGAGGCAGCGCAGGCGGCAACAGCGATGGGGCTGATGGCGATCCTCTTGTTTACAACCGGAATACCATACCTGAGCCCTACCTCGTCGCAGACATCCACAAAATTTGCTGCGAGGCGGCTAATCTTGGCGCGGACACGGTAGATGAAACGGCCGGCGTCGTCACTGGCGCAGTCGAAGAGGCTGACGCCGAGCGTCACGGTGCGGACGTCCAGATTCTCGTTCCTGAGCATGTCAAGGGTTGCGATGATTTCACGTTCTGTCAGCATGGTTACACCCGGTTGAGCTCTTCAAAGATTTCCCTGTGCTGGAGACTGATATCCAGCCCCAGTTCCTCTGCCCTGCCGCGCAGCGCGGCCCTGAACACAGAGAGATCGACTGCCGAAGGGATGTCGGCTTCGAATATCATGACGTAGTCGTGCTGACTCTCTTCTCCCCTGGAGACCGCCTTGAGGCTTGTGATGTTTGCTCCATGGCGGGCCAGGACCTCTGTTACCCCGGCCATGAGCCCTGGCCTGTCCGCCCCTACGGTGGTAATCACAAAAGGCTCGCCTGCCCGGACGCCGGCAGCCGGTTCTTCCTCCACCGGCCTCAGATGCACGGACAGACCGAGAGGACCGATCCGGGCGCTCAGCGCCGAGAGCACCTTGTCCTCATTCACGCCGTCGGCCATTGAAGCGATGAAGATGCCGACGAACTCTGCCTGGAGAATCGTCTGGCTTACATCTTCCAGGTTGCAGCCCTGCTCGAAGAGTGTTTTCGAAACCGCCGCAATTATTCCAGTTCTGTCAGGTCCCAGGACAAAGACTACAATCTTTTTCACTTTTTGCCTCCCGTGCATGAGAAAACCCGTATATGAGAAAATGAATCCTGCGTTGTGTCAGCCCGGCGCCGTTGTTCTTTCGATGATCTGCGCGCAGACCTCTTCCTGCGAACGTCCTGTACAGGCAACGGTGATATCGGCGTACTTTCTGTAAAGGACGAGACGCTCTCCAAACAGGTCCTCCAGGCTCTGCTCCGGCCGTTTTGCTATCCCCCGGCTGTGGATGTTATGGATTCTCGACGTCAGGGCCGCCAGGTCCACATCGAGAAAGACGACCGTCCCGGTCGACCGCAGGTGGTCCATCGCCGCGGCGCTGTATACCGCGCTCCCCCCGGTAGCGATGACATTATGCCGGCCGGCCAGACTGAGTATTACTTCCTCCTCGATTCCCCGCAAGGCCAGGGGGCCATCCGTGTCGACGATCTCCTGCAGGGACCGGCCGGTTGAGAGCTGGATAAGAATGTCTGTATCAATGAAATCGCGTGAGGTCATTTTGGCCAAAATAATGCCAACGGTGCTCTTTCCTGCACCAGGCATGCCGATCAATACAATATTTGAGTTGTTGTCCATCCCAGAATTCATCACTCAGTAAGGTTTTACAATAATACCAGTATTGTGCAGCTACTGTAAAAAAGGGAAGGCCAGGCAGAGCGATGAGGGACTCCGAAGGAGGGGGCAGGTCAGGAGAAAAACTGTGAGAATCGGCTTTGGAGATATGGGCCCTCCGGGTGGTTGTCGCTTGCCATGGTGAGTTTCACAACGCTACGTGCATCCGCCGCAGCCGGCATCGCGCTTGTGAGGCGCGGTGGGGGTTAGGGTATACTATAATCGAGGTGAACATGTCCGCAAAAAGAATCGTCATTATTTCCGACGCTACGGGCCAGAGCGGCCTGCATATTCTGAGGGCGGCACTGGTGCAGTTTGAACACACCCACACCAAGATCATGCTTTTCCACGACATTGATTCCAGGGCCGGGCTCAAAAAGGTCCTCGACCAGGCCAAGTCGGACCAGGCCCTCATAGCTTTTACATTTGTCAAAAAAGAGATGCGCGACTATGCGACCGCCTATTGCGTGAAAAACAAGATTTTCCATCTCGACATTCTGGGCCCGCTGATCAACAACCTCGCGTCCTATCTTAGACTGGAACCGCTGGAAACGCCGAGTCTGCTCAGAAAGGTTGATGAACGATACTTCAAACGCATCGACGCGATCGAGTATACGTTGGGACACGACGACGGCAGGGACACCAAGCACCTCGATGGCGCGGACATCGTCATCGTCGGACTTTCACGGACGTCCAAGACCCCGACCTCGTTCTTTCTGGCCCAGGAGGGCTACAAGGTCGCCAATGTCCCGATCGTTCCGGGCATCCCCCTGCCCGAAGAGCTTTTCGAAATCGATCAGCAAAAAATCGTCTGCCTGGTAATCGATCCCGAGGTCCTTCAGAAAATCAGGAGGGTACGCCAGGAGAAGTCCTCGCTCCCGACGAGCTACAGCGAATTCAAGAAGATCTTTGCCGAGGTCGAGTATGTCAGGGACCTGCGCAAGAAGCACCGGATCTGGAAAGTTGTCGATACCACGAACAAATCCATCGAAGAGACCGCGTGGGAAATCATCCACCATGTGTTCGGAGACCACCATGAAGAATACAATTGATTCCGGCAAGCCGGATATTTAGATGTCTTCAAGGTCTATTGCGTAAGCAGTTCTTTATCTTCAGGGCGCATAGCCGGAACAAAGCAGAGCCCTTGAATGTCGTCCTGAACCACGAAGCTGATATCATTCCTCAAACTGTGCTTTTTCCCCTGGAAAGTGATACTTAGGTTCGGTCTATTCATGCTAGGGTGTCTAAAGGAAAGTGCTATTGTCACCGAAAAGTAACACAGCTGTAATGGCTGTTTAACATCCGCTTTGTATAATCGTGGTGTACATGGTCAATATGCCACGAATACTTGTTGTTGACGATGAAGAAGATATCAACGAGCTGATATCCTTCAATCTCAGAAAAGACGGTTTTGGGGTTGTCTCGGTCTTCGACGGGGAAGACGCTCTGAAGAAGGTGAGGGAAGAGCGTTTCGACCTCGTAGTCCTCGACCTCATGCTCCCGGGGATTCAAGGGATGGAACTATGCCGCATTATACGGGGCGATGAGGGGACACGCTCTCTGCCGATCATCATGCTGACCGCCAAAAGTGAGGATGTCGACAGAATTCTGGGGCTCGAACTGGGGGCGGATGACTACATGGCCAAACCCTTCAGTCCGCGCGAACTCTCAGCCCGCATCAGGGCTGTCCTGCGGAGGTCCGCCAAGAAACCTGAGGAGGAACTGGTGACGCATTTCGGGGATCTGGTTATTAACCACGAGATCTACTCCGTGACTAAAGGCGACAGGGTGATCGACCTCAGTCCGACCGAGTTCAAACTCCTGATATATCTCATCGAGAAAAAGGGACGCATACTCAGCCGCGAACATCTCCTGAACGCCGTCTGGAAGGACGACGCCTTTGTAGAGCCCCGGACCGTCGATGTACATGTCCGGAGGCTGCGCACGCAGATAGAGGACGATCCTTCTCAACCCGTATACATAAAGACAAGAAGGGGAGTCGGCTACTATGTCGAGGCCGAGCCCACAGCAAAAGACCGATAAGCGAGAAACGGATGCCGTCCCACCCCGGCAGCCTTTTATGTGGGGTGTCGCCACATCCGCATTTCAGCTGGAGGGGTCGCCGCACGCCGACTGGGCGAACTGGGACGGCATATTCCGGCAGGTGCCCGATGTCACCGGCCATTACTACCTTTATAGGGAGGATCTCGCACTCCTGAAGGATCTGGGCGTGAACGCCTATCGTTTCTCGATAGAGTGGTCAAGAATTCAGCCGCAGGAGGATCGCTGGGACTATGATGCCATAGCCCATTACCAGGAGGTTATCGATATACTCCTTGCCGCAGGGATTGAGCCGATGCTGACGATCCACCATTTTACCCAGCCGAAGTGGTTCACGGAGAACCATCCCTGGCATGAGGAATCAGCGGTCGGAAAATTCATGCAGTTTGCAGGGAGGATCGTGTCTTCACTGAGGGGTGTGCGGTACTGGATCACCTTCAACGAACCCTACGTGCTCGTCCTGGCGGGATATTTCGAGGGCTGTACGCCTCCTGGCATCAGGGACGTCTCACTCGGGGTGAAGGCGCTGGTCAATATATTGATAGCACATGGAAGGACATACGACATGATCCACGATTCGTTGCCGAATGCGCTGGTAAGCGTAGCCCATAATATGGCTGCCCTGTCGGCCTGGCACCGCTGGAACCCCCTCGACAGGCTCCTCGCAAAGCTCGCAAAACGCTTCTATAACCATTCACTTGTCGAGGCCTTTCTGACCGGCGTCCTGACTATTCAGTTCCCCTTTCGCAGGGAGAGTGTATACGATGTCCCTGTCAGGGGTAAGCTCGACTTTTTCGGGGTGAACTACTATACGAGGATGCATATGCGCTTCAACCCGCTCAAGACGATGGGGATCGAGATGCGGCACCGGGACATAGAAGGTTCCGGCCTGACCGACATGGGCTGGGAAGTGCATCCCCGGGGACTCGAAAAGGTCCTGCGCTATGCGCAGAAGCTCAATGTGCCCATGATCATCACCGAAAACGGGATCGCGACAAACGACTGCCATAAAAGGATACGCTACATGCAGCGGCATGTCGATGTCGTCGATAGATGTATCCGGCAGGGGATGGACATCCGGGGCTACTTCTACTGGTCTCTGATGGACAATTATGAATGGCTGCAGGGTCTCGATGCCCATTTCGGCCTCTACAGCGTGGATTATGCCACCCTTCGCCGCAGGCCGACCTCTGCCGCGGCCTACTATACCTACCTCATCAAAAGCAGATCGCAAAAATAACCGGAATGTAATCTCCGTGTCACCTCCCTGTAACGATCACCCGTTAAGATAGTCACAGTCCGGACGTCCACGTCTCAGACTCGGAGATATCCGGCATGGGAGAGAGGTATATGGAGACAGCGCAGACAGAATCCCCCAGGGTTGCGAGCCTGATCACCTCACGCGAGAAGGTCGCTCCCCTCATAACAGTCAGTGTGGTCGGGCAGCAGTTCATGAATACGACCGACCTCGACGCCCTGTCTGTTGTCGACTGTGACGAACCCGTCGGCCTGGTGACGAGGCAGAAATTTATGCTCACCCTGTTCAGGCGTTACGGTTTCGAGCTTTACGGAAAGAAGCGGATCATCGCGATCGCAGATACCGCGCCGCTGATCATCCATGAAGAGGAGAGGCTCGATGTTGCGATGGATAAGGCGCTGGAAAGACAGGACAAGGACATCTACGACGAGATTATCGTGGTGGATGATGCTGACCGTTATAAGGGCTATCTCTCCGTAAAGCAGATGATCATGCAGCAGAGCACCATACTTGCAAACAGCGTCATGCAGAAGGAGATCGCCAGAGAACGGGCGCGCGAACTTGAACGCATGAGCCAGGTGAAATCTCAGTTTATCGCGAACGTCACCCATGAACTGAGATCGCCGGTCAACGCGATCATAGGTCTGGCCGAGGTCATGAAGATCTCGACGGAAAAGGGGCAGACAGACCGGATGAAAGAGCGGCTCTCCCTGCTGACCACCAGCGCGATCAACCTCAGGGCGATAATCACTAATATCCTCGACCTCTCGAAGATCGAGGCCGGGAAGATGGAGGTCTTCAACGACGGCTTCGATCTCGTGCCTCTTCTGCACGAGGTGGCGGAGACCGCACGTATACTTGCCGGCGGCAAGCCGGTTGATGTCAATGTGACGGGCACGATCGGATCTCTCGTGATCCTGTCGGATATGGTGAAGGTACGGCAGATAATGATAAACCTCCTGAGCAATGCCGCAAAATTTACGGAGAGGGGAAGTATCACGGTCGACCTGACTCAAGGAAACGGCGAGGTGACAATATCGGTGAGCGATACCGGAATCGGCATCAGGAGGGAGGACGGCGAGAAGATATTCGAGGCCTTCGGCCAGGTCGAAAACGCTCATATCAAGCAGCACGAAGGCACTGGGCTCGGCCTCACCATCACGAGGAACCTCGTCGCGATGCTCGGAGGGCGGATCGCGATGTCCAGTTCATTTGGGGAAGGGACGACCTTTACCGTCACCCTTCCGATATCCCCAATATCGCATTAATAAAGGAGACAAAACATCATGAAGGCAAAGAAGATTCTTATCATCGACGACGATGACAGACACCTGCTCACCGCAAAGGAACTGCTCGAAGAGGAAGGATACCTCGTAATGACCCATAACCTCGGGTTCGGTTCGACCAATATTATAAAGGCGGTCCGGCCCGACCTGGTGCTGCTAGACGTCAATATGCCGGCCCTTTCCGGAGACAAGCTGGCCACGGTGATCAGCGGCCAGGAGGCGACTCAGAACATACCGATAGTCTTTTACTCGTCGAACGATGAAGACAGTCTCAGGCGATCGGTCCGGGAAACGAGGGTTGCGGGATACATCTGCAAGGGCAATATCCTCGACCTGAAGAACAAGGTGGCCTATTACCTGGAACAGAGCGGGAACTGTCGCACCGCAAGCCGCTACTGACGGGGGGAAGGTAATAGATGATTGCGGAAGACCACGACATAAATGGTCCCGCGCCCAGGGCAGAAAGGCCCGAGCCGGAAGCGTCCCCAGCCCGTTGTGAGGAGATCGAAAAGGCGCTGAAGAAAAGTCAGCGTCAGCTTGCCGAGGCCCAGAAGGTCGGGCATATCGGCAGCTGGGAGTGGGATGTGGAATCGAACTCGATGACCTGGTCGGACGAGATGTGCGGAGGATGACGAAACACTCAGAAGAATGATGAAGGCCGTTCTCGAAGAGGCCGGATATACGATCATCGAAGCAATTGACGGAGAGGATGCCGTGCATAGATGTATGAATCACAGCGAAGAGATTCCGATGGCAATCCTGGATGTCATCATGCCCAAAAAAATGGGAGAGAAGTTTACGAAATACTGAGGGAAAGATACCCTGACATGAAGTTTCTGTTCCTCAGCGGCTATACCGCAGATATCATCGACAGGTTCGGCATCGAAGAGTCGTCGGTCAGCTTTCTTGCAAAGCCGGTATCCCCGCAACAGCTTCAGCATAAGGTCCGTGAAGTGCTCGACAGCAGGCAGCCGCTGTCCCGCACCGGCAAGTAAAACCTCCGAAGTCAATCGCACTGTAATTCTTTCATCAACGTTTCACAAGACTGTCATAATGCCCGGCTGTGTATTCTTAACAGAGATGTAACCCACTGTTCACGATCATGTAACCGGCCTCCGGTAATCTACAATCATATGAAACCAAAGGAACCAGGCCGGACCGCTTAATGCTGCTGTGT
The DNA here is from genome assembly GCA_021814475.1 of Nitrospirota bacterium. Classification (GTDB taxonomy): domain Bacteria; phylum Nitrospirota; class Thermodesulfovibrionia; order Thermodesulfovibrionales; family UBA6898; genus PALSA-1316. Next base: position 23,497 of record JAKAIE010000047.1, read on the forward strand.
GATTTCCATATCCACACCACATACTCCGACGGGGCTGTCGGACTGAGAAGGACGGTAGACCTCTTCGGCCAGGCCGGATTCGACGTTATCGCGATCACGGACCATGTGGTCAACGGAGATAATCCTCTCGGAAAACTGGCTCACCGTTTCAGGTATTCGGTCACCTCGGACAATTTCTATCGATATATGGACCACGTGAAAGAGGAGGCTGAACGTGCGTGGGACAAGTACGGCATGCTGATCATCCCGGGCGTCGAAATAAGCAAGAACCATCTCACCGCCGACCAGTCGGCCCATATCCTTCTCCTCGATATCAAGGACTTCATCCCCGCCTGCTGGAGCTATGAGGAGATATTCCTGACCGCCAGAGAGCAGGAGGCGCTGATCATAGCCTGCCACCCCCACTACATGTCCGATATGAGCAGGGACACGCTCTTCCTCTGGAACAACAGGGCAAAATACGCGCGTCATATCGACGCATGGGAAATAGCAAACAGGGACGATGTCTTCAACGTGGTGAGCCTTGAAAAATATCCCCATGTCGCAAACAGCGACTTCCATCGTCCGCGCCACCTTTATTCGTGGAAGACCCTTCTGAACTGTGAAAAGAATATCCTGTCCGTAAAACAGTGCATTAAGCATAACAAAGGCGTTGCCATCACACTTTTTAGAAAATCGGAGGAGATGAAATGGTGATATTCTGGATATTTGCCGTGATTGCGATGGTCGGTCTTGCCGGGTACGCCGGTCAGGTTGCTGCAGTGATCAAAACTGTTCGGGCCGGATCAAAGGGCACTGTAGCCGGTACGCCGCCCGGTCAGGCGCCGGAGGAAGACTTCTGTCCGCCGATCTCGATTCTCAAACCTCTGAAGGGCCTCGATGACAACCTTTTCGACAATCTTGAGAGTTTCTGCCTTCAGGACTATCCGGCCTATGAAATCATATTCTCTATCCAGGACCATGATGATCCCGTCTGCAGGATAGTCCGCAAGATCAGGGCCAAATACCCTCACAGGGAGATATCGATCCTGATCGAAAAATGCGGGGACGGTCTGAACCCAAAAGTAAACAATCTCATTCCCGCAGTCAGGGCGGCACGCTACGAGCACGTGCTGATCAGCGACAGCAACGTCCTGGTAGGCAGGGATTATCTCCGCGCAGTCGCCAGCCCCATGAAAGACGACCGTGTTGGCCTCGTCAGCAGCCTCATCCGCGGCGTGCGGGGTCGCACACTCGGGTCGGTCTTCGAAAACCTTCACCTCAACAGCTTCATTGCCGGGTCGGTCTGTCTCCTCGACCGGTTTCTCCATATGCCTTGCGTCATCGGCAAGTCCATGCTTATGCGGAAGGGGGACCTCGAAGAGATCGGGGGCATGCAGGCGGTGAAGGACTTCCTGGCCGAAGATTACATCATCGGCAAAAGGATGCACGACAGCGGCCGAAGGGTCGTGCTTTCGAACTATGCGATCAGCAACGTCAACGAATACTGGGGTCTGAAGAAATTCATCAACAGGCACACACGCTGGGGCAAGCTCAGGTGGAAGATTGGCGGAGTGAAGTACCTGTCGGAGCTCGCAGGCAATGCGGTCTTCATTTCCTTCCTCCCTCTCCTTCTCAGCGGCTTTTCAGCAATGACCGCCTCACTCGCCATCGGGGTCTCGGCGGTAAAAATGGCTGGAGATTACTATCTCGGCAGGAGACTGGATACCGGCATGAACCCTCTGCTCTACCTGTTTGTGCCGGTAAAGGATATTGTGATCGGCTGTATCTGGTTTGTGCCGCTTCTCAGCAGTAGCGTGGTCTGGAGAGGCAACAGGTATGTCATTGGGGATAACTCGCTACTGGCGCCGTATCCGGAGAGCGGGCTCTGGACGCTGTCGACCAGGGTCTTCAATGCGCTCAGGACGAGAGAGGCCTGATGAAGGCGGCATTTTTTTCCATGAATCTTAATAACGAGGAGCAAGCCATGAAGTGTCCGCATCTTATTAAATGGATGATCACATCCTGCAAGGCGGCCGGCAACCGGCCTTACGTGCCGAGTCTTTTCGAGCTGAAGGAATACTGCAGTACCACCAGCCACCGGAAGTGCCCTTTTTACATGAAGGACCCCCTGTCGGCGGACAAGGCAGTATCCTGTCTTGCCTCAAAATAGCGTGAGTGTCGAAATTTCACAGCTTCTCCCCGGTGGAATCGGTGCTGTGCGCGGTTAGAGTGATAATTACACAGAACTTTAACCCCACTTTAATACTGGCGTAACAATCTATTGCTATCCTAGGTCATGTTTCTGATCTCTACAAGCACCGGAATCGGCGCCGGTGTCACTGCCGGGAATGCCGCTGAAAATCCTGGCGATGATCACGCGAAACGAAGCGATTTATTCATCAATAAAGGGAAAGGGGGTGAACATGCCCTCATTGTAACCAAGTATTAACGAGCCTGTAACACATCTATTTTGGACCACTATTTCAGACCAACAAGGAGGATAGTATGAAGAAGATTCTAGGACTGGCAATGGCAGCGGTATTGACCTTATCATTCAGCATCGGCAGCGCATCGGCTGAAGAATACCTCACAGGGGCGGGCGCAACGTTTCCT
>JAKAIE010000123.1 GCA_021814475.1 Nitrospirota bacterium
GACCCGTCATCGCCAGCACCTTCGTGATAGCCGCCGTCAGCGTCGTCTTCCCGTGGTCAACGTGCCCGATCGTCCCTACGTTGCAATGTGGCTTCGTCCTCTCAAATTTTGCCTTTGCCATCTCTTTCCTCCTTCACCTTGTGAACAGCGTTTCGAATGCCGTGCCTTTCACTGTAAAATGAACTATCAGTACATCCTGCCTGAGTCTGGAGCCCATGACCGGAATCGAACCGGTGACCTCATCCTTACCAAGGATGTGCTCTGCCGACTGAGCTACATGGGCGTCATCCGCAAATCATGCAATGCATTAGCCGTAAAGGGCGCATCTTTCATCCAGGTGGCATTCGCCGCCCTCGCCCTCTATTTCATCAAATAACCGCCAAAATGGAGCGGGAAACGGGATTCGAACCCGCGACCCTCAGCTTGGAAGGCTGACGCTCTACCACTGAGCTACTCCCGCATTTCCGGGAAGCGGCACCTTCTGCCGCTTCTGACACCTAAAAATATGGTGGAGAGGGGAGGATTTGAACCTCCGTAGGCTACGCCAACGGGTTTACAGCCCGTCCCCTTTGGCCACTCGGGTACCTCTCCATCTAAATTACAGGGGCCGAGGCCCGGATTTGTGCTGCAAAACCCTGACCTCTCACCCCTCCAGCCGATTGCATCTATAAAAACTGGAGCCACCGAAGGGATTCGAACCCCCGACCTGATGATTACAAATCAACTGCTCTACCAACTGAGCTACGGTGGCGTTCCCTGAAAAGGCAACAGTTCTCCACTGAATTTTCGGTAACTTTTTAATATAAAGGAAAAATTATAATCCCGTCAAGCTGGAAAAAGCAAGCGAAATGAAAAAGCCTGTTTCATGCGAGGGAAAAAGAGCGTTACTGCGCTACGCTGCAGGTCCTCTGTCTCAGTATCTCGAACGTGATAATGCCCGCGGCAACCGATGCATTCAGGGAATTCACCATCCCCTTCATCGGCAGGCTTACAATTATATCACAATCCTCTGCCACAGTTCTCCTTAACCCCCTGCCCTCCGAACCGATCACCACGGCGAGAGGAACGACCAGGTCGGTCGTCCATGGGCCTGCACTGCCTCCCGCCTCGGCGCCGATGACCGTGATCCCTTCGTCCTTCATCTCCCTCATCGCGTTCTTTATGTTCGAAACCATCGCCACCGGCATGTATTCGGCAGCTCCTGCCGAGGCCTTGACAGCCTCGGGCGTCAGAGTCGCCGAACGGTGCGACTGGATGACGACCCCGTGGACTCCCCCGGCATCCGCGACCCTGAGGATCGCGCCGAAATTCCTAGGGTCCTCGATCAGATCAAGGATCAGGAAGAGCGGCATCTGTTTTTTCCGGCCGGGAATGGCGAGGATCTCCCCCAGCGTCGCATATTTCCGGGGGGCCACCGCCGCGGCGATGCCCTGATGCCCTTTCGGGAACCGGCTCTCGAAGAAGTCGTCGTCGGCCTTCCTGACCGCCACTCCCCTGGCTGAAGCCTCCTGCTCTATCTCGCCGAGCTTCTCCCTCCGGCCGTCAAGCAGGTAGATCGCCCTGACCTCCCTGCCCGCCCGCAGGGCCTCGAGAACCGGGTTCAGTCCATACACCCACGCCTCGCCTGCGCCTTCGCGCGGTCTTTCACGGAATCTGCCCTGCGATTGGGGTCTTTCTTCCCTGGACCGGTTATGTCTTTTCAAGCCGTCCGCCTTTCAGAAGCGTTTTCTGTCACAGCATACAAACAATAAGACAGGACATATGATACAACAACCCGCCGGCGCAAAAGAAATCGAAACGACTTCATAACCTCCGGGCATATCTGTTATCATCAGTTTCGGGAGATGACATCCCCCGGACACGAATAAGACATACCAGAGGACGACCAATGAAAAGAATCGCGAACTTCCTGTTTGAAGCAGGCATGCTGAAACGCACACCCCGGACCGGGTTCCAGTTCCTGGGATCAGGGGCCGAGTCGGTCGCAGAGCACGTCTTCAGGGCGGTCTACATCGGCTACACCCTGGGCAGTCTTGTCAAAGAGGCGGATACGGACAAGCTGGTCAGGATGTGCCTCTTCCATGACCTCCCGGAGGCGCGGACAGGCGACCTCAACTATGTGAACAAGAAATACGTGAAGGCGGATGAGGTGAAGGCGGTCAATGACCTGGCCGGGACGCTTCCGTTCGGTGATGAGATCCGGGACCTGATCTTCGAATTCATGGAAGGAAAGAGCCTTGAGGCCCAACTCGCCTATGACGCGGACCAGCTGGAACTGATCCTCGCCCTCAAGGAATACAAGGACCTCGGCAACACGTATGCGGACGAGTGGCTGGCATTCGCTCTCAAGAGGCTCAGGACGGACGTAGCCCGCGAACTGGCCGATACAATCCTAGAAACCGACTCTTCCCTCTGGTGGTTCTCCGACAAGAGCGACTGGTGGATCAGAGGGAAGGAACAAAAGGAGGGCACCCGGGAATCATCGTCCGGGAATCAATAAAACAGCTTATATTTCCATTATTTATCTGTAAACATCACGTCTGTGTCTGATACGATAGACAGTGACGATCTTCTCGTCCTCATCCACCGAGTATACGATCCTGAAATCTCCGACACGAAGTCTGAAGTTGTCTGTGCCTTTAAGCTTTTTTGCCTGCGGATATGGATACGGATTTTCTCTCAGGGCGAGAATAGCTTTGTCGACCTTGAGGAATTGGTGGTCCGGCAGTTCGTCGATCTCTTTTTTTGCGGATTTCTTGACCGCAATTCTATACATGCAGGCGGGTTTTTCTTCTGCGGCTGTATGCTTCGTAATCCGACGAAGGCTCTGCCACCCGGTCTTCAATGGACTTAAGATCGAGCAGATCCTCGATCAGGTCATTTACCCTTGTAAGCTCTTTAATATTAAGCACTGCGCCAACTTTCCTGCCTTTGGCATCGGTAATATACTGTTTCACCCTGACATGATCGTCTCTCTGCTTTGTCGCAATAGCCATTATGACCTCCTTTCCTCTATTTTGTATCATATCACGGTCATTCACACAACAAATTCACTGCCTTACGGACGTAAAGTAGGGCAAACCTGATCGCCTGGCAAATTATATTTCACCAGCACTTACAGCATGATCAAAATCAACCCCCAGCGTATCATGAATCATCCCCAATCTCTTTCCCCAAAGGAAGAGGCTGTGAATATAAAAATCTTTCTGGATAAATTCAATCACGCTTCTTCTTACATCCATGTAAAATGCCCGCGAAAAAGACCGGGGCGTCTATGCATTCATCTTTTCTTTCAGCCGCGCGGCGACTGCGTCGACAAACTCTTCCGTCAGGGCATACTTCGCGACCTTAGGCTCGGCGATCAGCATCAGGTCCTTGGTCATGATGCCGTCTTCGACCGTCTCGATCACGATCCTCTCGAGCGTCTCTGCGAACCGGACAACCTCCGGCGTGCCGTCCAGCTCCCCGCGCTTCCCGATCGCGCCGGTCCAGGCGAAGATCGAGGCAACCGAATTTGTCGAGGTCGGGTTGCCTTTCAGGTATTCATAGTAATGCCTCATCACCGTCCCGTGGGCCGCCTCGTACTCGAACTGCCCCTCCGGTGAAACGAGAACGGACGTCATGAGGCCGAGGCTGCCGAAACCGGAGGCGATCATGTCTGACATAACATCTCCGTCGTAGTTCATGCAGGCCCAGAGCATGCCGCCTTCGGACTTCATCACCTGGGCGACCGCATCATCGATCAGCATGTAGCGATACTGGATCGCTGCAGCCTGCAGCGCCCCCTGCGCCTTGCCGATCTCTTCGGCAAAGATATCCCTGAAAAACCCGTGGTACTGTTTCGAGATGGTATCCTTCGCGCCGAACCAGAGGTCCACCTTCTCGCTCAGGGCATACTTGATGCACGCCTGCGCAAAGCTACGGATCGACTTTTCGGTATTATGCATGCCCATAACGACCCCAGCCCCTTTGAACTCGTGGATCTTGACAACCTTCCGTTCCCCCCCGCCGGCCGGCGTGAAGACGATCTCGGCGATACCGGGCCCTTCGACAACCATCTCGGTATTTTTATAGATATCTCCGTATGCGTGCCTGCCGATGATGACCGGCTTCCGCCACTTCGCAACCGCAGGCGGGATATTTTTTATGATGATCGGCTTCCTGAAGACCGTCCCGTCAAGTATCGAACGTATGGTGCCGTTGGGGCTCTTCCACTGCTGCTTGAGGTCATACTCTTTTACCCTTGCCGCATTCGGGGTGATCGTGGCGCATTTCACGCCCACTCCGTATTTTTTTATCGCCTCTGCAGCGTCGACCGTGATCCTGTCGTCGGTCTCATCACGATGCCTGATGCCGAGGTCGTAATATTTCAGGTCAATATCCAGGAAGGGCCTTACCAGCTTCTCCCTGATCGACTGCCAGATGATCCTTGTCATCTCATCGCCGTCTATCTCGACGACCGGATTTGTAACCTTGATTGCCACGAATGCCCCCTCTTACAGTGTAATATCTGAGCTATTACTATACTGGCGAAGGCACAGGGAAAACAACAGAAACGAGGGCACTCACGGGCGGAAACAACCGGCGGGCGCGCAAGGGGTCTCAGGAGTCCAGGATCTCGCGTATCCTCTGCAGAACGACACGGGGTGAGACAGGCTTTGGGATAAAGTTCAGCCCCTCTTCGTGGACATCCCTCCTGTAGATTATGCTCCCGGTATACCCGCTCATGAAGAGTGTCTTTATCCCAGGCTGTATCGCGTTTATCGCGTCATAGACCTCTTTGCCGTTCATCTTCGGCATGATGACGTCGAGAACAAGCATTTCGATGTTCCCCTTGTTGCTGCTGAACTTGATGACGGCGTCTTCACCGTCAACAGCCTCGATAACCTTATATCCTGCTTCCTCGAGTACTGTTCTGGTCAGTCCGCGCGCGGACGCATCATCCTCCGCAAGGAGTATCGTTTCGGCTCTCTTTCCCTTTCCGTCCAGGGGGAGACTTTCCATGTCAGTATAAATTCCTTTCCCGGCGCCGGAGCAACCGGTCAGCGCGCAGAGACTCTTTCTTACATACTATGAAAAAAACGGGGGCGATGCAACCTCAGCGGCATCTATATCCCGGCAGCAACCTGTCTTGTCCTGGCGAAAAAAATCGCGGGCAGGCAGGCTTCGCCGCAATGACCCCTCCCCGCAGCTGTTTTCAGAAAAAACCGATAACCCTCAGGAGATAGTAGCCTGCAAGCGCCGCCAGGATAACCGCAAATGCGATCGCGGCAAGCAACGGTATTTGGGATGCCTTCCTGGACAAGGACACGGGCTTAACGGGCCGGGCAGTCTCTGGTTCTTCGGATTCCGGCCTCTCCGTGGAACGACCGGAAGGAACTCTCCCTGTCATCTGTATGTCGAGCATCTCAGAGCCCTTGAAATCCTTATACTCAACCCTTACCCCCGCTGATGGGGGAAGGGGCTTCCCGCATTTGGGGCAGCTGTCCCCGGCTCTTGTCTCTTCTCCGCACTCAGGACATCGAGTAAGCGTCATTCAGCTGCGATAGTTGCTGAATGACGCGTGAAGGACTATGCCGCTGCGCACGGTTATGGCAATTCAATTCTACTGATAGGTATTGCTATGTGAGGATGAGGGTGATATTGGG
>JAKAIE010000124.1 GCA_021814475.1 Nitrospirota bacterium
TTCGAATCCAACGCGGCTCACCATAAGATGTCCCTATCGTCTAGCCCGGCCTAGGACATCGCCCTTTCAAGGCGGTAACACGGGTTCGAATCCCGTTGGGGACGCCAACAAATTCAAGGGGTTGCAGCGATGTGACCCCTTTGTTTTTTCTCAGTGTGACAGAGTTGTGACAACCCCCTTTAAGACCAAACTTGCGTTTAGCTTTTCGTATTTGCGATGTCAGCTAATATCCTGTTTAGAGATGGCTTTATCGAAGGAAGTCTGTTTTTTATCGCAGCCCAGACCAGTTCATGCTGATCCCAAAGTACGTGTGGACAAGTTTATTCCCCATCCCTGCCATTTCTTTTCAGGGATTCCGGCAGGTTGTAAGCCGGAATCCAGTTCCTTGGAAAAAATTCTGGATTCCCGCTCAACGGACCGCGGGAATGACGAACTCTTTTTTTCCGATACCCCGTCCGCTTGCGGCGGGGTAGTTTATCGGAATTAGAAAACAACTATGGCTGGCCACTGCTCTTCTTGCCTGCCGCAAAACGACCCTGATTACTGCTAAAGCAAAGGCAGCAGCCTCAAGACTGGCCAGGCAGGCGACGTCTATTCCGAATAAATGTAAAAGGGCACTAAGATCAGCTCTTGCAATAGAGGATAAAATCAGGTATATATACTTTCAGATAGTTGTATACGGGATTATTACATTCAGTGAATATTGCAAAGAGGAGGTGGTTTAATGATTCGTTTCCCCGTGCAGCGGGAAAACCTTTGCATACAGAGACATTAGGCCGAGTCGCTTATGACTATTTTCCGGGAAACGCGGGCAGATTAACAATACATAACCAAAGGAGAGTTCTAATGATGCGAAGTCCTTCGTTCAGGAGCAGACACCTTGCCGTAATGGTTGTATGTCTTTTCGTCGCTTCAATGATGTTCGGATGCAGCGGTGATACCGGTCCTTCAGGTCCCACGACAGGAACAATTACCGGCACGGTCTTGACGTCTACCGGTGCACCTATCCAAGGGGTGACTGTTGGTGTCTACAGCAATAGTAAACTTTCAAAGGTCACCGACAGCGCGGAGAGATACACACTGTCGAGGGCTATTGTGGCCGGCGAGACCCCTGTCGCAACGACTACCACGGGCAGTGACGGCAAGTATACCCTGGCCAATCTGGCCCCAGGGTCATATACAATCACCTTCACCAACCCGAGTTATACCATCGGATCCATAGAAGTCTCTCTCATAGCCGGCGCCTCTCTTACCGTAAATGCCGGAATGGGGAGTTCCATCGCAGTGGCAGCATCACCGGCCGGCTCGCCTACGGTAACGCTGAAGGCCTCGGATGATGAGGTAGGATTCGGCAATACGGTGAACCTGACGGCCACCGCAACCAGCCCTGTCCCCGGCGTGACATTAACGTATACCTGGACCGGCGCAACCGCGTCTAGCGGTGATCCTACCACTGCAACCGTGACGATGAAGTCTCTGGCAGCTGCTCTTGGCGGAGCGACGACTGCCGGTGACCCGGGCGGATATACTTCAGCCTATGTTCAGGAGAACCGCTTTGGAATACTGCCGATGACCCCTGACACCCGCGGCGCAGCCAGCCCGTCGGTGAAAGTCTCTGATGGACAGGGAGGTTCGACAACCGCCTCTGTTGCTCTCAATGCAACAGGAGTTCAGACAGGACTGGCCAATGTGTCGGTCGGCATCCCGGTCTATATGAACAGCGGACATGATGGTGCCAATTCCTGGACCTTGACAACCAAGCCTTCAGGTTCGACCGCAACCCTCAAAGACGCCACCACAAGGAATGCCTGGTTCAAGCCTGACCTGGCCGGTTCCTACACTCTGACCGAGGGCACCAATTCCATGATTGTCTATGCAGGCAAATATGTCGGCGCCATCGACGGCGGGTCTTCCACGACCAGGACCATTTCCGGTTCTGAAGTCGGCATGTGGGCCGGTGCTGCCGGAACATACACGAACTGGCCTGTGGTAAAGCCGGCTGACAACTGCACGGTCTGTCACAGCATTCCTGCCATTGCCCCTGATATGTTCACCCCGTGGGCAAAGACTGCCCATGCCACCTTCTTCTCCCGTGGCCTGGAAAACATCACCAGCAACAGCAACGCCTGTCTCACCTGCCATACGGTCGGTTATGATACTGCGCCGAGCGCTGCCAATAATGACGGCTTCTTTGCGCAGATGATAAAGGAAAACTTCATTTACAAGAAGGCGACAGGTGCCTGGCCCGCCATGTGGAAGACGGCGCCTCAGACGGCGCGGGTATCCAACATACAGTGTGAAAACTGCCACGGTCCTCAGAGCGACGCCCACAAGACAGGGAAGACGACCAGGGTAAGGATCAGCCTCTCAGCTGAACTCTGCGCTACGTGCCATGCCTCAGGCACCGGCCACCATATTTATTCTGAATGGCTGAAACTCGATCCCGATACGGGATACGGTCACTCCAAGCTTTCAACCGCGATTGCGGAATCAGCCAGCGGTTCCTGCGCCCGCTGCCACACGGCAGAGGGCTACCTGGTATATCTTGACAAACTGGCTGCCGGCAATATCGGAAGTCTTGCCGCGTCAGACTTGGCTAACTGGAATGCAAATACCGTACATGCGGTAACCTGTTCGGCCTGCCATGATCCGCATGACGACACAAACCCGAACCAGCTTCGCGTGTTTGACAGCACACCGCTCCTTCCTGCCGGCTTCAAGGTGGCTGGTCTTGGCAAGGGCGCCCTCTGTGCAACCTGTCACAACAGCCGAAATGCTGCCCAGGCCGGCAGTACGACCATGACGTATCTGCATGAGGACGGTGAGACCTACAACAGCGGCAATCCCACCGGTTTCAGCGCTCCTCATCAGGCATGTCAGACAGACGTCTTTATGGGGCGCAACGCCTACTTTATGGGGACATCCCTGCCGCAGGTGTCCAAGCATGCAAGTGTGGAAGATTCCTGTGCCGGATGTCATATAGCCCTCAACCCCCAGACCCATCTTTCCCACGGGTCTCCGGCAGTCAGCGGGCATGTTATGTACATCAGGGATCAGGACAAGGCCGCTCTTTGTGCGAATTGTCATTCAGACAATACAACCGGAGAAGGTCTTGTGGCGGGTATCGAGAGCCAGATGGCGACTCTTTCTGCCAAACTGGCGGCCTCGGTAAAGAATAAGCTGGCAGCGGCAACAGTGTCTGCCCCGCTTTATCTGACCATCTATCCGACCGATGACCAGGGCGCCATTCTTGCCGATGCAAAGGGCGGCGAAGTATCGACCGCCAAGGCCGCTCTGATGCTGGATGGCTCTAACCCTGTTGTTTCCGTGGTTATGGAAGAGGTCCATGGCCAGATCGGCGCCTTTGTCACCCTGACAAACCCGGTAACCATGTCCATCACCACCGCCAACGGAACGGCGAATTACACCTTCAGGAAATTCGAGGTCCAGGCAGGGGCGATCTTCAACAAGGCCACCCCGGCGTCTTCGCCTGCTGACACGGATACCGTGTATAAACTCAACGGCAACTTTGTGCGTGCCGGCTGGAACTTCTACCTTATCGAGGGCGATTCGAGCAAGGGGGTACATAACCCGACCTTTGCCCAGGCCGTCCTGAACGCATCCATAGGGAAGGACCTCAGCAATTAAGTTGTAGTCAGCTGTTTTTTGCCAAAGGGACATGCCTTCGCAAGAAGGCATGTCCCTTTATTTTTGGGCTGAGCGAAAGGCGTAAGGAGTTGCAGAAGATCGGGGAGAAGCGTCTCGTTTCCCCTCCGTGTCTCCTGTTGGTGGTAATGTTTTCCGGTAACCATCGTTGGATGATCCATGCCTGCAGGCACTATAATAGAACCGGACATGGGAACAATAATGGAACGCGATCCTGCCAGGGAAGCGGAAGACTTCCTCCAGAACGAGGTGATCGCCGGTCTGCCTGACTACGAGCTGAGGCTGCCCCAGGTCGAAATGCTGCGGGCCTGTGCCGGGATCACGGAATCCGGCGGGGTATTGATGGTCGAGGCGGGGACCGGCACCGGCAAGACCTTCGCCTACCTCATCCCTTTGATACTCTCCGGCCGGAAGGCGGTGGTCACGACGCGCACAAAAAATCTTCAGGAGCAGCTCGTCGCAAAAGACCTGGCATTCCTTTCGTCTCTCAGGAATTTCGAATATGCGATCGCGAAGGGCAGGTCCAATTATCTCTGCCTGCGCAGGCTGAAGGCGTTTTCGCCGTCAAGAGAGGCGGCAGCTGCGGACTATCCCGCGATCCTCCACTGGGCTCAGGAGACCGAGACAGGTGACTTCGAAGAACTTCCGGTCCGGGGGTCTCAGGTCCGGGAGAAGCTATGCTCGGACGGCGATGCATGCAGAAAGATGAAGTGCAGCTTCTATCGTGACTGTTTCTACTTCAAGGCTAGACGGAGCTGGGAATCGGCACAGGTCGTTGTTGCCAATCATGCACTCGTCGCCCTCAATGCGATGCTGCCCGGGGACGCGAAGATCCTCCCCGAGGCCGACGTCCTGGTGGTCGATGAGGGTCATGCCCTCGACGGTGTTCTGTCCGACCAGATAGGCATCAGTCTCTCCGGACACGGATGCGACGCGATCCTCAACAGACTCCTGCGGCTGGATGAAAGAGGGGCCTACAAGGGGCTGCTGGCGGGATCTCCGGACCTGTTTAACCCTCTTGAATCCCTGCGGGAGGAGATAGGGATATTCTGGTCCAGGGTCTCCCGCGACCTCAGGGACAGGGTGGTCATAAAGAATGCGGTCAGACTTGAAGAGGCGCTCTGTGCGCTTGCCGGTTCCGTTAAGGGCTTCAATGCAGAGGTGAGGCGTGCGGTCCTCGGCATCTTTCACGAGGACGAGGAGATCGAGCTGGAGGCGGCGCTGAGACGGCTTGCGGTTCTGGCGGAGGAGATGGAGATCTTCGGCCACGGGGAAGAGGGGTTTGTGAGATGGGCCGGGATCGACGAGAAAAAGGCGGTTCTCCGGATGGCCCCCATCTATCCGCGGGAATTCATGAGGACGAATATCGTTCCTGAATACAGGTCCCTGATCCTCACGTCCGCCACGCTCGCCGTAAGCGGCGACTTCAGCCTGACGAAGAATATTCTCGGGCTGGATACTGCCGGGACATTATCCCTGCCGTCACCGTATGACCTCAGGAACCAGACAGTGCTGGAGGTAAAGTCCGGCATCGACCTGAGAAGCGAAGAAGGTACCGGCAGACTTGCGGAGGTGGTCCTCGGAGAGGCCAACAGGCAGGACGGGGGCATTCTCGTGCTCTTCACCTCCCGTGAGGCGATGAAGAAGACCTGGGGACTGATCTCGGATGAGCTCAGGGACATCGGCCGCCTCCCGATGATGCAGGGAGATATACAGAACCGGACGATGCTCGAGATCATGAGGGAGGGCACCTCCGGTGTCATTTTCGGGCTCGAATCCTTCTGGGAGGGTGTCGATATCAGGGGCGATTCTCTCAAATGCCTGATCATCACGAAACTCCCGTTCGAGGTGCCGACCGAGCCGATGGTCGTGGCCAGGGTCGAGGCGATCCAGCGGGCAGGCGGAGACCCGTTCAACGAATATTCCCTTCAGAGGGCGATCCTGAAGTT
>JAKAIE010000125.1 GCA_021814475.1 Nitrospirota bacterium
CAAGAAGCATGGATAAATGCGGAATTTGACATGTCGGAGATACTGAATAGAGAATTAGGATGTCGGTGAAAAAGTTGCGGCGAGAAAATCAGTTGAAAAAAGGCTTTCCGCAACAGAAACTAATTATGAGATTGAAAACTTTGGGAATATACCTGATATTAATGGGAATGAATTGTTTTATTGAAACTAACGCCTTATCTTATGAGACAAACGTTCATTCAGCTATATCTGCAAATGCGTTCAATCAATCCGTCCTTGGATCGGGCTATCTTGCAAATCTCGGCATTTCTAAAATTAATATTCTTGACAATAATATGACGGCCTTGCAAGAAGTTCAGGATGGAAGCATTGAAGAGGACGATGACGTTACTTTGCGATGGCTAAACCATTTTTATGATCCCACCACGGGCAATGGCTTAAATCAAGGGGGTATTTCATATGGACAGCCATCCTTGGTATGGGGCAGAAACTATGCCAGTAACGACTGGACCTTTGAAAAGATGCGCAACGCTTATTATCTTGCTTTGGCAAGTGCAAATGCTTCAAATAAGAAGCAGTTATTCGGACATGTTTTTAGAGGCCTAGGCCAATTAATCCATTTAATCCAAGACAAGGCGGTTCCAGCACATACGAGAAATGATGCCCATTTCCCCTATACTCTGAGGACGCGGGACAATTATGAAAGATATACACGAGATGCAGTAGACCCCAATAACCCACAAATACCCTGGCTTACTTTTACTGGCTACGCTCCCGTGGAACTTTCAGTGTTCAATAATTTTGACACGTTCTGGATTAATAGCGGAAAAGGACTTTCGGAATATACGAACAGTAATTTCTTAAGCCATCATACAAACCTTGATGATGCACGTTATGCGTTGCCCGCTCCAATAGGCGACTGGACAACACCAGAAACTGTGGGTGCTAATCAATATACTGTCAGATATCTTCAGGGATATGCCACTGACAATTATCGACCAGCACAATCAAGCACCATATCTCATTTGACAGCCTATTCTTATATGGACTTTGAAATGAATAAATATGGCAATACGCAGAGAGTGTATTCGTTAAATGACAAAGTTCATAAGGAATATGCCGATTTACTCATTCCTCGTGCTGTTGGATATTCAGCAGGACTTTTAAATTATTTTTTCCGTGGCACTATAGACATAGCTGTGCCGAGCAATATGTCTCAGCCTTCAAATGGCTATTATTCAATGATAGTTTCTACTGGGGCTAACTTCAACCCAGCAACAGCGGCATTTACTGCAATAAAACTTAAAGCGACAAATACAACAACCACTGGCGAAAATATGACTAATGGAACTATACAGCTGGTGGTGAAATACAAGATGGCTTTGGCAGACCCATTTGTCGCAGGCCAAGTGGCAACATCAGCCGATTTTTTTTATATCGTCGTACCTGAACAGAACAACGTCAATGCTTTATATAGCGCAACACCAACGGAACTCAATTTTGATCTGAGCCAGAACCCAATCCCACTGTGGGCTACAGACGTATATCTCCAGGTTGTTTTCAAAGGGACCCTCGGCACCGAGACTGATGCCGTTGCTGTTGGGTTCAAAGATATTAGCGAGCCCACGCCGATAGACATATTCAACAATATGGACAAAATCTGTATTAATGGCAGCTGGTATAATGCCGGAAGCGCCGAGGCTATTCAACAAGTGGATACAAATCATAACGGCATTGCCGATACTAACGAAGCAGATGTATATGCGTACGACTTGCAAAATATCTATCTGAGATTTTCTTCCTATTTGCCTAGCGGTCCATATTATTGGGCATCCTCTTCGGTTCATCATGTGACTGTGCCTTATCTTTCCGCTGGCAGTCCTGTGAGAGCAGCCTATATTCTCAGCGACTACATGTTCAACAAGGCGTATTATATGACCTGGGTTAAAACAAATACTCAGGACCCATGGTCACATGCTGACGTAAATCAGTTGTGGTGGCACGATGCGGTAAAGAGACAGACAGACTATTCCGAAGATAGCGGACTTTGCGGAGGTGCACCGCCATGTTATGTGGACGTGTATCCCGTCTCAAGTTCCAGTTTTCCCTCAGCTTATGTATCAGGATACTATACGTTCAGGAATACATCCATGTGGTTCGGCGCTGTAAAGATATTGATAAATACGCCTGTTCCCTCTGATTCAGTATGCTCGTATAATGCCCTATGAGAAGTTGATCCGGGTTCTGCAATGTAATTCTCGCCCGATCCGTCTTTCCTGTTAACATGTGCTGACAGCACCCAATTCTCTCTTGATTTTATGATCAGAATTGTCGGAGAGCAGTCAATGGAAAACAACTTGACTCCTGACCCGGGTCAAAGGTTTATAATTGAAGTATGGGAGGCGGAATGAAATGCCTCACACCGGGACTGCTTTCGAGGCAGGCGGAAATCACTATAACCTTTGGAGGCGATGATGAATAGAATGTTTGGCGTCTTTTTTTGCCTCGTCACTCTTGTGATGGCGTCATTGCCGGCCGGCAAGACTGCAACGGCGTGCCAGGTTGATGCCTTTTTTCTTACGAAGGCCGGCCATATAGCTGGCGCCACTCCTGCGGCTCTGGGTGAGGCTACCGGCCTTCAGGAAAGAGGCGACCAGGACAAACTTGCCGAACGGATAAAAGAAGGGGTGGTGGTCAGGCTTCAGGAAAACATCAGGGTCCAGGCCCTCGAGAGATCCTTTGACCCGCCGATGATCAAAATCAAATTCCCTGACAATAGCAGCCCCTTTTGGGTTACGGAAGGTTCGTTAAAAAGGATCAACAGCCCGGAATAAAAGGGAAGACTGAATATAACCCTCAACAAAAAGGAAATTTCCCTGATACCCTACCCTGCGATAAACCCCGAGATTGTGAGAGTCGGCCCTTTTGCGGTCCGGTGGTACGGAATGATGTACCTCCTTGGATTTGCGTCATCCTACCTTATTGTGAATCGCCAGATCAGAAAGAAGGGGCTGACAGTTCCCCGCGATTTTGTGGATTCCCTCTACTTCTGGCTCATCGTAGGGCTTGTGCTCGGCGCTCGCCTGGGGTACGTCATCTTCTACGATCTCGCCGTGTATCTCCGGGATCCCCTCGAGGTGTTCAGGCTCTGGCATGGCGGCATGTCCTTTCACGGAGGACTCATCGGCTGCGTCGTCGCGGGCATGCTCTTCAGCCGGAGCGCGGGGGTTGGTTTCTGGCAGACCGCCGACCTCGTCATCGTGACGGTGCCTGTCGGGCTTGGGCTCGGGAGGCTCGGGAACTTCATAAACGGAGAGCTCTACGGGAGGGTCACCGCTGTTCCGTGGGCGATGGTCTTCCCGACCGGCGGCCCTCTGCCGAGGCATCCCTCTCAACTATACGAGTTTCTCCTCGAAGGCGTTCTTCTTTTTATTATTCTCTGGCGTTCAAAGGACAAAGTTCCCGGAACGGGCGTCCTTACGTCCATCTTCCTGATGCTGTACGGCCTGTTCCGGTTTTCAGTGGAATTTTTCCGGCAACCGGACGCCCAGGTCGGGTTTGTCCTCGGTCCGCTGACGATGGGCCAAATCCTCAGCACCGGGATGATACTGGCAGGTGCGGTGATTTATTATATGCGGCGGAAAACCTAGGGGAAGCGCCTGCCCTTCCGGCTATCCCCGGCTTATCCACATGACCAGTATCACCGCTCCGAGAACGAATCTGTAATACGCAAAAATGTTCAAAGGGTGTTTCTTCAGAAAGCTCATGAGAAATTTTATGGCAAAGAGGCCGGAGAAAAAAGCGGCCAGAAACCCGACCGCGATTGCATCAAGGTGATATGATTCCGTCCCGCGGAGAAGCTTTCTGCCTTCAAGCAGCACCGCACCGGCGATGATGGGCGTCGAAAGGAGGAATGAAAATTTCGCTGCTCCGGCCCTGCCGAGATTCCTGAACATCCCGGCGGTGATCGTGATGCCGGACCGTGAAACACCTGGAATCAGCGCGATCGCCTGGGCCAGGCCGATGAAAATCCCGTCGGCCATCGAGGCCGTGTCCTTGTTCATTTTGTTGTATCTCTCGGCGATGAGCAGCAGTATGCCGAACGCCGTGGTGGAAAAGACTATAATGAGAGGGCTCCTCAGGGCGTTTTCCACCGCATGCTGAAACAATCCGCCCACCAGACCTGCGGGGATGGTGGCGACGAGAATGATCCCGAGCATCTTTCTGTCCCTCACTATCATGTCGATCCAGTCCCTGTAAAAGCAGATCAGCAGGGCGAGGAGTGTGCCGGCATGGAGTGCGACATCGAACATCAGTGTGTTCACCTCTCCGGTCCAGTTGAAAAACCAGGGGAAGAGTATAAGATGGGCCGTGCTGCTGACAGGAAAGAATTCTGTAAATCCCTGCAGGATACCAAGGATCATTGACCGGAATATTTCGGAATCCATGTGCGTCCTCCTCTTTTATCGATGTATATAGTAGCAGATCCCGCCCAGGGACGGGTAATGTTCGGGGTGGCAATATAGTGTGTGGTCCTGTCGTGGTTGCCCCGCAGCCGGTGACCCCGCCTTCTGATTTTATACCCCGGGGGTTGACATCCGGTATATCCGGACTAAGATGTAATCAGGCGAGTGCGCGCGAAGGCGCACAATTTTCATGATATGATCCGGAGAAAGACATATGAAAACAGAAAATTTGACTGACGAGATTGCAAGGGTTGCCTATGATCTCTACCTGAAAAGCGGGTGTCAGCCATGCAGGGAACTCGGCAACTGGCTGGAGGCTGAAATGATCGTGTTGGCCAGACATGCAGGCCAGGACATGGAAGAACCGGAAGAGCCTGCACCAGGCGAAGAGGCGGAAGAACTGCAGGGAGCGCAGAGCGAGGGTTATCTTGCAGGCCGCGGAATGGAAGGACGGGAAGGCGAGACGGTCATGGAGGAGATTGACGCGCAGGAGGCAGTAGCTGCAAGGAAGAGCAGGAAAAAAGCCGTGGTTGCCGATAAGGCGAAACCTGCAAAAAAGCGCATCCCTGCGTCGAAGGCGTCTCTGAAGAAGGGCAGGTAACAAAGGCGGTTTGACCGTGAGAAACCTCCGGTATTTTTCCGGATAGGCATGGTCCGGAACTGCTCCGCAGGATGAGGGCCCGGTGGTACTGCCGGGCTTTTTTTATTTTCGTGTCCCCCGGAGATTCATGTCCGCCGCGGGACGCCATAATTACACAGAACTTTAACCGCGCCTTAATATTGTCGTAACAATCAATTGCTATCCTAGGTCATGTATCCGGCCGGCACAGGCTCCGTAAGCACCGGCATAATGCCGGAAACTCAGGTGAGGAGCCTGACCATAGATTCCGGAAGGCGGGCGAATTCATCAGCAGAACGGAAAGGGGGTGCGCAGGCCCCGTATTGTCACAGAGGATTAACAGGGCTGTAACATTATTGTAACAATAGGAATGTATCCTAAATCACGACCAACAAGGAGGATAGTATGAAGAAGATTCTAGGACTGGCAATGGCAGCGGTATTGACCTTATCATTCAGCATCGGCAGCGCATCGGCTGAAGAATACCTCACAGGGGCGGGCGCAACGTTTCCT
>JAKAIE010000048.1 GCA_021814475.1 Nitrospirota bacterium
AAAAGGGCATCCTCCGCTCTAAGGTGCTGGCCGGCAAAGAGGAAGAGGGGATAAAATACAGGGACTACTTCGCGTGGGAAGAACCCGCCTCGAAGGCCCCTTCCCACCGGGTCCTTGCGATAAGACGCGGCGAGAACGAGGGCTTTCTTGCGATGAGGATCACGCCTCCCGAGGAAGAGGCCCTCAGCCTGCTCGAAGGCCTCTTCGTCAAGGGAAACTCCGCCGTATCGGAGCAGGTCAGGCTTGCGGTGCAGGACAGCTACAAACGTCTGCTCTCCTCCGCCATGGAGACCGAGTTGCGGCTCGACATCAAAAAAAGGGCGGACCGCGAGGCGATCAGGGTCTTCGTCGAAAACCTGAGACAGCTCCTCCTTGCACCTCCCCTCGGACAGAAAAACGTCCTCGCCCTCGACCCCGGGTTCAGGACAGGCTGCAAGGTCGTCTGCCTCGACAGGCAGGGGAAGCTGCTGCATAACGACACCGTCTATCCCCATTTTTCCGAAAAGGGCTCCGGCGAAGCGTCGGCGAAGATTCGCGAACTCTGCAGCAGGTTCGGCATCGAGGCGATCGCGATCGGCAACGGCACCGCGGGACGGGAGACAGAGACCTTCATCAGGGGACTCGGTCTGGACCCGCACATCAAGGTAGTAATGGTGAATGAAAGCGGGGCGTCGATCTATTCGGCCTCGGAGGCGGCGAGGGAGGAGTTCCCTGAGCATGACCTGACCGTCAGGGGCAGCGTATCTATCGGCCGCAGGCTGATGGACCCCCTGGCAGAACTGGTGAAGATAGACCCGAAGTCTATCGGCGTCGGCCAGTATCAGCACGATGTCGACCAGGCAGGACTAAAGGCGAGCCTCGACGATGTCGTGACGAGTTGCGTCAACATGGTCGGGGTAGAGGTAAATACCGCCAGCAAACCCCTTCTGACGTATGTCTCGGGCCTCGGGCCGCAGCTTGCCAAAGGCATCGTCGAATACAGGGACCAGCACGGCCCCTTCTCCTCGCGCGAGGAGTTGAGGAAGGTCCCCAGGCTCGGTCCGAAAGCCTTCGAGCAGGCGGCAGGATTCCTCCGCGTCCGGGATGCAGAGAATCCTCTCGACCGTTCCGCGGTCCATCCCGAGAGCTACCATATTGTCGACGCCATGGCACGGGATCTCGGCTGTTCGGTCTCCGACCTGATGCAGTCGGACGAACTCAGGAGAAAGATCGACCTTTCGCGTTATGTTACCGATACCGTCGGCATGCCGACCCTTTCGGATATCCTGGCGGAACTGGCCAAACCCGGCCGCGACCCCCGTGAGCAGTTCGAGTCCTTCAGCTTTGCCGAGGGGATCGAAAAGATCGAAGACGTGAAGGAGGGGATGCGGCTCCCCGGCATCGTCACGAATATCACTGCCTTCGGCGTCTTCGTGGACATCGGAGTGCACCAGGACGGCCTCGTGCATATCAGCGAACTGGCCGACCGCTATGTGAAGGACCCCGGCGAGGTGGTGAAGGTTCACCAGAAGGTGATGGTCACCGTCACTGCCATCGACCTGCAAAGGAAGCGCATCGGGCTGTCGATGAAGGAGAAGCGGACAGGAAAGGAAGCCGCGGGACAGAGGACCTCCGCTAAACCTGTTGATGCGTCCCGGCCCCCGAAGAGAAAGGCGGATACAGCCAAAAAGGAACAGAAGCCCGAACGGTTCTCGAACACCCCTTTTGCCGACGCCCTGAAAAAGAGGTTTACTCAGTAACCCTGTCTTAGTCTTAATCACACCAGGCGAAGGATCACTCCCGCAGTCGTCCTTCTTGTGTCTTCCGGCCGCTGAGGAATCGGCCCACTGAGGAGAGGCCGAGAGGCCAGGCCCCCTCGTTCAGAAAGATATGGGCATACCTGTCCGATCAACCCCTGCAAACACTTTATGCATCATTCCCTCTCCAGCACACGGGGCAGGACCGCCTTTCCTTCGAGGGCCTTCAGTGCCGCATCCCTGAGCCCCTCTTTGCCCAGGTCCTCTTTGCCGGTCATCTCTTCGATATCTATCCTCACCACACCGGTGATCGCCAGCTTCTCCTCCGTGAAATCTCCGTACCCGCCTTCCGGCTGATATTTCTCCATCAGGCACCTCAGGCCAAAGACCTTCTCTGCCCGGTCTTCGACGATCGTGGCCCTTCCCCTGATGATCACGCTCCGGTAGAGGTATGAGGCCCTGCAGGGGTTTCCGTCGCTTCTGACGAGTGCGATCGGCAGGTCCACCTCGAAGCAGACCCTGCTGTCTCTCCTGATATCGTCGATCTTCTCGCCCTCGCGGGCGGAGTGGAAGTATATCCTCCGGTCATGATACGCGAAATTCAGCGGCTTGACGATCGGGTACCCGTCTCCCCCGATCGTCCCCAGCCTGCCGACATGGGAGGTGCGTAGGATATCTGCTATCACCCCTGTATCTTTAATTTCCTTTTTTGCCTGACGCATTGAAATCGCTCCTTTCCATTATTTATCCCAGAGTTTCATACTACCACTTTCAGATGACAGGGATGCCGGAAAAAGTCTGCCCGCGGCACCGTGCCGAAAACGATATGCATCGCCTATGCCTTCCTTGCGCTGATGACGATGCCGACCCCCGCGATGATCACGAACATCGAGAGGACCTCGGTTCCGCCGATCGCCTCCCCGGCCAGCAGCATTCCCAAAAGCATCGCGATGACAGGGTTCACATAGGCATAGCTCGAGGCCAGTGCCGGCCTCACCTTCCCAAGGAGATAGAGATATGCGCTGAACCCCACGATCGAACCAAAGACGACCAGCCAACCGAGGGCCGCTACAGACCTCCATGACACCACAGCCGGAATCCTCTCCCCTGCCAGTGCGCCTGTAATCAGGAGCAGCCCTCCCCCGCAGATCATCTCCACGGCACTCATCATCAACCCCTCCGGCATAGTCAGATACCCGCTCCAGACAGACCCGAAGGCCCAGGAGGCAGCAGCGAGCAGAAGTACGCAGGCGCCTGCGGGATCTGCGCTCAAGGTACCTCTGACACTAAGGAGGACCACGCCGGACAGCCCGAGCAACAACCCCGCCCACTCACGACGTGAAGGCCAGCGGCCCCAGATCCCTGCAAACATGACCATGAAGAGGGGCGTCGTGGCGATCATCAGCGCGGCGAGTCCAGATGCAACCGTCTGTTCGGCATAGACCACTCCGCCGTTGCCCACGAGCAGCAGGAAGCCCCCAATGAGGGTCCCGTTGCGCCATTCGACAAGGGACGGCCCGGGTTGACCCCTCATCCGGAGAAAGAGGAAAATCATCAACCCCGCAACCGTATACCTCACCCCTGCCATGAGGAATGGCGGAAATGCCTCAAGTCCGATCCTGATGGCAAGGTATGTGGAACCCCAGAAGAGATAGACGCAGAGCAGCGCGGCTATGACCTTGCCCCTGCCCTCCGCCCCTTCATTCAGACCCATGAAACCTCCCTGAGATCTTCTTCCGCCACAGGTCCTTTATAACACATGACCTGTTCGCCGCGCTCACTATCGCCCTGAACGAGGCGATCTCGATGCTGCGGTCGACGCCGACGCCGAAAAGGTGGTTCCCTTCACTGTCTTCTATCCTGACATAGGCAGCCGCCTCCGCATCCGAGCCCTCCGCGAGGGCATGTTCGTGGTACGAGACCAGCCTGAAGTCAGCGGGGACGATCCCGTTCATTGCGTTGCTGAAGGCATCTATCGGACCGTTGCCCCTGCCTGAGATCTCCATTGCCCTGCCGTCGGCCTCCACCACGGCGAAGACATGCGCCACCGGGGTGCCGTCTCCCGAAGATTCTTCGGTCGCCGAAGATCTTACGAATTGAAACGGCCCGTCCGGATGCAGGTATTCCTTCTCAAAGGCCTCCCTCAGCATCGGGGGTTGGAGTTCTGAACCGGTCCTGTCGGCGATCGACTGGACAACGGCCCCGAATTCTGCGTGCATCTCCCTTGGGAGGATGAACCCGTACGCGCTTTCCATGATATAGGCGGCTCCTCCCTTGCCGGACTGGCTGTTGATGCGTATCATCGATTCGTAGGTCCTGCCCACGTCGGCCGGATCGATCGGCAGATATGGGACCTCCCATACGCCTCCCTGTTCGCCATATGCCTTCATCCCTTTTTTTATCGCGTCCTGGTGCGATCCTGAAAAGGCGGTATAGACCAGCTCCCCTGCATAGGGATGGCGGGAATGCACCGGAATCCTCGTGCACCTCTCGCAGACTCGCGCGACCCTGTCGATGTCGCTGAAGTCCAGGCCCGGATCAATCCCTTGGGAGAAGAGGTTCATCGCAAGGGTGAGGATGTCGACATTCCCGGTACGCTCGCCGTTGCCGAAGAGAGTGCCTTCGACCCTCTCGACACCTGCCATGAGTGCGAGTTCGGTCGCCGCAACAGCAGTTCCCCTGTCATTATGCGCGTGGGCGCTGATGACTACCCGGTCGCGGTCCTTCAGGTGCCGGCAGAACCATTCTATCTGGTCGGCATATACGTTCGGAGTCGCCATCTCGACAGTAGAGGGCAGGTTCAGGATCACCTTTCTGTCCACGGCCGGTTCCCATACGGACATCACCGCCTCGCAGACTTCAACCGCAAAGCCGGTCTCCGTGCCGGTGAAGCTCTCCGGCGTATATTCGAACAGTATATCACTGCCTTCCATCTTTTCCGCCTCCTGCCTGCAGATCAGGGCCCCTCTCTTCGCCAGGTCCCTCACCTCCTTCCGGTCCATCCTGAAGACGACCCTGCGCTGCAGCGCTGAGGTCGAGTTATACAGGTGCACGACCGCGCGCCGGACGCCCCTCAGAGACGCGAAGGTCCTCTGTATCAGATGCTCCCTGGCCTGCGTCAGGACCTGGATCGTGACAGAATCGGGGATGAGGTCTTCCTCTATCAGCCTCCTCACGAAATCATACTCGGCTTGAGAGGCTGAGGGGAACCCGACCTCGATCTCTTTGAACCCAGTCCCGACGAGAAGGTTGAAGACCTCCAGTTTCTCATCGACCGTCATCGGCAGGACCAGGGCCTGGTTACCGTCCCTCAGGTCGACGCTGCACCAGCGGGGCGGGCTGCCGATCGTCTTCGACGGCCAGGTCCGGTCCGGGAGCTGCACGGCAGGAAATGGTCTGTATTTGTGCGCTGGCATCTGTTTCAATGTACACCTCCGTTTTGATCGCCTGCCAGGAGCGCGTCCAAACACCGGCACTGACAGGCTGAAAATAAAAAAGGCCACGAAGATTTCTCCGTGGCCTTCAAAGTCTTTTCTTATTATCAGTTAACTGCTAAAAGAAACCCCCTTCAGCCACGGCCTCGTGCCATGCATCCTTAGTAAGTCGCAGATGGTTCTGAAGGTTTATGATGCTCATAGCTCAACTATAAAACAGGTTTTTCCCTGTTGTCAAGAAACTCCCGAAAAAGAGGACCTGTTTTCACTCCGCCCGCTCCTCGGTGCAAACCGGAACTAAAGGTCCTGTTTTGCAGAGGGAACATCCGCAAAGAGAAGACGCATCCGTTTACGACTGCCGGAACCAATAGTGTATCCACTGGTCAAGCTGCACGGCGGAAACCGCGCCGTTGAGCTCATTGAGCTGCCGGCCTCCCCGGTAGAGCGTCAGCCGCGGCACCGACATCAGATCAAACCGCCTTGCCAGGACAGTCTCCTTTTCAGTATTCACCCGGACCACCTTCAGCCTGCCGGGCAGGCGGCGCGCCAGGTCCTCTATCACGGGCATCATGCCGCGGCAGTGCACGCACCACGGCGCCCAGAAAAAAACGAGCACAGGCCCCGGAGGGTCCAGGACCTCCGCATCGAAATTCCCTGCCGTCCCCTCCACAGGCCCACGCGGGAACTCCAGGTGCGCCCTGCACTTTCCGCAGACGGGGCCTTCTCCCAGCCTGCCGGCCGGGACCCTGTTGACCGCCCTGCAGGACCTGCAACGAAGAAGAACTGCATCTTCAGTCATAACATCCCTCCAATATCCGGCCAGGCAGTTTCCTTAATTGAATATCACTGACAGGCGATAGAATTTCACCATACGGCACCCAGACCCTTCATTGACATCACGGCAGGATATGCTACCATGAATCCAGAAACCACCATAGGAAAGGAGGTGAAGATTCATGAGGCTATTCAGGCTTATTCTGCTTTCGCTGGTCATCCTTTCCCTCGTTGTACCTGCCGCCTTTGCCGCAGGCAACGCGGAGAAGGGAAAGGCACTGTTCAACGACCCGAAGCTCGGGACGAACGGCAACACCTGCGGCAGCTGTCACCCCAACGGCAAGGGCCTCGAGAAGGCGGGGGATATGTCCAAAAAGGAATGGAATACCCCGTCCGGCAAGGAGAAGTCCCTTGAGGATGCAATCAACATCTGTATCACGGCCGCATTGAAAGGCAAGGCACTCGAAAAAAAATCGCAGCAGATGCATGACATGGTCGCCTATATCCATTCCCTTGGAAAGGCCCCGATGAAACACTCGGCCGGCTACTGATCCGAATCTGCCTCAGTATCACGAAAGAGGGCTGGAAACAGCGAACCCCTTCCAGTCCTCTTACTTTTTTTCGGCGTTCCTGCCTGCAGCAATCCACTAATATTCTCAACCCCGCAGCTCCCTGTATGCATTTATAAGGCCGTTCGTCGACGAATCGTGAGACGATACCGTGCCGCCGCCCCCCAGTTCCGGCAGTATCTTTTTGGCGAGCTGCTTGCCAAGTTCGACTCCCCACTGGTCAAAGCTGTTGATATTCCAGATGATCCCCTGGACAAAGATCTTATGCTCGTACATCGCTATCAGGCTGCCTAGTGTATGGGGAGTTATCTTTCTGATAAGGATCGAGTTCGTCGGCCTGTTTCCGCTGAAGACCCTGAAGGGGGCAAGAGAGTCTATATCAGCCGGGCTCTTGCCCGCGGCCCTGAGTTCCTCAGAGACCTCTTCGAGGGTTTTGCCTTTCATGAGGGCCTCTGTCTGGGCAAAGAAGTTCGACAGCAGGATCGGGTGATGGCCGCCGACAGGGTTATGGCTTATCGCGGGCGCGATAAAATCGCAGGGGATCATCTTCGTTCCCTGGTGGATCAGCTGGTAGAAGGCGTGCTGACCGTTTGTGCCCGGCTCCCCCCAGATCACCGGGCCTGTCTGCCACGCTACCGGCCTGCCGTCCAGGCCGACCGACTTGCCGTTGCTCTCCATGTCACCCTGCTGGAAATAGGCGGGAAACCGGTGCATATACTGGTCATACGGCAGTATCGCATGGGTCTCCGCCCCGAAGAAGTTGTTATACCAGACGCCGAGAAGGGCCAGTATCACCGGGATGTTCCGTTCAGGGTCCGTCTCCAGGAAATGCCTGTCCATGGCGTATGCGCCGTCGAGCAGTCCGGTGAAATTATCGAAGCCGATGGTGCAGGCGATCGAAAGCCCGATCGCTGACCAGAGCGAGTATCTGCCTCCTACCCAGTCCCAGAAGACGAACATGTTTTCAGGGGCGATGCCGAAACCCCTGACCGCCTCCTCATTCGTCGAGATCGCCACGAAGTGCTTTTTGATAAACGCCTCGCCCTTCGCCGCTTCGAGGAACCAGTCCCTCGCGGTATGGGCGTTCGTCATCGTCTCCTGGGTTGTGAACGTCTTAGAGGCGATCATGAAGAGGGTTGTCTCCGGTGAAAGCCACTTCAGCGTATCGGCGATATGAGTGCCGTCTATGTTCGATACGAAATGAGGCCTGATATGGGGTTTCCGGTATGGCCTGAGGGCTTCGGTCACCATGACCGGTCCGAGGTCTGAACCTCCTATGCCGATGTTGACGATATCGGTCACCGGTTTCCCCGTGTATCCTTTCCATTCTCCCGATATGACCCTGGAGGAAAACGACTCCATCTGCCGGAGGACCTGTTTCACGCCGGGCATGACGTCCTTCCCGCCGACGCAGACGGGATTATGCGAACGGTTTCGAAGTGCGGTATGGAGAACGGCCCTGTCTTCGGTTATATTTATCCTCTCGCCCGAAAACATCCTTGCAGCCGCTTCGGCAACACCCGCCTCGCGGCTGAGATCCATCAGGAGTCCGACAGTCTCGTCGGTGATAATGTTCTTCGAATAGTCGACGAGCATCTCTCCGAACCGTATCGAATACCTCTCAAAGCGCGACGGATCGGACGCGAACAGGTCCTTCATATGGCTGGACTTCATGGCGTCGAAATGAGACTGAAGAGCCTTCCATGCCGGGCTCGTCAATATGTTCTTTTTTACGGGCATACCATCCTCCATTCCTGCAACTATCTGAAATTATACTTCATTTTGGTGTTACCATAAATAAGGAGGTGGATCATGAAAAAGATATCCATAGGCGTACAAAAGGAATTCTGCGCGGAATGTTCACTTGCAATCTCCAGATTCATCGGTCATATGGAGGGCGTCGACTCGGTGGACGTCGAAGAGGGGAAGGTTGCGATCACCTTTGATCCGTCGAAGATCAGCGAAGAGAGTCTCTCCCGTCTGACAAAGGAGAATATCGAGAAACTCGGCTACAGGATGACGGACTGACAGGCGGTCACCCGCACCCCCTGATCACCTCAGCCACTAGGGCGCTCCACCCGCCCCCGGCTCATCCGCAATTCGAGCATACGAATTGCGGTCTGAGCGCGCTTGACTTCGCCTGTTAACCTGATAGACTTTTCTAAAGTAGAGACGATGAAACAATTACATCTATCATGGAAGGCATTGCGTTGAATGAAGGCAATAGCCGTAGTCCCCGGCACCGCTCAGGTGAGTCTCGTTGATCGGCCAGAACCGTCCATAACTTCACCCGACGAGGTAAAAGTGCGGATCGTGAGGGTCGGCATCTGCGGCACTGACCGTGAAGAGGCGGCCGGGGGACGCGCGCTTGCCACCTCGGGGCAAAAGGACCTCGTCATCGGCCACGAAATGTTCGGCCGGGTGGTTGAAGTCGGAAAAGCGGTAACCCGGGTGAAACAAGGGGATTATGCCGTCTTTACCGTACGCCGGGGCTGCGGAAAATGCATGCCCTGCGATATGAACCGCTCGGATATGTGCAGGACCGGCGAGTATAAAGAGCGCGGCATCTGGGGAGCGGACGGCTATCAAACGGAATATGTAGTGGACAAGGAACAGTACGCGGTTCGCATTCCCGCAGGTCTGGAGCAGGTCGGGGTCCTGACCGAACCGCTGTCCGTGGCAGAAAAGGCGATCGATGAGGCAGTCCGGTTACAGTTCGCCCGCCTCCCTGATGCGCTGGCCACGCCGGACTGGCTTCAGGGCCGGAATTGCCTGGTGGCCGGGCTCGGCCCTATCGGGTTACTGGCTGCGCTTGCCCTGCGCCTGCGGGGGGCAAAGGTCTTCGGCCTGGACATTGTAGATGCGGCATCCGTTCGCGCGCAATGGCTGACCGCCATCAACGGACAATACGTGGACGCCAGACAGGTACCAGCGGACCGGGTGAATGACGTGCTGGGACCAATGGACCTGATCATCGAGGCCACTGGGATCGCTGCGCTGGAATTCAATCTTCTGGACGCCCTTGCCCTTAACGGCGTCTATGTTCTTACCGGCATTCCGGGAGGTCACAGACCGATCGAGATCGCGGGCCCGGAACTCATCAGCAGATTGGTGCTCGGAAACAGGGTGATGGTCGGAAGCGTCAACGCGAGCCGCGATCATTACCAAATGGCCGTGGACGACCTGTTGACCGCCCACCTGCGATGGGGCGATCATCTGGACCGTCTGATCACGAACCGGTATCCACACACCGACTTCCCGTCGGCTCTTGAGCGCCACGATGAAAATGAAATCAAGGTTGTGCTGGAATGGGGAACATGACCATCCCAAAAGCGATCAGCTGCAAAAAATGGTATTCCTGTTCTAAACACCGTCAAGTCATAAATCATGTCTCACACTAGTACGCGTCCGCAAGCCGATACGAACCTATTCGTCTACATCGCTGCCGCGATCTCGGCGCTCGGGGGTATGCTGTTCGGGTACGATACCGGCGTAATATCAGGCGCCTGGTGCCTGAAACAAAAGGACGGAGCCTCGAAGACATCGAGGCCCATTGGCGCGCGGGTAGGCATCCGCGTGAAATGGGGAACAAGGAATCAACGAGAACTGGAGGAGTATCATGAGTGATTCGATACCTGCCCCCGGGTGGCCGGGCATTCCCGCGCGCTGGACCTCGAGCGCCAAGAGCGGCGTGGGCACGTCGCTCTCCCCTGCAAGCCGCGTCTGGTTCACGATCAGCCACGGCATTCTGAACGAAATATATTATCCCCGCGTGGACCAGGCCTGCACACGCGATCTGGGCCTCATAATCGCCACAGATAAGGATTATTTATCCGAAGAAAAGCGGCATGCCGTATCCACAGTGACCAATCCTGTTGAAGGCGTGCCGGCCTATCATTTAGTGAATGTCTCACGTGACGGCTGTTACCGGATCGAGAAGGACATCATCGCTGATCCCCGGCGGGATGTGGTGCTCCAGCAGACCCGTTTCATTGCTCTTCAGGGAAAGATGGATGATTATCACCTGTACGTTCTCCTCGCACCGCATCTCGGGAATCACGGTTCCGGAAATACAGCGTGGGTCGGCGACTACAAGGGTGTGCCTATGCTCTTTGCCGAGCGCAACGGCAACGCCCTGGCCCTGGCATGTTCGGCAGGCTGGCTCAAACGCTCTGCAGGCTTTGTCGGGGTATCAGATGCCTGGCAGGATCTTATGCATAATAAGCTCATGACATGGGAGCACACCCGTGCCGAAAACGGCAATGTGGCTATGGCGGGTGAAGTTGACATTGCTGCAGCGCAGGGTACATTTCTGCTTGCCCTCGGGTTCGGCAGCAATTCCGCTGAGGCAGGGAACCGCGCATTGGCAAGCCTCTACGACGGATTCGAATCAGCGCTAACCCTCTACACGGGCGAGTGGCAGACATGGCAGCGGACGCTGACGATCGGAGAGGTCGGCAGGACGGACAACCATAATCTGTTCCGGGTCAGCACCGCAGTACTCCGGACCCACGAGTCAAAGCGCTTTCCCGGCGGACTGATCGCCAGCCTGGCCATTCCCTGGGGTTTTTCCAAGGCTGATGACGACCTCGGGGGATACCACCTTGCGTGGCCGCGCGATCTCGTTGAATCAGCGGGAGGCCTTCTGGCCGCAGGGGCCCGGGAAGATGTCCCCCGTGTGCTTCGCTATCTCCGGGTCACACAGGAAGCTGACGGGCACTGGCCACAGAACATGTGGCTCGACGGTATACCCTACTGGAACGGCATCCAGATGGATGAAACTGCCTTCCCCATCCTGCTTGTCGACCTCGCGAGAAGGGAGATGGCCCTGGACACTGGCGACCTGAACACGCTCTGGCCTATGGTAAAACGGGCGGCGAGTTTTCTCCTGCGGAACGGCCCGGTGACGCAGCAGGACCGCTGGGAGGAGGATGCGGGCTACTCTCCTTTTACTCTTGCCGTCGAGATTGCGGCGCTCCTGGTTGCCGCTGATCTGGCGGAAACAAACAATGAAATCGGCGCGGCAGCGTACCTTCGCGAAACCGCCGACACCTGGAACGCGAACGTCGAACGGTGGGTCTACGTCACCGGAACCACGTTAGCCGGGCATATTGGAGTCGATGGCTACTATGTGCGCATCGCACCGCCGGAAGCGTCTGATACCGCTTCACCTGAAGCGGGTTTCGTAGCTATCAAGAACCGGCCCCCGGGACAGAGCGCCGAACCCGCCATTCACATTGTGAGCCCCGATGCCCTGGCCCTGGTCCGCTTTGGCCTGCGTGCAGCCGACGATCCGCGCATCCTGAACACGGTGCAGGTCATCGATGCGCTTTTAAAGCTTGAGACCCCGCACGGCCCGGCCTGGTATCGGTATAATGAAGACGGTTATGGTGAACATGCCGACGGTTCAGCCTTTGACGGTACTGGCATCGGTCGGATCTGGCCCCTGCTCACGGGCGAACGGGCGCATTATGAACTTGCGGCAGGCCGCCGGGACCTGGCAGAGAAGCTGCTTCATACGTTCGAGGCTTTTGCCAATGACGGGGGAATGCTGTCCGAGCAGGTCTGGGACGGCCCCGATATCCCGGACAGGGAACTCTATTTCGGCAGGCCCTCGGGCTCTGCGATGCCATTGGTCTGGGCCCATGCCGAGTACGTTAAACTGAGACGGTCCCTGCGCGAAGGAAAGGTGTTCGACACGCCTCCCCAGACCGTTGAGCGCTATCAGGTGAAAAAAACCGGATCTCCTTATGCTATCTGGCGGTTCAATCACAAGTGCCGCACAATGCCGGTGGGCAAAACATTGCGAGTTGAGGTGTTGGCGAAGGCAAACGTGCACTGGAGCAGCGATGATTGGCGTACCGCACATGATGCTGATACTCGTGATACAGGGTTGGGATTGTATATTGTTGATCTGCCAACGGCCTTAATACCCGCGGGAAGCGCAGTCTGTTTTACCTTCTATTGGCCTGAAGTGGACAAATGGGAAAATATAAACTTTTCAGTGAATATCGGGGAGACCTCTTAATTAGGGTGTGCAGAAATGGGTGGACCCATGTCCCCTGAACACTTTGTCTCCGCACACCTCGGACAGGCAGATATAAAAGAGCTATACTCTGACGAAGAAACCTTCAAGGAACAACCAATGAAGATCTATGTCGGCACGAGCGGGTATGCGTACAAGGAATGGAAGGGGAGCTTCTATCCGGAGAAGATCTCTCCGAAGGAGATGCTCCGGTTCTATTCGGGGCGTCTGAATACGGTTGAGATCAACAATACCTTTTATCACATGCCGGTGAAGTCCGTACTCACCTCCTGGGCAACGCAGGTGCCTGAGGATTTCATATTCAGCCTCAAGGCGCCGCAGCGGATCACGCATATTAAGAGGTTGCAGCATGTGGAGGAAGAGGCCGAGTACCTTTTCCGGACCCTCTCTGTCCTGGAGGGGAGACTGGGGCCGTTACTCTTTCAGTTCCCGAAAAGTTTCCATGCGGACAGGACTGCCCTGGAAGAATTTCTCGAACTGATCCCCGGCAACATCTCCTGCGCCTTCGAGTTCCGCAGTCAGACCTGGCTCGCACCCGAAATCCTCGACCTCCTCCGCAAAAGGGAATGCAGCCTCTGCACCGCCGACACGGACGAGAACCCGGCAGAAGAGATCACCGGCACCGCGTCATGGGGCTACCTGCGGTTACGCCGCCCTGCATATACGGACGACGAACTCGCCCAATGGCTGGAAAGGATCTCGTCGCAAGAATGGGAGAAGGCCTTTGTCTTTTTCAAGCATGAAGAGGAAGACGCTGTGACGGGCCCCCAGATGGCGGTGCGTTTCCGCGAGATTGCGGATTCATCGATGAAGAGACCCCAAAAGAGTCCACGGTAGTCAGGACCTATGCCCAGGTCATCCCAGACAGTCCTGGTCGGCAGGAGAAAGATCGAGCTTTCGAACCTCACCAAGGCGCTGTATCCCCAGGACAGTATCCCGAAGGCCGGGATCATCGAGTATTATCTCAGACTCGCCCCGACGGTCCTGGCGCACCTGAAAGGTCGTCCTCTCTCCCTCGTCCGCTTTCCTGACGGCATCGACGGCGAACGATTTTTCCAGAAGAACAGGCCCGACTGGGCCCCCCAGTGGCTGGAGCATGTCCTGCTCGGGGACGCCGATAAAGATGAAAAGGTAGATTATGTGATCGCGACAGAGGAGGCGTCACTCGTCTGGCTCGCGAACCTCGCCTGCATCGAGCTCCACCAGATGCACTGCCGTTCGCCACACTTCGACACACCTGACTACTTCGTCTTCGATCTCGACCCGCCGGAGGGATTCAGATTTCAGGAACTTGTCAACATAGCCCTTGCCTTGAAGAAGCATATCGAGGGCTTCGGATACCACCCTTTCGTAAAGACAACAGGGAGCAAGGGGCTTCATATCCTCGTGCCGATCGAACCGAAATGGACTTTCGAAAAGGTCTTCGAGGCCGTGAAAGAGGTGGCAGAACCGTTCGTCGCCTCACACAGCGGCTCGACTACGCTGCATATCAAAAAGGAGGCGCGCAAAGGGCGAGTGCTAGTGGACATCTACCGCAACCGTACCTATCAGAGCATCGTCTCGGCATACAGCCTGAGGGGACTCCGCGGGGCGCCCGTGTCAATGCCGCTTCGCTGGGATGAGTTGGCGGGCATCAGCAGTTCCGTACACTTTACCCTGCAGACAGCCCCCGAGCATGTGATGAGTCATGGCGACGCATGGGAGGGGATCGCCGCATACGCGGTCGCTCTCCATACCGCCCTGAAGCATCCGCCCTGGAAAAAGAAGCCCGAACCGGCCCCGGAGGAGCAGGCGCCAGAACCGCTCGGGGAATATGCAAAGAAACGGAGCTTCGCCAGAACGCCGGAACCCCGGCCGTCAGCTGCCGCCGGGGAAGGAGATGCCTTCGTCCTGCACAGGCACCACGCGACGCGCCTGCATTACGACCTGCGGCTCGAACAGGGCGGCGTACTGAAGTCCTGGGCGATCCCGAAAGGGCTGCCCCCGAGGCCGGGCATCATACGTCTCGCAGTCCGGACAGAGGACCACCCGCTTGAATACAGGAATTTCGAGGGGTCGATACCGAAGGGTGAGTATGGGGGCGGAAGGATATGGATTTACGCTTCCGGAAGATACGAGATCACAAAGGCGAAGAAGGAAGGTTTCCACTTCCGGCTCGAAAGCAGCGGGATAAGCTCGGAGTACAGGATGCATCACACCAGGGAGCGGGAATGGGTGATCGAGATGGTGGACAGACCGCAGGTCGACTGGCTGCGTGACCCTGTCGAGCCGATGCTGGCCCAGTCGACGGCCAGGCCGCCAGGCTCCGGCGACTATCTCTACGAGGTGAAATGGGACGGCATACGCGCGCTGGTCTCGCTCGACGAAGGGGAGGTGAGAATCTTCAGCAGGAACCGGCTCGACATCACCGCCCGTTTCCCCGAACTCCTGATCCCGGACGAGGCGTTCAGGGCAACCTCGGCATTATTCGATACAGAGATCGTCTGCGTCGACGAGACGGGGAAACCGGTATTTACGGATGTCATCCACAGGCTGCAGCAGACCTCCAAAAGCGGCATCGAACGCGGACGCATACGGCATCCTGCGGTCTGCTATGCCTTCGACTGCATCTACCTCGACGGCCGGCCGATCGTGAACGAACCCCTGTCCAGACGGAGGGAATGGCTGGAGGATGCGATCAGGCCCGGCACCCCGTACCGGGTCAGCCAGGCGGTTGCCGAGGGGCCGGGGCTATTCGAGGCCGCGGTGAAGATGGGTCTCGAAGGGATCATGGCGAAGGGAATAAACAGTCTCTACCGGCCCGGCACCCGCAGCGCGGACTGGCTGAAGATAAAGAAAAGGGAGACCCTCGAATGCCTGGTCATCGGCTACACAAAGTCCAAGGCAGGCGGCAAGGAATCGTTCGGCGCCCTCCACCTTGCAAAGAAAGAAGGAGAGCGTCTCCGATATGTCGGCAAGGTCGGGACAGGCTTCGATGCCGCCTCGGCCAAAAAGGTATTCAGCCGCTTGAAGGAGATGAAAGAGGTCGAGAGGCCGGTCAGGGAAAAACCTCCGGACGACGCAGAGACAACATGGATCGAACCTCAGGTGATCTGCGAGGTCCAGTTCGCCTCGATCACAAAAGACGGCATGCTGAGGGAGCCGGTATTCCTGAGGCTCAGGCCGGATTTGGCAGGGTGACAGACCATTGAGAGGGGCGCCGCCCCTGCACCCCGTCCACCTTTTTTGACGGGGACAATCCGGTCCCAAGGAATACCGAAAGTTTTGCCGCCGGTCCTACTTGGGCGAGGCTGTCTTCCCCTTTGAACATTTCAGGCGGTCGACCGAGTTCGGGCGTAAAGCATTTCGGACTGTCCGAGCCCGGAATCCGGAAATTGTCCCATCACTGCCGGGTGAGTTTCCGAAATGTAGCCCGGGCGACCGAGACCGCCGTGAAGAAATGTTCCCGGGGCGCCCTCCTTTTGGTTCATTTTTCTGGGCGAGCAGGAAAAGAACCGGGGTCCGGGGCAGAGCCCCGCTCGGAAAGGACAGAGATAACAGGCTAATGTGTGCTGAGGCTCAAGCATTGACTTGAGATCCTTTTCTGCAGTCAATAATTCATGATAAGATATAAAAAAACTGAGAGAGGCAAGTAATGACAAAGTTGCTGGAAAAAGCCTTTAAGGAGGCTTCGAGGTTGCCGGTTATCGATCAGAACGCACTTGCGAAATGGCTGCTTGAAGAATTGGAAGCAGATAAGAAGTGGGAACTTAAGTTCGTCGAGTCGGAAGACACCCTTGATATACTAGCTGACGAAGCATTAAAGGAGCATAAGAAAGGTAAAACGAAACCGCTGAATATCGGGCGGCTATGAATTCCTTAACAACTGACGCCTTTTGGAGATGCTATTCTTCATTGTCCGAGGCGGTCAGAAAACATGCGAAGGCCACTTACAGACAATTCCAGAAAGACCCCTATTATCCAAGTCTTCACTTCAAACAGGTACATTCAACTCGGCCGATCTATTCAGCACGAATTACAAGAGAATATAGAGCTGTCGGCATTATCCATGGAGCAGATATAATCTGGTTCTGGATCGGTAATCATTCTGATTACGATAAGATATTGAGACAATTGCAAAAATGACGCAAGCGAGACTAGATACCAGAGCGGCAGCGCCAGAATTACGCCCCTCAACTCCCGGGTTGGTGGTTTATTCCGACATTTCCGACCAGTCCTCACCCGCGCTATAATAAATATATAGAAACGCAGCTGCCGAAGCCGGGCTGCGGGACTGGAGGTGTAAGATGAGGGCAATATGGAAAGGTCACATCCGTTTTTCGCTCGTCACGATCCCTATCCTCGTATACAACGCCGTGGACACCGAGCAGACGATCAATTTCCACCTTCTTCACAAAGAGGACCACGGTCCGGTCGGCTACGACAAGAAATGCAGGAAGTGCAGCAAGGTCCTGTCCGCCGAAGAGATCGTCAAGGGCTATAAATACGAGCCCGAGAGATACGTCATCGTCGAAAAGCAGGATATCGAAAAGATCAACCTCAAAAGCACCAAGATCATCGAGATCGAAGGGTTCATCGATGCAAGCGAAGTGAGCCCCTCGCTGTATGAGTCCACCTACTTCGCGGGACCGGACGGGCCGGTCGCGGTGAAGGCATATTCCCTCCTGGCTGCGGCCCTGAAGGAGACGGGAAAGGTCGGCATCGGCAAGGTCGTGCTCCATGACCGTGAGGACGTGGTCATGATCGCGCCGCGGGACAATGCGGTAGTGCTCTACAAACTCCGGTCGCCGAAGGAGATCAGGAGCGTCAGCGATATACCCCAGCTCGAAGCAAAAGCCACGGACAAAGAAGGGCTCAAGCTTGCGCGCAGTCTCGTGGATTCGATGTCCACGACAATGGACAAGATCGATCTGTCAGACAGGTATCATGATGCCCTCAGGGCGATCATCGACGCAAAGGTCGCAGGCAGGGAGATCGTCACCGTCGAGGAAGAGGAGAAGCCCGTGGTTGACATCATGACGGCCCTGAAGCAGAGCATCGAGCAGGCGAAGAAGAAACCGCTGAAAAAAACGACAGGGAAGAAAAAGGTGGTTGACCTGGAACAGGCGAAGGCGAGATTACGGGGAGTGGTCTAATATATTCGACCCCGCCTCACTTTACGGCAACGGCCGTCCCCTGCCTGATTTCAGGCGCCAGGGGACCGGCCTTCTTTGCCCAGGATCTGAGTCCCCAGCGCGGCACCGCCCCAGAGCCCGCTCTCCTCATCCGTCATCAGTGATACCGGTATCTGCGAGAGAATCTCCGCCATTGTCACGGAGCTGCGAAATTCGCTGGCAAATGCCTCATGCGTGACAAGGACAGGGGATTTTGCCGCAACTCCTCCGGCGACATAAAGGCCGCCGAGGGCGAGGGTTTCGAGCGCAAAGTTCCTGCAGACCCTTCCATAAAACCGCGCGGCAAGTTCGATCGTCCTCGTCGCACCCGGGGGGCTTAAGAGTGGGTCTTCGGACAGGATATTTTCGGGGGCAACCTCATCGCCGGTCAGAAACTCATGGAGGAGACTGATGCCCTTCCCCGACACGACATTGTTCCCCGTAACATACTTCTCTCCAAGCCTCCGAAGGAGAAATTCCTGGTATTCCGCTTCCCGGCCGGAGAGAAAAGGAAAACTGGCGTGTCCTCCTTCAGATGCCAGGACAGTATATACATCCGGGCCGTTCGGGATGAGCGCTGCCTTGCCGAGTCCGGTCCCGGCCCCGATGACAGCCACCGTCCCTTCGGGATCCCTTTCCCCCGGGAGGATCTCACGGCTGGAACGGCCCGGCCGCGACCTTGTGGCATACGCCTGGGCAATGAAATCGTTTATCAGGACAGGATGGCGAAGGCCATGGGAAGGTCCGGCCTCCTCTAGGTCCACGTGCCAGGGGATGAGAGGCGGGGCGCTATAGGTTCCCTTTGCGACAGGCCCCGCGATCGCTATGACCGTTATATCCGCCTCAACCGCCTTGAGAGGGAAATCGCTCTCCCCGAGCATCGAAAGGAGACGGCCGAACGAGTCGGCGTCCCGGGTGCGAAACCATTTCGAGCAGATGAGGGTGAGGTCTTCATCCCCGTCTGCCAGGAAAAAACCGAACCGGCTGTGGGTTCCTCCTATGTCAGCTGCAAGGATCTTCACCCGATCATTGTACACTCCGCCAGAGGAAAAAAGCCGGATACCGCCCTCATGGCGGAGGCGCCGTCTTACACGGCGCTCTTTACCATCATGATCGAACAGGGCATCCGCCTGAGGATTTCCTCATTCGAGCGGCCGAAGAGGAAGTGTTCGAGACGCCCCTCTTCGTGGGCCGGCATGATGACGAGGTCGATCGTCTCGTCCGTTATCATCTTCAGCACCTCCTTCGTCGGGTCGCCTTCCCTGACCAGCTCTTCGATCTGCATCCCCTTCTTTTTTTCGAAGGCGACGAGAGATCTCAGTTCGTTCTTTGCGTCTTCAACCGCCTTTTTGTACTCCTCCTCCAGGTTGGGGATCGGCAGGTTCCAGTCTCCGAAGATAAACGGGTCATGCACCACGTGGATCACATACAGCTTCGCCCCGTATTTCTGGGAAAGGGATATCCCATAATGAACCGCTTTCCTGCTGTATCGTGTCATTCTGCATACGACGAGTATCCGCTTCACATCCTCCATATCTTCCTCCTTGTGTATTCGCTTTATTCTGACGCAAACCCCTAATGCAGTATCAGTATAAGGCATAATCGCTTCTATTCAAATAAGAATACTACCGTGCCCTCTGTCAGGTTTCTCCTACCGGGGAGTGGCCGGGATCTCCATTCCCTGAATTGTCTACTGTTTTCTCAAAAGAGGATGAACGGGCAGGCCCCTCTCCTCCCAAATAGCGATCTGGCGCATTTATTCACCTGGCACGCCTTTTGTATGCAATAGATTTCGGTTACTCTAACGAGGAACAATTAAAAAACGAAAGGTGGTGAAAAAAATGAAGAAACTTATCGCTCTTATGACATCTGCTCTGTTTGTCCTCGGCATCTCTGTTGCAGCATTTGCAACCGAGGCTCCGAAGACTGCCACAAAGGCTGAGAAGGCCGTGAAGACCGACGAGAAGAAGACCGACGAGAAGGCAGCCGACACAAAGGCAACCGACGAGAAGGCCACGAAGAAGCACAAGAAGGTTGTCAAGAAGCACAAGAAGGCAGCCAAGAAAGCAGCCAAGAAGGCTGAAGGCGAAGAAAAGCCGGCAGCAGAAACGAAGTAATTGTCTTTTAAAGACAGGGCGGCGGACAATGTCCGCCGCTTTTTTTTCCTGTAACACATCTTCACATCCTGAAACATCCACACCTCACCCTCTGTATCCGGCCGGTGGAAAATTACCTGCAGTATGCTACAATGGGGAAATACGGAAGAACGCCTATACCCCTGCAAAAGGAGATCACCGTGATACAGAATCCTCGCGTCAAAAAGCTCGCATTGTCCATCGTCCTCATTGCCGGGTTGCCCTTTGCGGTCCATGACAGCGCCTCTGGCGGAACGGACGGCATGAAGGACCATTATGACCACGATATGCACATTCTCACGCATGCAGCAAAGACTGGCGAAGTGACCGCATCAATCACAACCGATCCGGCAGACATAACCACAGGCAAATCCGTAACCATCCTGATTACCCTGAAAGATCCTGCCGGCAAACCCCTCCAGGGGCTGACGGTCCATCACGACCGGCTGCTTCACGTCATTATTGCAGGCAGCGATTTCACCGAATTCCTTCACATCCACCCGGAGGATTTCGGTCCGATCACTCCCGAGATGAAGAAAACAGCCCGATTCCCGGTGAAGGTCACCTTTCCAAAGGCGGGACGGTATATCGTCGGCGTCGACTTTATGGCGGGCAACCGGAACTATTCCAGGCATTCCACCATCACTGTGGCAGGCGGGCCTGAACTGGGGCCTCTGAAAACGGATCTCACCCGGGAAAAGAGGTTCGGAGACCTTGCCGTCACGCTCTCTTCCTCACCGGAAAAGATCACTGCAGGCAAGGAAACGGTCCTGCATTACCGCTTCACCTCCGAGGGCAAGCCGGTGACCGACCTCGAACCCTATCTTTCAGCGCCCATGCATCTGGCGATCATCTCCGCCGATCTGACCCAATTCATCCATACCCATGGAGAGATACCCGGGATGCAGGGGATGAGTCACGACGCCGGGCATATGATGCATATGGAGGTCCCGAAGATGTTCGGGCCGGAAGTAGACGTTCATGTCGTGTTCCCGACAAAGGGGATCTATCAGGTCTTCGGCCAGGTAGGTCATCAGGGCAAGGTGATCGCAACAGGCTTCATGGTCCAGGTCGAGTAGCAGGAGGAGCGGCGTTCTTCCGGTTTCTCTACATGCCGTCTATCCTGACGGTATAGCCAGCCATCTCCACGAGGGCCAGGATTCTGTCCTTCAGACCGCTCGGGTCGAACCGGCCGTACGCCTGTGATACACCCGCAAGGTCGAAGATCCGGTTCTTCGAATCTATCATCCAGGACCCGCCTCCTGTGACGCTCCAGGAGGAGTCACGGATCCTGAAGGAGTCTTTTTTGGGAGTATAGTCGCCGCCGATCTTTCGTCCCAGGCTGCAGAACCTCTCGACTATATTGGCATGATAAGCGGAAAGCCCCTTCGGGGAGAGGACGAGATACTCCATGCCCTCCTCCTCGTCCCTGATCTGGACGAACTTGCCGGACCTCACCGCAGGAAGCTCCTGGCCGAGGATTTCCCTGTAATAACTGTCGGAATAGTCTATAAGCTCGAATGTCATATCTCCGTAACCTGATTTCGAGTGTAAATCGAAGACCGGGCTGAATGCAACTTTTTTTATCCTGACTAAGACCTCTTTCCACTGAAAATAGGTACTTTTCCCAATTACGCGATCCGGTCCGGTCTGGTATGATGAAATCAAGCTAGAACAAAAAAGAAAAGGAGGACACGAAGATGGTACGGATAAAACACATAGGTGGAGAGAAGGTCGCAGCAGGCAACTACTGGAACATTTCGACGGGCGAACGGACGATCATGAATGCAGAGGGAACACTCCCCGGCAACGGCTCGGCCACATACTTCAGGGCCCACCCCGCAGCGATTCTGGCGGCCGGTCCTTTCCTGGGACTTCTGTATGCGGCATTCCTGCCGTTTATCGGCCTGGCACTCGTGTTCCACACGATCATCGCGAAGATCTTCACGATCGGGGTGGACGAACTCTCGAAGGTGGCTACATTCAACTGGGCCCCGGCGAGGGCGTATCTGACCGGCAGGCGTCAGAAGAAGAGCGCGGCAAAGAAGGCGGAAGAGGCGGCCAAGTCAGAAGAGAAGAAGGAGTAACCGGAAAAAGCAGCAAAAAGGGGCGGTCTGTCCAATACAGGCCGCCTTCCGACCCGTAAACATCCCGCCTTTGACCGTCATCTTTTACACGCAAAACAGCGGTACTTCATTCCTGATTTGGAGCAATATACTGAAAGAACGCGGTGCCTCTATACATTAAACAGGAAATGCATCACATCGCCGTTGTTAACAATGTACTCCTTCCCTTCAGTCCGGAGTTTTCCAGCGGCGCGTGCTCCGGCCTCTCCCCCGGCCCCGATGAAATCGTCGAAGGCGACCACCTCCGCCCGTATGAACCCCCGTTCGAAATCGTCATGTATGACGGACGCCGCCTTCGGGGCCTTCCAGCCGCGTTCGATCGTCCAGGCCCGGACCTCCTTCACGCCGGCGGTGAAATAACTGATCAGTCCGAGTGCATGATACCCGTGATGGATGATCTGGTCAAGGCCGCTCTCCGACTGGCCGAGGGACTCGAGGAACTCGGTCCGCTCCTCGTCGGTCAGCCCTGCCATCTCCTCCTCGATCTTCGCGCAGATCTTCACCGCCTCGGCATTATGCTCCTCCGCGAACCGCCTCACCGCCCTCACATGGTCGTTGTCCTCGCCGAGACCGGCCTCATCGACATTGGCGGCATAGATGACCGGCTTCAGCGAGATGAGCCTCGTCTCCTTTATAAGCTCCGCAAAGACATCGGCATCTCGTTCGGGAAACAGAACCGCAGGGGAACCCGTGCCCAGATGGTCGAGCAGTCTCTTCGCCATGTCGAAAAGGGGCTGGACCTTCCGGTCCCCCCTGGCCTGCTTGTCCAGGCGCGTCACCCTGTTTTCAAGGGTCTGAATATCGGCGAGGACCAGCTCCGTATTGATCACGTCGATATCGCGGAGGGGGTCGACGCTGCCATCCACATGGACAACGGAGTCATCCTCGAAGCATCTCACCACATGTACGATCGCCGAGGTCTCCCGTATATGGGAGAGAAACTGATTGCCGAGACCCTCGCCCTTTGATGCCCCCCTGACAAGTCCGGCGATATCCGTGAACTCGACAGTGGCGTGCTGGATCCTCTGGGGGTTGACGATAGCTGACAATAAATCCAGCCGTTTGTCCGGGACCGGCACGATCGCCTTGTTCGGCTGGATGGTGCAGAACGGATAGTTCGCCGCCTCTGCATTCTGACTCTTCGTGAGAGCGTTAAAAAGTGTGGACTTGCCGACGTTCGGAAGTCCGACGATACCTATGCTCAAAGCCATGATCTTCTCCTGTATCTGAATCTGTTCAGTAATCGCACAGACGACGCGTACTCAGCCGATGAAGTCCGGAACACGAGGTGTACGGCGGAGAATCAAGAGACGCTGATCACACTGTCCCGTTGACCTGATGGAACCCCGTCCGATATAACAGGGGGGCCACGAGCAAAAAACTGTACTGCCGGCAACGTGCTGGGATTAACTGACGATTTTTATTGTAACAAAAGGCGTGCCCGAAGCGCCAACCGCCGAAATCCCCTTTTTTCGGCTGCAGTTGAAACGATAACTAACAGCAACCTGCCTTGTCTGCATTCCCCGGGGCACTCTTTTTCAGTTCAGACAGGTTGCCGAATCCGGATAGGGTCGATTGGTGAAGATGAACCCTGCTCCCCACCACATCGTGGTTCCCCTGTAGGGATAATAATAAGGGGTGGATGTGCTGGTGCAAGAAGACCGGCTTCCGCATTCGGCCTTGTCGCTGGTCGTCTCGGTCTGGTTTATGAGGGCTGTCCCAATATAAGAGTGGGTCGTGTCGACATGATACCAGGGATCGTTGCTACCTTCGACCGTCTTCCATGAGTAGTAAAACGAATAGTTGAACTTATACTCACTCAGGATATAGAGCGCCCTGACGCTTGTGCCTGCATCGATCTTCGCCACCTTGAAGTTATATTCGGCCGGCGAGGCCCTCAGCGGTTCTTTTTCCTCCGAAAAGCGGATATAGACATCTGTCGCATTATGAGTATAGACATCCCACTCGTTGGCTATCCTGTTTTTGTTGGTATCGACAAGGTCTATGGCATCCGCGCTGCCTGCGGTGTACCAAAGCCCGTTTCCTGCCAGATCCTTGTTCTTCATGCAGACCCTGTCCATGTTGTTGAAGAGGTCCACGGGAGTCGGTTCGCTGATGTCCCTTTCTCCCACCGCAACCGCATTCTTCTCCGTTCCTATTGCGCCGGTGTAGACCACGTAGAGGTATACGTTTGTAGCATCCAGAGGGATCGGGCTGCTGTCAAAATTGAAGGACAACTCGGTTGAAACCGAGGGGACCAACTGCTGATCTGCTTCCGGCGCGGAGATGGCATAGGAATATACGGACTGGCCTGGTTTTTTATATCTCACGATCGCTTGAAGAGAACCGTTCGGCATCACCTCCGAGGAGGTATTTTTGATCTTCAGACCGATCTTTGTGAAGGCCTGGTCTGTCTTCGGGTCGATCTGGGAATACACATGTTCAGAGGGCGGGCTGATCTGAAGAACCCTGCCGGTGACGTATCCGGCTACCGCTCCTTCCTCATTCCCCATCTTCCCGATAAAGACGAGGATGTATTTCCCCGGCTCTTTCGCATCCGCGGCTATCGGCAGGTCCACCCGGAAGTTCTTCTCTGCACTGACTGCCGCAGGTCTGCTCAATAGCCGGATCCGCTCGTCCTGGGCATTGTCGTAATACACCTCGAACCTTCCGTTCATGTCTTCTTTTGAGTTGTTGACGATCGCATACCCCGGAGATGAGCCCGGCTGGAATTCCAGCCTTATATCTCCCCGGAAGAAGTAGTCAAGAAGCGCGGCGGAGTAACCGACCGCACGGGGAATAAGTTCGGTGGCGTAGTCCTGGTAGACATTCTGATCAAGATGATAATACCATCTGCCGCTGGCACCGGACTCCCAAAAATAGGAGAGTGCTGCGAGGTGATCCGACTTATATCCCTGTATATACCAAACCTTATCCAGCGTGCCATCTTTTGCATATTGTTCGGTGAGTTGCGCATTGGTATTTTCTTTTTTGGGGTTCGAGTAATCTGTGAAAATGGTGTATTCGCTAAAATAATTTGCATTCGTAAATTCGGAAAGGCCATATTCAGATATAGCAGGATTTGTAGTCCAGGTGACCTGGGGATT
Organism: Nitrospirota bacterium; assembly: GCA_021814475.1. Taxonomy (GTDB): domain Bacteria; phylum Nitrospirota; class Thermodesulfovibrionia; order Thermodesulfovibrionales; family UBA6898; genus PALSA-1316. The sequence continues at coordinate 25,081 of JAKAIE010000048.1, forward strand.
CGAACCGTCATAAACATTCTTATCCCATAAAACAGAGACGGGTATCGGCGCTATAGTATCGCGGACATAGGTATCAAAAACAGCATCGTCGATCTTCTTCCCATTATATAATCCATGGGCCCTAATGTAGCTATTCCAGTTTTCTCTAGCCCAGCTTTCGTAATTCCAATCTATTCCGACAGCCGCAAGTATGTGGGAATCATTTCTGACGTGAGCCGGCACCGACGAGTCCGATACAAGATGCATCAACTGACCCAAGGTCTGGAACGTTCCCGCGAATCGCTGATCTCTATTGGCCTTATCAGGAGTTCCCCCAATAATCGAGCATCGGAAAGAGTAAAGCGTTGCGGGACAAGGATTCATGGGAAAAAGGAAGTGGTTGGTAATTGTTTTTAAAAAAATGGGGGAACTTTTTACAGGGGAGAGGA